>JACRKQ010000062.1 GCA_016219705.1 Candidatus Saganbacteria bacterium | reverse complement strand
CCCAGCAAAAGCAAAAATTGCAAAATTTAACGCCGGAAGAAAAAAGTAAAATAAAGGAGATAGTTGATCCCACTGTGTCACCGCCAACCGCGCCCACTCAACCATCGTCACCAAGTAGCGCTTCGGCGGCCAAACCAACTGAAGGCCAGTCAAGCGTTTCTCCCGTTGACAATAGCCCGGCTGAACAGCCTAAAGAGGCATTTTCTTCTATCGAAAAAGGTTTCATTAGTAAAATAAAAGATGAAATGAGACCGACTCAACAAGTGTTGGGAACCCTGCGTCAATTCGGCTATGATGTCTTTCAGCGAACTGTCGGGCAAAAATTCGCCCTGATATCGAGTCTTCCCATTGGACCCAATTACCGCATTAATCCCGGGGATAATTTATTGGTCACCATCTGGGGTAGTGTTAATGATTCTTTCGCCATGATCGTTGATGATCGCGGCTCTGTCGTCATCCCCAAAGTTGGCGTGGTCACAATAGCCGGGCTTACTTTGGCCGAAGCAAAAGAGCTCTTAATGCAGCGACTGGCCATTGTCTTTGTCACCGATTTTAATGTTGATTTGACCCTTAAAGAAATAGGCGCAATTAAAATTTACTTGACGGGTGAAATAAATAAGCCGGGCGCTTACACCACCCTGGCCAATACCACTTTATATGACGCGGTTTTTCTGGGCGGCGGCCCGACGCGCGCCGGGACATTGCGCAATATCGAACTCGTGCGTAACGGTCAGAAAATTAAAACGGTTGATTTGTATAAATTTATTCTATCCGGCAGCAAAGCGGGGGATCTTTTACTCCAGAGCGGTGATGTGATCCGCGTGCCGCTGATTGGCAAGGTCGTGGCTATCAGCGGCAATGTCAACCGCCCGGCGATTTATGAATTAAAAGGGACGACAGAACTTAGTGATTTTGTAGAATTAGCCGGCGGCATTACTCCCACCTCTTATCTGCAACGAATTCAAATTGAACGACGCGGCAAAAATATTGAACAGAGAGCGCAAGATGTAAATTATGCCGATTATCTCAAGGTTAAAAATGTTAATCCGGTTTACCTGGAGAATCTTGATTCGATTGCCATTTTCTCTATTGATGCTACCATCAGGAAAGTTGTTTACTTAGAAGGGAGTGTGACTAGATCCGGGCGGTATGAATTAACCAGCGAGATGCGGCTAGAAGATTTATTAAACAAGGCCCAAGGGCTCTCCTCTGACGCTTATCTTGGCCGCGCCCAAATCTTTCGCCTTGCCCCTCCAGATATGCATCCAGAAGTCTTGGCTATCGACTTAAATAAGACGAAACAAGGAGATTTGGGTAATAATCCTCTTTTAAAGGAATTTGACCGGGTTCGGGTTTTTTCTAAGAAAGGGATTGAGGGTGAGTCTAAAGTTTATATTGCCGGTGAGGTTAACGATGGCGATAAAACCTATCCACTCACGGCTAATATGCGGGTCAGCGACCTGGTGTTCCAGGCTGGCGGGGTTAAAAAGAGCGCTTATCTGGAAAAAGCGGAGCTCTATCGGGCCATAAGCTATGCCAAAATAGATCTTTATAACATTGATTTGCGGTTAGTTTTAGAAAATAAAGACAAAACCGAGGATCTTTTGTTGGAAAAAGATGATTATTTAATCATAAGACGGCTGCCTGATTATCGGGTCAACAGCACAGTCACCTTGCAAGGGAATTTTTTATATCCCGGCAAATATGTCCTTTTCCCCAACGAAAGATTAAGTTCAGTTGTTACCCGGGCCGGCGGTTTTACAGGAAAGGCCTTCTTAGAGGGAGCGGTTTTTACCAGAGAATCGTTAAAACAACAGCTGACAAGCGAAGCAACCCAGCTGCAGCGCGATCTGCAGACACGGGAAGAGCGGGAATTATTGAGCATCCCAATGGGGCTGTCCAGTGAAGAAAATCTTTACCGCACGGAACAAATCAAACGCTATTATGATTTCAATTTAAATAAAATTAATTGGGAAATTCCCGGCCGTATCCTGCTTGATTTAAATAAAATCCGGCCGGGTAATGAATGGGACATCGTCCTGCAAAATGGCGACACTTTAACAATCCCCGACCAGATAAATTCGGTCACCGTTATCGGCGATGTTTATTCCTCCGGCGCCAGCCTGCTTTACGAACAGGGAAAATCAGCCAATTATTATATTAATCTTTGTGGCGGCGGCAATAAATACGCTGATCTTAACAATGTTACTGTCCTGCGGGCTAACGGGCGGACGGAAAAAGACCGCTGGCTGTTAACGATCGCTCCCGGCGATACCATTCTGGTGCCGACTAAACCAGGTGAAGTAGCTCGTTACGAAAAACCTTTTGATTGGAACCAATTCTGGCAAACGACAGGGGCGGCAATGACAGCAATCACCCAATTGACAACATCAGTTGTCACTGTCTACCTGCTTTATAAAGCAGCGGCGAAATAAGCAGAATGGACCAATTGCTTTTTGCTTGCGCTAAAACCAGAGCAGATACTTCTGCAATTAACACTCTCTTAAACGGGAAAATCGATTGGGATCATTTAATCGATCTGGCGCTGGTCAACCAGGTGGCGCCGCTATTATATTTAAACCTTAGAGATAAATCAATCCCCCCGGCGGCTAAAGCCTCATTACAGGCAATTTACCGTTATAATCTCATCCATAACCTAACTTTGGACGCCAGACAGAAGAAAATTTTTAGATTATTGGCAGAAGAAGGAATCGACTTTATAGCGCTGAAAGGGCCCGTCTGGGCCGAATTAATTTATGGCAATATTGCTTTACGCCATTCCAGCGATATTGATTTCCTGGTCAGGGAAAACGAGCTGATTAAGACCCGGGATTTATTGATTAATTCCGGCTGGAAAAGTATTGAGTCTTTGTCAGAGGAATATTTTCTGGAACAAAGCCAGCATTTAGTTTTAACGCACCCAGAAATTGGCGGAGTGGAGATCCATTGGAATCTGGCGCCATTCAATCGCTGTCGCATCCCGCCGGAGATTTTATGGCGGGATATTCGATCAGAAAATATTGCCGGTTTCCAATATAAAATGTTTCCACCCGAGATCCTCTTACTGCATGCTCTGATCATGTTCTTTTATAAGTCCTTCGCCTCTTTAAAGTTATTGGTCGACGTTTCGGAAATTATCCTAAGATATGAGCAGGAAATTGATTGGGATAAATTTATTGGTCTAATCAAAAGCTATAATATGACCAAGGCTTTTTTATTATGTTTGAGATTAAGGCGCGAGTTATTGAAAGTTGATTCCCCTGAAAAATTATTAATAAGGCTGCCAAAAACTTCTTTTATTAACCGTTTTCTCATCACAAAATTTCCGTATAAACTGATAATATCCGGTAATAAAGGGCGCAGGTATTTTTGGCGCTTATTGATCTTAGATTCACCGCAAGAATTGTTTCCCGTTATCGGGCCTTATTTCATCCCTCATCGCGATAAGGTTGTTGCAGCTTTTAACCTGCGCTCTGCTGACGAGATTACTTGGCGGCATTATCTATGGTATCCTATGATGGTGTTTTACGGCAGTTTTTTTGCAAAAAAAAGGCAATGAATAATATAGACATTAACCAATTATCCCCGCTGCAGAAATTAAAGAAATTTAAAGTCTCCAAACTTATCGGCCGGAGCATGGCGCCGACCCTTAAAGAAGGGGACGTTATTTTTCTGGAAAATGTCCTGCCTCAAGCCATCAAAGCCGGGGATATCGTTGTTTTTCAGGGGTATGGGAAATTGATCTGCCATCGCATTGTTCGCGTTAACAAAAATAGCCGGGAAATAAGTTTCCTGGAAAAAGGGGATAATAATCTGACGGCCAGCAGCATCAAAAGCGAGCAGATCATCGGGCGGGTGAAAGAGATTTTTCGGGGAAGGCGGCAGATGTTCACACGGCAGGATCAGCGCGCTTTCTATAACATTATGTCTCATTATTTTTATCGCTGTCTTGCCCCGGCCTTAAAACTCCTGCTTAATAAAAAACTGCGCCGCGCCTGCCGGCATATGACCGGCCGGCTCAATTATCGCCTGAATTCGTTGTTGACAAGGCCATGATTAATTTGCGAGAATAAACCAAAGGGAGGGAATGAAAGATGCAGCCAAAATTGCTTGATTCGATTGTTTTGCGGGAGGAACTGGATGAATGGGGGGTATTGTTTGATCCGGATACGGGGAATACTTTTGGACTCAACCCGACTTCGGTGCTTGTGACCAAATTATTAGACGGTAAAAACGAGGTTGCAGAAATTATCGCCAGAGTAAAAGAATCTTGCGACAATGTGCCGGAAAACGTCGCCGCAGATGTGGAAGAGTTTATCAATTCTCTCAAAGAAAAAGAGCTGCTGGAGCAGCCACAACCCCTCTCTCCGTGATGATTTTTGTGATGTATTTGGCGGGAGTAACATCAAATGCCGGATTATACGCCGTTGATCCGGGGGAACAGACCAGGATAGTGGAATTTTGGCCTTCTTCATTAATACCCGACTGGTGAGTAACTTCCTTTTCACTTCTTTCTTCAATCGGGATGTCCTGGCCGGAAGCGCACTGCAAATCAATGGTTGCCGTTGGCGCCGCGACGTAAAAGGGGATGCCATATTCATGGGCGGCAAGCGCTTTTTCCAGAGTGCCGATCTTATTGGCAACGTCGCCATTGGCGGCGATGCGGTCAGCGCCGACGATTACCATATCAACTTTCCCCTGCGACATTAAGGAGGCGCCGGCGTTATCGGGAATAATCGCGTGCGGAATTTTTTCATTGAATAATTCCCAGGCGGTCAGGCGCGCTCCCTGGCCGCGCGGCCGTGTTTCATCGACATAAACAAAAACATTTTTGCCCTGATCTCTGGCGGCGTAAATGGGCGCAAGAGCCGTGCCATAATCGACAAACGCCAGCCAGCCGGCGTTGCAATGTGTTTCTATTCTCATTCCGTCTATAATTAATTGACTGCCAAGCTCGCCGATTCTCTGGCAGCTTGCGGCGTCTTCGTCGGCGATCTTTTGGGCGCAAGCGACAGGATCGGCGGCCTGGAAGACCCGCTCTGCCGCGTAAAACAGATTCTGCGCGGTTGGCCGCGTCGCTTCGATCTCTTTTTTGGCTTTCAGCGGATCAACTTTGGCTAATAAAGCTTGCGCCATGGCAAACCCCGCCGCCGCGCCAATCGCTCCAGCCCCGCGCACGGTCATATTTTTAATTGCCCGGCAAGTCGCCTGAAAATCAGCGCATTTAACGATTTGAAAAGAAAAAGGGAGGAGATTTTGTTCGATTAAGAAGACAACAGGCGGGGCAAACCAAATGGTCCGATAATGTTGACCTTTGACTTTCATTCCCCGGCGAATTCCGTTTGCGCGTATACTTTGTAACCGGCCGCTGCCAATTTTTTCCTGCCGCCTAAATCAGGCAAATCAACCATAAAAGCTAATTCGACGATCTCACCGCCGAGTTTCTGCACTAATTTCGCGGCGGCCAGAGCGGTCCCGCCGGTGGCGATCAAATCATCAATGATGAGAACTTTTTGCCCCTGCTCAATGGCGTCTTTGTGGATCTCAATAACATCTGTGCCATATTCCAGCGTATATTCCTCTTTCTCTGTCTCCGCCGGCAGTTTCCCCTTTTTACGGACCGGGACAAACCCTTTATTTAATAAATAGGCCAGGGCGCCGCCGAGAATAAAGCCGCGCGAATCAATACCGACGACAATATCAATTTTATTGTCTTTGTAGCGGTTCAAAAAATCATCGATGCAGATTTTTAGTCCGACTGGATCCTTTAATAGCGTCGTGATATCCCGGAACATGATTCCTTTCTTCGGCCAATGCGGCACTGTTCTGATCCGTGATTTGATCGGCATTATATCCTCCTGACGACGTTAATTAACAGATTTTTGACTTTGTCAGCGTTTTCCTTCATTCGCTCCATGATCATGGCAAAAGTGACCGGCGCTTCATCTTCTTTCCAGCAATCGTAATCTGTTGACATAGCGATGGTCTGATAGGGGATCCCCAGCTCATTGGCCAGGATAACTTCCGGACAGGTCGACATGTTAATAATATCAGCGCCCCAGGCGCGGAACATCTGGCTCTCCGCCCGAGTTGAGAAGCGGGGCCCTTCAATGGTTATAACCGTGACATCATGGTTATATTTATAATTTAATTCGCCGCAAGTCTGGCATAAAATATCGGTCAATCGTTTATCATAAGGATCGCTCATCGGGGTATGGATGACATGATCGGTGAAAAAAGTTAAATTGCGGCGGCGGGTAAAATCGATAAATTGCGACGGAAAGACCAGGTTGCCGGGCGCGATCTCTTCTCGCAGCGAACCGACGGCTGTGGCAGCCAGGATATGGGTGCAGCCTTCTTCTTTCAGCGCGTACACATTAGCTAAAAAATTAACTTTGGTCGGCATGATGCTGTGATCGCGCCCATGGCGGGACAGGATGACGACTGCCACGCCGTTGATTTTGCCGCAGGCTAGGGGAGAAGATGGCTGGCCGTATTTATTGGCGCCACTTTTGTCGACGGCCTCTTTTAAAATGTCAGGATTGTCTAACCCCGAACCGCCGATAATACCAATTTTTACCATGATTACCATTATACAAGATAACTATTTTGGTGTAAAATTGTTTGTTGACAATGAGGGGATAAATTTGCAAAAAAAGATCAAGTATGAGAAACCAGAGCTGGTAGATTTTTCTGGAGAAGTGCAGGCGGCTCCCTGTAGTAGCACAGGAAGTTCTGCAACTGATAATTGCAATACTGGGACATCGGCCACTGGCGCTAATGGGTGTATTAGCGGGACTTCCGCCCCAGGTGCGCCGCCTTTATGCAATTCGGGAACTGGAGTAGGATGATAGAGTCTTATGAAACTTATTAGCGCCCCGTCAGGGGTAGACATTAATATTACCAACAATTGCAACCTGCGCTGTAAGTATTGCAGCCATTTTACCAGTACAGGCAGTGTGGAAAAGGATCTTCCAGCGGCCGAATGGCTGAAGTTCTTTGAGGAAGCAACTAAAATCGGCGTTTTTAATATCTGCCTGGCCGGTGGCGAGCCCTTCTTTCGCTCTGACTTAAAAGAGATTATCAACGGCATTATCAAAAACAGGCTGCGCTTTAGCCTCCTAAGTAATGGCACCTTAATTACCGAAGAGTGGGCGGAGTTTTTAGCGGCGACTAAACGCTGCAACAGTGTCCAGGTCTCCATCGACGGTTCCCAGCCCATTATCCACGAGGCCAGCCGCGGCCAAGGGACATTCCTTAAAGCTGTCGCCGCCGTCAAGCAGCTGCAAAAATACAAATTATCAACAACCGTTCGTGTTACCATCAACCGCTATAATGTCCATGATCTCGAAAATGTCGCCAAATTACTTATTGAAGACCTAGGTTTGCCGGGATTTTCCACCAATTCCGCCTCCTATCTTGGTTTGTGCCAGAAAAATTCTGATGAGATCCAGTTGACACCGGCGGAACGAACAGTTGCCATGAACTCTTTGTTAAAATTGATTCAAAAATATGGTAATCGTATTTCGGCCGCCGCTGGTCCACTGGCAGAAGCAAAATTCTGGTTAAAAATGGTAAAAGCTCAACGAGAAGGGCGAGAAGGAGAAGGAGGTTGCGGTTTGTTAACCAGCTGCGGCGGTGTTTTTAGCAAATTGGCGGTGCGGGCGGATGGGGTTATCGTTCCTTGCGCGCAGATCAACGACGTTGAACTGGGCCGGATAAATCAAGAGAACCTAAAAGACATCTGGCTTAACCACCCAGAATTGATTAAATTCAGGCAGCGGCGAGAAATTCCGCTCGACAGATTTGCAGATTGCCGTGCTTGCGAATATATTTCTTATTGCCGCGGCGGCTGCCCGGCGCTCTCCTACACCTTGACGGGGGAAATATACGGCCCCAGCCCCGATGCCTGCCTGAAAAAATTCCTGTCCCAGGGGGGCGTTTTGCCCGACGAAAACTTGGTGGCGACAGCGCCATGAGTTTGTTGTTGACAAGTTTTCGGTAAATTTGCGATAATTAGATATCTAGGTAAAATGATTTTGTAGAGGTGAAAAAATGGCAATTACGGATAAGGATATCACTAAATTAAAGACAGTTTTCGCAACGAAGGAAGATTTGAAAAACTTTGCAACGAAGGAAGATTTAGCGCAGTTTAAGAATGAGATGAGAGGAGAAATGAAGCAATTGCGGGAAGAGAGCAAACAGCATAAAGATGATGTTTTGAATAAATTAGACGGTGTGATGGACGAGCTAGTCAAAGCGCGAGAGGACAGGACTTTGGCAGTTGGGAAAGATCGGGAGCAGGATCGGCGGCTGGATGGTGTTGAAAGCCGCTTGACGAAAGTCGAAGTACCGGTGGGGTAAAAAGGGAAAAATAATAAGGGGGTAGAAAAAATGGAAAAGATAAAGTATGAGAAGCCATGTTTAGAAGATTCTTTTAATGTTTCAGTATTTGCAGCAGAGTGTAGTCCTGGGGCTAGCGCTACAAATCGCTGTGTCACCGGGACATCAGCTTCGACTCCTCTCTCGTCTTGCGGCATCGGTTTAAGTAATTATGCATGTAACGAGGGAGGGAATGGAGGTAGCTGTTCTGCTGGCGGCACCGCTTCATAACGGTTAATGTCTTATCTTTTACGTTTGATTGATGGACATAAGTGGGAGTTAGTTGCCGTTGGCAAGGAAGCCAAAGCATTGTTAAAAAAACTAGCCGCAATTATGCAGCTGATTGTTGCTCCGATTTCTCATCATACTAAAATATATTTCTATTCTTTGAATAATGAAAAACTATTCCATCAAAAAATAATGAAGTTTTTTTCTCCCGACTGGCGGGTACGAGATTTTGGGACTGTGAAGATTTTGGATCATCCCCAGGAGCCGCATTTAATAGTTGGTTTTGACCCATCTCCAAATAGCCATATGGAGATACACTGTTTATCCTTTCTTTTGACTTATATATATAAGGAGATGATTAATGCCGACGGACTGCCATTTCATGCGGGGATGGTGATTAAAGAGAGCAAAGCTTATTTGCTCCCCGCTATTGCTGGCACTGGGAAATCGACCTGTTGTCAAAGAATTCCCTCCCCTTGGCAAGCGTTGGCTGATGACGAAACACTAATTGTTAAGCATGGCTCTCAATATTGGGTACACCCCTTACCAACTTTTAGTAATTTTTGCAGGGAGAATGTTGATCAAAAAACTTGGGCAGTGGAAAAAGCTTATCCGCTAGCAGGATTTTTTTTTCTTAAACAAGCGATGGAAGATGGAGTGGAATCATTACGTCACAATACTACTATCGGTGCTGTTTATAATGGGGCGATGCAAATATTTCATCGAAATTTAAGCGGCTTTCCAAAAAAAGAAATTACAAAGATGAAATTAAAAATATTCAATAATGCCTATAACTTAACTCGTACTCTTCCCTGTCATCGCCTGTATTTTACCTTAACCGGCCGATTTTGGAATAAGATGGAGGTGGCGATCAACAATTATGAATTAACAAAAAATGTATTTAGTAGTACATGCCTAAAACGATAAACACCACAGTTATCATCCCCAGTCTAAATCAGGCGCCGCAAATGTTGGAGAAAAGTCTGGACTTGCTGCTGACTCAAAATTGCTATATTCATATTATTGATAATACCCTTGATAATGAATGCAAAAAATATTGCTCCTCTCCCAGATTAAAAGTAACGCATTTTAATCAACGTTTTAATGTTAATGAGAGCTGGAATTTGGGACTTAAACAGGCCACAACCGATTATTACCTGCTGCTGAACGATGATTGCTTAATTTGGGATCGGGTTATAAGCAAAGGCGAGAAGATTATTCAAGACCCGACTATCGGGCTTGTCACTTTTAGAAGCCTGGATAATCTTCACCCAGATTTGTATAGCAGATTGTTTAAAGGACAAAATCATCCTCCTAATCTCCAAGATTTAGGCGCGGAACATAAATTAAAATTTGAACGGATTGGCTGGTTTATTTTTGGCCGGCGATCAGAATGGCAAAATATCCCCGCGCCAATAAAACTGTTCTTTGGCGACGATTTTATCTACCAGATGGCCAGGAAAAATGGCCAGAGGACAGTTATCGACCTGGCCCATTACATTTGGCATCAACACAATACAACTATTAAGTTGACCCTGGACAAAGAAAAATTTACAGAAATTTTTGAGCGGGAAAAAAGCGCTTTCGCTGCCATCATTGAACAATACCAACTACCAGGAATCAGCTCCCATAAGACATGAAGAAGAGACAATCCGCGGCTTAGGCGGCAGTGACAGCGATCTCGGACCGCGGCCAATTTTTTGCCTAAACTCGGCCTCAAGGTCTGAAATGTGCCAAATCTGCAGCGGCTCAAAATACTCAAGCCCTTTTTGCGCGAAATAATCAAGTATGGCCGGTAAAAACCAGCCCATCGGCGCATTTTTTATATTATCCAGATTTTGCAGGCCGCTGTACCAATTTTTTGGCGCATCTGCGCACTGGGCGGCGCTATTATCCAAAGTTATCGAGTAAAAATTATTGATCCTGTCGATTAATTTAAAATTATCCATCGCCTGGCCTTTATCATTTAATTCCTTAACTCGATAAAAAGCCTGCTTCATTTGAAACCTGGCAAAAGCGGCAAATTGGAAATGCCAAACCGCCCCTCTTTCGCGAGGCACATATTTAGCCTTACCACTTCCTGGAGTTCTGTTCTCATGCATTGTTTGCCCGTCAAACTGCAAGCCGGCTTGATCGCGAAAAATAAAATCTTTGGGAATCTTTTTCCAAATGGAATTATCAACTCTGATTTTGGTCGGACTTTTCCAGGTGGTCAGCCAATCAAGCATTAATTTTTCCCCAGGCTCCAGCCGGCTTAACCATTCATTAAAATGCGGGAGGAGATGAGAAGTAAAAGCTTCGTCTGCGTCCAGGCAGACAAAGTGGGTCCCGCCGCGGCTGCGTCCCCAATCCAGCAATTCTGTCCGCCAGACAGAATTGTCAATTATCGGCGTGTCATATTTCTTCTGTCGAAAAGAGATGTTAAGGTGTTTTAAAATAGCTAGCGAATTATCTGTTGAGCTGGTATCAAGGACGAGGATTTCGTCAACAAATTTATTCAGTTGAGGTAGCGTGGTCGGCAAGATCCAACCTTCATTTTTTACCAGTAATAAGGCGATAGTTTTCATTATTCATCTGCTCCTGTAAAAATTTATATTTTTTTGCTTGCGCTAAAGCTTGCTGTTGACAGAGATCATAATCTGTTTTATTGTTGCAGAGCTGTTCGATTATGCTTTGATATCTATTTACCAACAAAGGCATATTTGGCTGTTTGATATTTTCAACATCAACCAATAGGCCGCTTTGTCCCAGCGCTTCGGGAATCCCGCCGACGTTATTGGCAATAGTCGGAATGCCATTGGCGGCCGCCTCCACAATGACCCGGCCAAAACCTTCGGGGACCAAAGAGGGGACAAGCAATAATTTTATCTTTTGGTAAAAAGTTTTAATATCAGCCACATCGCCTAATATTTCCAGGTTTTTTGGAGCCGTCTTAAAAATACTTTGAAACAATCTTCCCGCGGTAATAAAATTGTACTCTGGCATCTGTCCAATCAAGTAATTCACGAGCTCGTCCCCTTTATGCGGCCCGCCGGAATAAAAACCGAGATTATTAGCCGTGGTCGTCTGGGTTGTGGTTTGGCAGCGGTTAAAGTCAATGATCGGATACCAGACAATTGAATTCAGATCTAGACAAGCTTTGATGCGGGCTTGGATATACTGTGAAGTTGCCAATACCTGTCGATTTTTTAGCATCATTAGATAATAGGGTTTGTTGCGAAATTCTTTAACGTATGCTTCCGAATGAAACCAATGGGCCCCGGGAATGTTCAGCAAATGCGCGACTAAAAGGGCGGAGAAGCAATTATCGATCGTCAAAACAAAATCTATCTGTAAATCTTTTATCTCCCGCATAATTAGTTTGACCGCTTGAGATTGAGAAGCTTTTTCCCGGTCAGGCAAAAGCCGCATCACAACTTCAAGGCCGGAGACCGTAAGCTGATAACCGACATCCTGCCAATTCGTTGAATTTTTATTGAATTGCTTGTAGATAAACTGACGGTATGGTTCTCCTGTCAGATAATTAATTATTTTTACTTGGTGGCCTTTATTTTTCAAAAAAGCCATCAGCTCCAGGATGCTGTTGGAAACGCCGTCGCAGAGAGCGGGGTTAAAACTATTGACGCCAAGTAAGACAAAAGAGCTCATTATCTGATTTTACACCCAGCGCCGTCTGGTTGACAATACCGGAGACATCTGATTATAATAGATAGTGGCGTCAAAAACATGAGACACAAGATTAAATTAACGGTAAATGAAAAAATTCGCGCCTGGTTGGATTTGTCCGATTTTAGCTTTCGTTTAATGAAAGCCGCCTTAAGCAAAAAAGAGCTTATGAAGCGGATAGAAAAAATGAACTTGACTCATGCCGAGCGTAACCGCTTAATACTAGCCAGAATGGCGAAAGTAAAATGACAAGAAATTTATTAATTGAGGTTATAAAGCGTTTAAATCGGGAAAAAGACCTGGAAGATGTCAGGGAAATATTGCAGGCAAACAAAGGAAAACTCAATTTTGCCTATTTAAAATCATGGGCAAAAAAATTAGAGGTGGATCTTTTTCTCAAAGATGAGCTAGCCAGTTTAGGCAGAAACGGCAGGCGATAAAAAATGCCACCAAAATTAAACTGTATCTATTTCTACCTGACCGAAGGGTGTAATCTCTTTTGCCGGCACTGCTGGATCCAGCCGAAATTCCAGAACGGTCAGCACGTTTTTGCTTCTCTGCCGCTTGATTTGTTTAAGTCAATTATTGAGCAGGCAAAACCGTTAGGTTTAACCGGGGTTAAATTAACCGGCGGAGAGCCACTCCTCCATCCCGACATCAAGGCTATTCTTGATTACATTATTGTCAATAAATTAAATTTGACGGTTGAAACCAATGGCGTTCTCTGCACAGCAGAATTGGCGCAAAAGATGAAGACGGCCAAAGGGGCCTTTGTTTCGGTCAGCGTCGACGGGGCGGACGCCGCCACCCACGAATGGGTACGGCGGGTCCCCGGAAGTTTTGCAGCGGCATGGACTGGCGTCAGAAATTTAGTGACAGCCGGTTTTAAGCCCCAGGTCATCATGTCGATCATGCGGCGTAATAAAGATCAGATAGAAGATGTTGTCAAGTTGGCCGAGAAAAATGGCGCCGGGTCGGTCAAATTTAACTTGATCCAACCAACCGCCCGCGGTAAAGAGATGCACGAAAATGACGAGACTTTATCCCTGGAAGAATTAGTCGAGCTTGGCGCCTGGATTGAAAACACCCTGGCTAAACAGGTCAAGATAAAATTGATCTACAGCCATCCGGTCGCTTTCCGGCCATTGGGGAGGATCTTTGGCAAGGAAAATGCCGTCGGTTGCGGCACCTGCGGCATTTTTGGCATTATTGGAGTTTTAAGCAACGGACACTACGCGCTCTGCGGCATTGGCGAAACAGTGCCGGAATTTAACTTTGGCGATGCGGCGAAAGACAAATTGGCCGATGTTTGGCAAAATAATCCAATGTTAAATAAGATCCGTGATGGATTACCCAAAGACCTCGAAGGGGTTTGCCATGATTGCGTCATGAAAAACCGCTGTCTGGGGTTTTGTCTCGCCCAAAACTATTATTCGACCAAAAATCTCTGGGCCTCTTTTTGGTACTGCCAGCAGGCTCATAATAAAAAATTATTCCCCCGTACGCGATTGATTGTCTAATGCCGTTTCTCTTGCGATTGTTTGCCGGGCGTGAGTGGGAGATGGTTGCGGGCCAGCCGGAAGTGGAACCTTTCCTGCGGAAATTAGCTTCGATAATGAGGCTTAAAACGACGCAAGCTTCTGACAATCGAGCGAAAGTTTACATCTTTCCCAAAGACGGTGATAAGGATTTTCCTCCGCTGCAAGATATTCCGGAAATGACTCAAACCGGCTGGCAGGTAAGGGATTTTAAGAACCTCAAATTATGGCAGCATCCGCAAAATTCCCATCTGGTCGTTAAAGTTGATATAAATAATAAGGACCACAATATGAACATAATTTGCATGTGGTATCTTCTTTATTTTGTCCACGAGCTGGCGATAACGCTAGAGGGCATGCCTTTTCACTCTGGACTTGTGGTCAAAGAAGGTTCGGCCTATCTTCTCTCTGCGCCCGGCAATACCGGCAAATCGACCTGCTGCCGCCGTATCCCTCATCCCTGGGAGGCGATTTCCGATGATGAGGCGATTATTTTTAAATCGGCTGGCCGCTATTTCGTCCATCCTTTTCCGACCTGGAGCAATTATTTATGGAAAAATGACGGCCAAAAGAATTGGCCGGTTGAACAATTTTATTCGCTTAAGGGAATATTCTTTTTGGAACAGGCGGAAAATGATGCGGCAGAGGTTATGAAAAAGAATGTTGCGGCTGTTTCAATTTACGATGCCGGTTTTCAAATGTTCCGCCGCAGTCTCCGAGCCTATTCGGAGAGTGAAGAGACCCAGACCAAGCTGAAAATTTTTGATAATGCCTGTCATCTGGCCAGAAATATCCCCTGCTATAAACTTAAAATCAGCCTGACCGGGCGGTTTTGGGAGCAAATGGAAAGGGTAATTGGTCAATGAAAATATTAATTGATTATCTCAATTATTTTAAATCCGGTATTTCCAGCAAGATTCTGCCGGCGAACTTAGTCGGGAATATCGGAACTTTTAGTCTTAAGAATATCTTGCCTCTTTTTGCCCGCTACCGCCGGCAGTTGATCATCGGCTTCTTGGCCGTTTTACTGCTCACGCCGCTCGGTTATTTTATGCCGCTCATCACCCGTTATCTGATTGATGATGTGATCCTCGGAAGAAAAATGAATTTATTGATCGCTGTTTTGCCGTTGATTGTTCTGGTTAAATTGCTGGAGAAATTGACGAGCATCTGGCAAAATTTTTATTTTACCAAACTAGGGCGTGATGTTCTCCTTGATTTGCAGACCGATCTGATAGCGCGGGTGATGCATTTTCCAAAATCGTTTTTTGACAACCAGTCAACCGGCTATCTCTTAAGCCGAATTACCAATGATGTCCAGGGAGTGCAGTGGTTTTTTACTGGCACATTAGCTTATTTTATAACCAACATATTAAAGCTTGTTTTTGGCCTCTGTTTCCTCTTCTTCCTGGAGTGGCGGCTGGCGCTGGTCAATTTCCTGCTGCTGCCGCTTTTTTTTCTCATCGTCAAATATTTTTCCGGCAAAGTCAGGAACTTAAGCCACAACCAGATGGAGCAACAGGCGCGCGTCAACAAAAAACTGCAGGAGGCGATCGCGGAGACGACATTAATTAAATCTTTTGCCGCTGAAAAGAAGGAGATCGATAAGATCAGTTCTTCCTTAAAAGATAATTATCGTCTTTCACTGCAGGCGACGACGGTCAACTCGATCACCAGCACCATGCTTGGTTCGCTGACTGATCTGTCATATCTTATTGTTTTGCTTATCGGCCTGCCGCTGGTCATCACTAAAAACTGGAGCCTCGGTTCTCTCTATGCCTTTCTCGCTTACCAGTCCTATGTCTTTAGTCCGATACAATATTTATCGAGTTTCAATTTACAATTGCAGAATGCCCTGGCAGCTTTCCAGCGGGTCAGCGCTTTTTATGAAATACTGCCGGAAGGAGAGGACCAAGAGACAAGAGGCAAGGGGCAAGAAAAAGAAAAAATTGTTAAATTAGAAGGCAAGATTGAGCTTAAAAATATCTCTTTCTCTTATGATGGCCTTAAATATATTTTCAAAGAACAATCTTTTTCAATTAAAGCGCGTGAGCATGTTTTGCTGGTCGGTTCCAGCGGAGCGGGAAAGTCGACATTTTTAAATCTCCTGCTTGGTTTTTACCGTCTGCAAGAGGGAGAAATTTTCTATGATGGCCGACCGATTAGCCGGATCAACCTTAAATCACTGCGCGCAAGGCTGGGGTTTGTCGGGCAGAATCCGCGTTTATTATCAGGAACAATTCTAGAAAATTTAAGATATGGCAACGAAACCGCCGCCGTTCAAGATATAGTCGCCGCCTGCCGGACGGCCAATATTCACGATTTTATCACTGGCCTGCCACATGGTTATGAGGCAACCATCGAAGAACAAGGGAACAATTTTTCGTGCGGCCAGATCCAGCGTCTGGCGATTGCCCGGGCCTTGCTCAAGGAGCCCGATATTTTGATCTTGGATGAACCGTCGGCGGCGCTTGATTCTGCCAGTGAAGAAAAAATTTTGTCAGAGCTTGTTCGCCGCTTGCGCGACAAGACGATAATCATTGTCTCCCACAAGCCATTGGCGCTGGAAAAAGTGGACCGAGTGATTAAGATTGGCTGAAAACCCGCTTGACAACATTTCTCTTGCAATGCTATTATTAGCACTCAAGATTGATGAGTGCTAATAAAGAAAACAAGGAGGTGAAGTAAATATGGCTAAAAATCTTACTCCAATTGGGGATAGAGTGGTTGTGAAACAAGAACCAGAAGAGACCAAGACCAAATCAGGAATTGTGTTGCCTGATTCCGCCAAGGAAAAACCCCAGGAAGGGACCGTCGTAGCGGTCGGCATCGGGCGTGTTCTGGACAATGGGCAGCGGATTCCGCTGGAAGTTAAAGTCGGTGACAAAATCATCTACAGCAAATACGGCGGCACCGAGGTCAAGGTTGAAAATGAAGAGTATATCATCTTGTCGGAAAAAGATATACTCGCGATTAAAAAGTAATAAAAAGGAGGTGCGATTTTAATGGCAGCTAAAGAAATGATGTTCGGCGAAGATGCGTGGCGCAAATTGTCCCGCGGCGTCGCCAAGGTCGCTGACGCAGTTAAAGTAACATTGGGCCCGCGCGGCCGCAATGTCGTGTTGGAAAAGAAATGGGGATCGCCAACCATCACCAATGATGGCGTGACGATCGCCAAGGAAATTGATTTAGAAGATCCGTACGAAAATATGGGGGCGCAGCTTTTAAAAGAAATTGCGTCCAAAACCAATGATATCGCGGGGGACGGAACAACAACCGCGACAATTTTGGGACATATTATTTTCAAAGAGGGTTTAAAAAATGTCGTTTCCGGCGCAAATCCGATGGGCTTAAAACGCGGGATCCAGACGGCGGTTGACCTGGCCGTTGAAGAACTGCGCAAACAGAGCCGATCAGTGGAGACCAAGGAAGCGATTGCCCAGGTGGCGGCAATTTCCGCCAATAACGATTCCGAAATCGGCGACCTCATTGCTAACGCGATGGAGAAAGTCGGCAAAGATGGGGTGATCACGGTTGAGGAATCCAAAGGGATTGAAACAACTTTGGAAGTTGTTGAAGGGATGCAGTTTGATAAAGGCTACGCCTCTCCTTACATGGTCACCGACCGTGAAAGAATGGAGTGCGTTCTGGAAGACTGCTTCATGCTGCTCACCGATAAAAAGATCAGCGCGGTCAAGGATCTCCTGCCGGCTTTGGAAAAAGTCGTGCAGATGGGTCGGCCATTGTTGATCATTGCCGATGAAATTGAAGGAGAAGCGTTGGCGACTTTAGTCGTCAATAAATTGCGCGGCACAATTAATGCCGTCGCAGTTAAGGCTCCAGGCTTTGGCGATCGCCGTAAAGCGATGCTCGAAGATATTGCCATTTTGACCGGCGGTGAAGTCATTTCGGAAGAAAAAGGCTTATCTTTAGAGAATGTCGAAGAGAATTGGTTGGGCCGCGCCAAGAAAGTTGTGGTCAAGAAAGAAGATACCACCATTATCGAAGGGGCGGGGACCAGCAAGGCAGTTAAAGACCGTATTGCCCAAATCAAAAAGGAGATCGAAGGTTCTGATTCTTCTTATGATAAGGAAAAACTCCAGGAAAGATTAGCCAAACTTTCCGGCGGGGTAGCGGTTATTAAAGCTGGCGCTCCCACTGAAACCGAGCTCAAAGAGAAAAAGCATCGGATCGAAGATGCGCTCTCGGCAACCAGAGCAGCGGTCGAAGAAGGAATTATCGCCGGCGGCGGCTCGACTTTTGTCCATATTTTACCGGCGATTGAAAAGCTGGAAGCTGGTTCCCAGGGCGATGAACGCGTTGGCGTTTCCATTGTCCGCCGATCATTAGAAGAACCGCTTAAGCAGATCGCCAATAACGCTGGACTAGAAGGTTCCATCGTGGCCGAAAGGGTCAAGAAGGAAAAACCTGGTATCGGATTCAACGCCCAATCCTTGGAATATGTTGATATGTTCAAGGCCGGCATTGTTGATCCATTAAAGGTAACGCGGTCGGCGCTGCAAAATGCGGCTTCGATTGCCGCCCTTCTATTGACCACAGAAGCGTTGGTGGCCGAAAAGGCCGAAGAAGATAAGAAGCCTGCCATGCCGGCTATGCCGGGCGGCGGCGGATATGAGGGGATGATGTAGAGGGGTAGGTTCTTTTGAAAGGGGGCTCCGGGGAACTGGAGCCCCTTTTTATTTGACAAGAAGCCGTTAAGTTTGTATAATAACTTTGTTCTTAAAGATAAGTGGGTGTTCCCCACTTTTTTCTTTTTTACAATAGAAAAAAATGAAAATAGAAAAATTTCATGAAATGTTAGAAGAAATTCAGCGGGAGCGGCACATCCAAAAGGAGGCGTTGCTGGAAGCGATTCAGGCCGCCCTTATTTTGGCGGTTAAGAAACTCTTTAAACCGGAGGAAGAGATCGAAGCGCGCATTTCCGAATCGGGCGAGTTTGGAGTTTTCAAAAAATTACCCGATGGCGAAGAAAAAGATGTCACGCCCAAGGACTTTGGCCGTCTGGCGGCGCAAACGGCCAAGCAAGTCATAATCCAGCGCATCCGCGAAGCGGAGAAAGAAGAAATTTACGAAGAAATCGCCCGTAAACAGGGAGAAATTATTAACGGTATCGTCCAGCGCCGGGAATACGGCGGTTACCTGGTAAATCTGGGCCGCCTCGAAATAGTCTTACCCGCGGCAGAGATGATTCCCGGAGAGATACTTAAAGACCGCGAACACGTTAAACTTTATTTAGTGGAAGTTAAAAAAACGGGAAAAACACCGTTGGTTATCATTTCCCGCGCCCACCCGGGTTTGATCCGCAAGCTCTTTGAAATGGAAGTGCCGGAAATTAAAGAAGGAATATTGGAAATTAAAGCTATTGTCCGTGAACCCGGCCGCCGCAGTAAAGTTGCGGTCTTTTCCCATGACAAAAATATTGGAGCAGTGGGAACATGCGTGGGACACCTGGGAGCCAGGATCCAAAATATTGTCAGGGAACTGGGGCCGGAACGCGTCGACATTGTGGAATGGAGCGAAGATCCGGTTGTCTTTATCACCCACGCTTTAAGTCCCGCCAAGGTCAATAGCGTCGAAATTAATGAAAAGGCCAAAGCAGCTCGGGTGATTGTCCCGGAGAAAGAACTCTCACTGGCGATTGGCAAAGAGGGGCAAAACGTCAGGTTAGCGGTCAAATTAACCGGTTGGAAGATCGATATTGTTTCTGATGCGGCGGCGACAAAAGAGACAGAAGGAAAGCCAGAGGCAGAAAAAGATGACTCCACCAAAGAAAACAACAACCAGTAAAAAAACGGCCAGCAAAAAACCCGAGACAGACGTAAAAACTGCCAAGCCGGCCAAAGCGAAAAAGGCGCCTGTAGTTAAAAAAGCACGAGTCAAAGCAACTAAAGAAGTTGTCGCTGAAAGTAAAAAATCCACTCCTAAATCAGAAAAAAAATCGGAGGTAATTAAGCCATTGCCTCCTCCGCCACCTAGGAAAGAGCCGCCTCTTCCTAGTCCTGTGCCTGTCCCTGTCCCTTCCCCAAAACCGCTATCTCCCCCCAAACCGTTGGAACCTAAACCAGAGCTTAAGATCAATATTGATACTGAAAATATTTCAGTTAAAGAATTAGCGGATAAAATTTCGGCTAAGCCGTCCGAAGTGATCAAAGAATTGATGAAACGCGGCCAGCTGGCCAACATCAACCAGCGCATCAGCTCTGCCATTGCCCAGGAAATCGCCGCTTCACTGGGCAAGATCGTTGTTATCCAGAAGAAAGAAACAGTAAAAGAGGAACGGCCCCGCATTCAAATTGATAAACTAGTTTTGCGGCCGCCGATTGTCACGATCATGGGACATGTCGACCATGGTAAAACAAAATTACTTGACGCAATTCGCAAGACCCGCGTGGCTGAAGGCGAAGCTGGCGGCATCACCCAGCATATCGGCGCTTATCAGGTCGTGATCAATGGTAAAAAAGTAACTTTTCTTGATACTCCGGGTCATGAAGCTTTCACCGCTTTGCGCGCCCGCGGCGCAAAGGTCACCGATATCGCCGTTTTGGTGGTCGCCGCCGATGATGGGGTGAAACCGCAGACTATTGAAGCGATTGACCATGCCAAAGCCGCTGGCGTCCCAATTATCGTCGCCATCAATAAAATTGACAAGCCGGATTCTAATCTTGATCGCGTGAAACAACAATTATCGGAACTTGGGCTGCAGCCTGAAGATTGGGGGGGCAAAACAGTGATGGTCCCGACGTCGGCGCGGCAGGGGCAGGGAATTAGTGAGTTATTGGAAATGATCCTTTTGGTGGCGGAATTACAGGAATTAAAAGCCGATCCCGACGGGATTCCTGTCGGGATTGTAATTGAAGCCAAGTTGGATAAAGGCAAAGGCCCGGTAGCCGACGTTTTGGTCCAGAGTGGGACCTTGCGAGTCGGAGATATTTTTGCCGTTGGCCATGTCTTTGGCCGGGTCAAAGCCTTATTTAATGAACATGGTGACCGTCTTAGTGAAGCCGGTCCAGCTACCCCGGTAGAGGTCCTGGGCGCCTCCGCTGTCCCCACAGCCGGCGACATGCTGCAGGTTTTACCGACTGAAAAAGAGGCCAAGCAAATCGCTGAACAGCGCCAGGAACTCCAGACCAGGGTCAGCCGCGGCAAAGTCCTCTCCCTGGAAGATTTTTCTAAACATGTCAAAGCCGGCGAGCAGAAAACGCTTAATCTGGTTGTCAAAGCGGATGTGCAGGGCTCGCTGGAGGCCATTAAACAATCATTGCAGGATATGACAGTGGGCAACATCAAATTAAATATTATCCATAGAGGGGCGGGGACAGTGACCGAATCAGATGTGATGCTGGCGAAAGCTTCCGCCGCGATCATCGCCGGTTTTAATGTCGGAATGGAAGAAAACGCCGAAGTTCTGGCCGCTAAAGAAGGGGTGGAAGTCAGGCATTATAACATCATTTATAAACTGATTGATGATGTTAAATTAGCCATGGAAGGGCTGCTGGAGCCGGAATACGAAGAAGTGGTTATCGGGCACGCGACCGTGCGCAATCTTTTCAAATTCTCCAAGATTGGCGTCATTGCCGGCTGTTTTGTCAAAGACGGAAAACTCGTGCGCGGCAGCAAGATCCGCGTCTTCCGCGGCCAGGAAAAAATCTATGACGGCAAATTAGAATCATTGAAACGATTTAAAGACGACGTCAAATCTGTGGACCAAAATTATGAATGCGGCATTGCCATCCTGGGCTTCACAAATTTCCAGGCGGGAGACGAGATCGAAGATTACGAAATGAGAGAAAAACCGCGTCAGCGATGAGCAGAGTAGAAAGGGTGGCGGAATTGCTTAAAGAAGAAATCAGCCGGATAATCAGGGAAGATGTCAATGACCCGCGCATCGGCTTCATCAGCTTGACCCGGGTCGATCTTTCCCCGGATTTAGAAGTCGCTAAAATTGGCGTCAGCATCCTGGCCAATGAAGAGAAAAAAAAAGAATGCATGGAGGGCTTAACTTCCGCCACGCGTTTTATCCGCGGCAAGCTCGGGGAATTACTAACTCTGCGTTTTGTTCCCCAAATCAATTTCATCCGTGATGATTCCCTGGAAAAAGGGAGTCAGGTCCTGAATATAATCTCACAATTGAAGAAAAAAGAAGAGCATGAACGAAACCTTCCAAGCCATAAAAAAAGCGCTCAAAAGCGCTAAGACTGCGCTGATCGTTTCCCACATCGATCCGGATGGAGACTCTATCGGTTCGATGAATGCCCTGGCAATTTTTTTGTCAGAAATGGGGCTGACAGTTGACCATTATTCCCAGGATGGCGTTCCCCATATTTATCGTTTTCTCCCCGCTTCGGAACTGGTCAAAACCCGCCTTGAACCAAACCGACGCTATGATCTTCTAATTTCCGTCGACGCCTCTGACATTAAAAGGCTGGGTGAAAAATTTAAGCCCCGCGAAATCGCCAAATTGATAATCAATATCGACCATCACCATGATAACACCAGCTATGGCGACATTAATTATATCTCGCGCGCTTCATCGACCGCTGAACTAGTTTACAATTTAATTAAGGCCTTAAAATTTAAAATCGACAAAAAAATCGCGGAAAACCTCTATGTCGCCCTGATAACCGATACCGGCAATTACCGTTATGAAAACACTTCCGTGGAAACTTTTTGCATGGCGATCGACCTGTTAAAAGCCGGGGTGGAGACGCACAGCTTGACGACCAGAATTTATGATACCAGAAGTTTGTCCGGGGTGCGCGTTTTTGCCGCGGCGCTGGCTACCCTGGAAGTTACTCCGGATCATACTGTGGCCTGGGCCGCCGTAACAAAAGAAATAATGGAAAAACATAACGCTAAGAGCGAGGACCTGGTTGGACTAATCGATCAGATTCGGTCAATCGAAAAAGTGGAAGTGGCGATTCTTTTTCGGCAGGATGCTGATAAAATAAAAGTAAATTTCCGTTCCAAATCAAAGGTCAATGTTTCAGAAATCGCCCGGCGTTTCGGCGGGGGCGGTCATATTCGGGCGGCGGGGGTGACAATTCAGTCTGATTTGGCAGTTGTCAAACAGGTGGTTTTAGCCGAAGTTTTTAAATTCATGAAGGCCTCCAAATATTTGGTTTAAGTTATGGACGGCATAATTATTGTCGATAAACCGCAAGAGTGGACCTCCTTTGATGTCGTCGCCAAAATCCGCAATTTAAGCCGCGAGAAAAAAGTTGGCCACTCTGGCACTCTAGACCCCATGGCGACAGGTGTTTTGCCGGTTTTTTTAGGTCGGGCCACCAAATCGATCCAGTATTTTATGACCGGAGAGAAAGGTTACGTTGGGGAGATAACGCTGGGAATAACGACGGACTCGGGGGATGCAACCGGGACGGTAATGTCCAATGTCAAATGTTCCCGCTTTGCGGGATCCCGCAACAATTATCAAATAATGGAGGCGGGACAAATGTTTCCGCCAGAGGCGGATTCGCCTTCGGCGAAAAATGAAGGTATTATTATTGAAACCATTAAAACATTCACTGGAGAAATAAAGCAATTGCCGCCGATGTATTCGGCAGTGAAGGTGGCTGGTCAGAGGCTTTATAAATTAGCACGGAAAGGGCTGACGGTTGAGCGAGAGCCTCGATTGGTAACGATTCATTCCATAAAAATGTTAAAATATGAAGCCGGAGAGCAGCCTAGGGTGACAATTGAGGTTGTCTGTTCCAAAGGGACATATATCCGTCAGTTAGCTGTTGATATTGGCGAGAGGCTAGGCTGTGGGGCGCATTTGTCGCAATTGGTGCGGATATATGCCCATCCGTTCCGGATCAGCCAGGCGTTAAGTATGGAAGCAATTGTTAATTTAGCTAAGATTGGGAAGCTGGAGACGGTGGTGATTCCGGTGGAAAACCTCATCCCGGCGGGAGCGCGCAGATAATGGAGGCCAAAGATAACATTGAAAAACTAAGAAAACAGGTTCAGCATCACGAATATTTATACTACGTTCTTGATAAGCCGGAAATTTCTGACGCGGAATATGATAGATTATTCAGTGAGTTAAAAGCCTTGGAAGCGAGGCATCCCGATCTGATTACAGCTGATTCACCTACGCAACGTGTTGGAGGAGAGCCGTTAAAATCCTTTAAAACTGTTACGCATAAAAAACCGCTTTTATCTCTGGATAACGCGATGAATGAAGCGGAACTTGAAGAATTTGACCGTCGGGTTAGAGAAGGTCTGGGCGAGGAAATCGTTGAATATGTCTGTGAATTAAAGATGGATGGTTTAGCGGTCGCGCTAGTTTACAAAAATGGACGTTTCCAAGTTGGATCAACCCGAGGTGATGGGGTTCAGGGCGAAGATATTACCCGCAATCTTAAAACGATTAAAAGTCTGCCGTTGATACTTAATAAAGAGATTGACCTGGAAGTGCGCGGTGAAGTTTATCTGCCTTATGATGATTTTATAAAACTAAACGAAGAACGGGAAGCAGAAGATGAAACCAAGTTTGCAAATCCCAGAAACGCAGCGGCCGGCTCTTTGCGGCAACTTGATCCAAAAATAACAGCTGATCGGCCTTTGGATATTTTTGTTTATTTTGCGGAAATAAACCACGACCTAAAAACGCATTTTGCCCGTTTGGAATATGCCAGGAATCTTGGTTTTAAAATCAATCCGAATATCAAACTTTGTCACGGTTTAGCCGAGGTAAAAAAATATATCAAACATTGGGACAATGGCAGGGAAAAGCTTGATTATGAAATAGACGGGATTGTTATTAAAGTTAATGATATTGCCGACCAGCATAAACTTGGGTTCACTGCGCGCGCTCCACGCTGGGCGATCGCTTTTAAATATCCACCGCTGCAAGCGGAGACGATGGTCGAAGACATCAAAGTTCAGGTCGGCCGGACCGGAGCGATTACTCCCGTAGCATATTTAAAACCAGTTCATCTGGCGGGTGTGATGGTTAAACGGGCGACGCTTCATAATGAGGATGAAGTTAAAAGAAAAGGGATTGAGATTGGGGATTATGTTATAGTCCAGCGGGCAGGAGAAGTCATCCCTGAAGTCGTAAAGGTTTCCCGGCATTCTGCTCATGCGAAGCCATTTAAGATGCCCAAGCATTGTCCCATTTGCGATAGCGCGCTTTATCGTCCGGAAGGCGAGGCGATTACCCGCTGTATCAACGCCCGCTGTCCGGCGCAAGTCAAAGAGCGGATTCGTCACTTTTGTACGCGCGAAGCCATGGAGATTGAACATGTGGGGCCGGCGCTGGTTGAACAATTGGTTGAAAATAAACTGATAAAAGATGTGGCCGATCTTTATTCTCTGAAGAAAACTGATTTGGAAAAGCTTGAAAGGTTTGCCGAAAAGTCAGCGCAAAATGTTATCGATTCGATCCGGAACAGTAAGGATCGTCCTCATGATCGCTTATTATATGCTTTAGGGATTAGGATGGTTGGGCGAACTGTTGCCGCTCTTCTCGCCCAGCATTATGATAGTTTGGAAGATCTTTTGAACATTAAAGCGGAAGATCTCCAAAAGATTCATGGTATTGGTCCCAAAGTGGCTGAATTGGTTGAGCATTTTTTTTCACAGAAAGATAACCATAAACTTATTGAACGCTTGAAGAACGCAGGAATTAGGGTCAAGGGTCAAGGGTCAAGAGTTCCGCAGCTATTAAAAAATCTAACTTTTGTTTTTACTGGCGGAATGGAGACAATGACGCGGCCTGGGGCGGAAGAGCTGGTGCGTCAATTGGGCGGACATCCAGCCTCCTCGGTTTCTAAGCAGACCGATTACGTGGTGGCAGGAACCGATCCCGGGTCTAAATATGATAAAGCGAAAAAACTAGGGGTTAAGATTATCAATGAGGATGAGTTTAAGAAGTTGCTCGGTGGAAGCATTTAATCCTTGAGTATTTAATATTCCCGTCGCATTAAATTCCAGCATCAGTCTTCTTTGCTCAACGCCTAAGACCTTGCCCAATTCGACCCCAAACTGATCAAAACTGTTGATGCCCCAAATAAATCCCTTAACCGTCGCTCGATGTTCGGTCCAAGCTAAAAGGAGGCCGGCGGAGAACGGGGTGAGCTTATCTAATAGCAATGAACTTGAAGGTCGATTGCCGGGAAAATTCTTGGCTTTGTTTGAATCTTCTTTCCCAAAGGCTAAAGCATCTGGTTGGGCCAGGAAATTCGTCATCAATTCCAGGTGATGATTAACCTCGGTGGCAGAATTTACTCCAATTTCATATTGTGGCTTAACAAAACCGATAAAGTCGCACGGGATAATTTGCGTTCCTTGATGGATCAATTGATAAAAAGAATGCTGCCCATTGGTTCCCGGTTCGCCAAAAACTATTTCCCCAGTTGGAAAATAGAGTGGTTGTCCGCTAATATCGACGGATTTTCCGTTGCTTTCCATTTCCACCTGTTGAGTATGAGCCGGTAATTTTGCTAAGCCTTGAGCGTAAGGGAGCAAGGCTCTGGTTTCATAGCCAAGGAAATTAATGTTCCAAATATCAAGCAGGGCAGAGAGAATAGGTAAATTATTTTCAAAAGGTGACGATTGAAAGTGCCGATCGAGCCAATTAGCCCCTTGCAAAATTTGGGCAAAATTATCATAACCTAAATAAAGAGCCAGTGGAAGAGCTCCGACAGCGGAAGAGGAGCTAAACCGTCCTCCGACCCAATCCCAAAAACCGAACATATTAGCTGGGTCGATCCCGAAGGCGGAGACTTTATCGGCCGCGGTAGAGACTGCTACAAAGTGTTTTTTGATCGCTTCGGGATGGTTATTTAAGCCTTTTAATAGCCAGGCTTTTGCGGTCGCGGCATTTTTCATTGTTTCTGCGGTAGTAAATGTTTTAGAGACAATAATGATCAAAGTGTCGGCTGTGTCAAGGCCAGCCGTTTTTTCTGTAAAATCCGCGCCATCAACATTGGCAATAAAAATTAAATTCATCCCTGGTTGAGCATAAGGACGGAGAGCTGTAGCCAGATATTCTGGGCCAAGGCATGAACCGCCGATACCAATCGAAACAATATTTTTGAATTTTTTACCGGTTACTCCGGTTTTTGTTCCTGACAGAATCTCTTTTGAAAAAGTTTTAACATGATCTAATACCTCTTTGATCACAGGTCTTGGGTTTGCATCACGGAGGGCAGCGTGTAAAACAGAGCGACCTTCAGTTGCATTGATCTTCTCGCCATTAAACATGGCGTCAATTTTAGACTTCAATTCCATTTCATTGGCTAACTTAACAAGGAGTGCAATCGTTTCTTTGGTGACTAATTGACGGGAACAGTCAAAATAGAAGTGTTCTGTTTTTAAGCTTAATTGTTCAGCGCGATTGGGATTCTCAACAAAAAGTTGACGCAAATGAAATTGCTTAATATTTTCAGCTGCATTTTTCAGCTTTTTGAAGGAGTCAGTTGAATTGAAACCAGCGGTCATGGTTTTCTGATTGGCACGATGCCAGCCAGCTCTCCTATAACATTAACCAATTCCGTGTTAGCAGGGATGACAATTTTAGCGTTGTTTAGCAATGACTTTTCTACTGCTTCAAGTTTTCGCAATACTTGAGCATTCCCGACAAAATATTGGTTAGCTGCTTCGTTAACAAGTTTAATGGCAAAGGCTTCGCCTTCAGCTTGGAGAATTTTTGCCTGCTTTAAACCTTCGGCTTTTTTGATTTCGGCGCGGCGTTGACCATCAGCCATGGTTTCGGTCGCGGTCGCAAAATCAACGGCGGCAACCTTTTCGTTTTCTGCTTTAACAACTTTGTTCATGGTTTCTTGAACGTCTTTGGGGGGGTCGATTTCTTTTAATTCAGTCCTGACGATTTCCAGCCCCCAGCTGCTGGTCTCCTCGCGTAAGGTTTTCTGCAGAGCGTCATTTATCCGGCCTCTTTCGCTGTTGGCGGCTTTGAGGGTTAAGGTCCCGATTATATTGCGTAAAGTAGTTCGGGCCAAGTTGACGATCTGATAACTATAGTTATAGACGTTATATTGCGAAGCTTTAACGCTGGTTTCATCATCTTTAACTTTAAAGTAAACCTGGGCGTCGACTCGGGCGTTAAGATTGTCATTGGTAATAATTTCCTGCGGTTCGGCATTCACCATAACTTCTGTAATATTTATCTGATATATGTGGTCGATACCAGGCATGACCCAATGAAAACCGGGCGGCGCAAAGCGATTGTATTTGCCGAACCTTTCGATTAAGCCGCGATGAGTCGGGCGAACAATCCTGATGCCTGATAAAAACAAAAAAAATAGAAACAAACCAATCACTAAACCACTAGAAATTTGATATTCCATTTTTTTACACCTCTCTTGCGCAGGAAAATGTGTTTTGCTGCAAGTGTTTTTATGATATCATAACTCTTGATCAAATAAAAGAGGGTGATGGACGTGAAAAACAAAAAAATAAAGACCATCGCGATCGTGACTCCCGGAGGGGACGCCCCGGGAATGAATGCCGCCATCCGCTCTGTGGT
Source organism: Candidatus Saganbacteria bacterium (assembly GCA_016219705.1). Lineage (GTDB taxonomy): Bacteria > Margulisbacteria > WOR-1 > O2-12-FULL-45-9 > O2-12-FULL-45-9 > JACRKQ01. The sequence goes on along the minus strand of JACRKQ010000062.1, from coordinate 7,528 downwards.
AAGGACGGCCATTTTTAACAGCCGCAAAGTTTACGGGATCGAGCGCGGCTGGCAGGGTTTAATTGAAAATAAAATTATTAAAATGGAATTAAGTTCTGTCGGCGGCATCATCAATCATGGCGGCACTATTTTACATACCCATCGCTGTCCTGAATTTCGCCAAAAGCCTGCGCGTAAAAAAGCTTATGCCAATCTGGCCGCTTACAATATCGATGGTTTGGTGGCAATTGGCGGCGATGGCTCGCTGCGCGCGGCTTATGCTCTTAATCAGGAATCTGGCCTGCCGGTGATCAATGTTCCGGCTTCAATTGATAATGATATTTTTGGCACCGATTACAGCATCGGTTTTGACACCGCTGTCAATACGGCGGTTAACGCGATCGATAAAATCAGAGATACGGCCACCTCGCATGAAAGAGTGTTTGTGATCGAGGTCATGGGACGCAATAATGGTTTTATTGCTCTCGATGTCGGTTTAGTCTGCGGCGCAGAAGCGATCCTGATTCCGGAGATTAATTTTAACCTGGATGAAATTGTCAGAACATTGCGCCAGGGACAACAGCGCGGCAAATCAAGTTTTATCGTCGTTGTAGCCGAAGGGGCGGCTTCCGCCAGGGAAGTGGCTGATTATTTAACTAAAAAGATTGCTCTTGATGTCCGAGTCAGCATCCTCGGCTATATCCAGCGGGGCGGCGCGCCATCGGCGCTGTCGCGCGAAGTCGCCTGCAAGCTGGGCGCCAGGGCGGTGGAATTACTGATCGCCGGCAAAAGTAGTTTTTTGGTAGGGATCTCTTCTGACAAAATTATTGAAACCCCAATGGCCGAGGTCATCCGCCGCACAAAGAAAATCGATCTGGCGACTTATAAGCTGGCGAAAATGCTGGCGTCGTAAGTTTTAGGATGAAACCTGAGGCTAAAAGCCTCGGTTCCATTCTCTATTTCTGTTCTTGGGTGGACTATTGCAATTTAACGGCATCCATGATATCTTTACTAAGTCGAAGTTAATGGTTAGATCTTATGTTTATCTGCAAGCTAAGTTATGTTGTGGCCTCGTTTCAGGCTTCCACAGCCCCATTAATCAGCAGAAAAAATAATCAAAGGAGACACTCAACATGAAAAGCATATTTGTAGGCAATTTACCCTGGTCGACAACTGACGCCGATCTTTCAGCGAAATTTTCTGAATTCGGCACAGTTTTGTCCGCTCGGGTTGTGACTGACAAGCTCACGGGAAAATCTCGCGGGTTTGGTTTTGTCGATATGAACGATGAAGACGCGCCGAAAGCTATTTCTGCCATGAATGGTCAGAAATGGGGCGAGCGCGAACTGACCGTCAACGAAGCAAAACCGAAGTCTGACAATCGCGGTGGCGAAAGACGTTCGTTTAATCGTTATTAAAAATTAGTTTAATCTAAATTTTAAGCCCTCTGGAGCAATCCGGAGGGCTTTTTTTCATAATAAAGATTGGGCCGTCATATCATCTGATTTGGGCAGCCCCATCAGGTCTAAAATTGTAACGCCAACGTCTGGGATAATACCGTCAGCCTTTAAGTTCCCCTCTCTACCCAAAACCCAGCAGGGGACAGGGTTGAGCGAATGCTGCGTGCTGACGACTTCCTGGCCGTTTTGCGCCAATTCCATCTCATCAGCGTTGCCATGATCCGCCGTGATAATAAAAATCCCGCCTTGATTAATCCAGGCCGAAGCGAGCCGCCTAACACATTTGTTCAGATGGCCAATCGCCGCCGCGGCCGCCGCTAAATTACCGGTATGCCCAACCATATCGCCATTTTGAAAATTGTGGACGATCAGGGAATATTGCTTCGCGGCGATCGCTTGCAGCGCATAATCAGTTTCCAGATAAGCCGTCATCTCCGGAGCCCAGTCATAATGTTTGCCCTGGTCGGTTTTATTTTTTAACTCCGCGTCTTGCGCTAAATAGCGGTCTTCGCCCGGGAAGGGAGTTGCCCGTCGCCCAGAGAACCAGCCGGTGACATGGGCAAATTTTTCCGGGCCGGCCAAGCGCAATTGTTTTAATCCAGCCTGGGAGACAATCTCTCCAACCGTATTGGGAATTTCTTTTTCCGGGAAAGCCGTGAACCCATGAAGTCCCGGATAATATTCTGTCATCGCCACAAAGACCAGGTTTTTAATTTTACCGCGCCAAGACTGGATCTCATTATAAATAACTTCATCGATCGGTTTGCTCCCTTTTTTGTAATTAAAAAAGACTTTATCAGTTTCGCAGAAGGCTGTTGCCAGTTGGATAGTGCGATCCTGACGATAATTAAAATAGATGACCGAATCGACCGCGCTCATGCCGGGGTAGCCGCCAATAATTGTCGGACGGATAAATTCATCCGTCTCCCCACGTTTATAAGCGTTTGCGATGGCTGCGCGGGCAAAGCCGGCTTGGCGTTCGCCCAGGCCGTTAACCAGCGCTTTCATGGCCAATAGAGTTTTGTCCCAGGCCGTATCGCGATCCATGGCCAGCTCACGGCCCATGATCGTGGCAATCTTGACAATTTCTCCCAGTCCCAGCTCCGCAATTTTTTCTTCCAGCATCTGTAAATATATTTCTCCCGCAGCTCTGGGATTAGTGTCGCGGCCATCGGTGAAAAGATGAAGATAAACTGTTTTCAATTTTGTTTTTTTGGCCAGCTCAAGCAGGGCAAAAAGATGCTTAATGCTGCCATGCACTGTCCCGCCATGCCCCTGAAGAATTCCCATTAGATGTAAAGCGGAACTATTTTTCTGACAGTTATTAATCGCCGTGGTCAAAGCCTCGTTGGTAAAAAAACTGCCGTCTGCAATCGCGACGTTAATTCTTTCAATCGATTGATAGACAACCCGTCCGGCGCCCATATTGAGATGATTGACTTCTGAATTTCCCATAGTGCCGGCCGGCAGGCCGACAGCCGGGCCAAAACATTCTAATTTCGCATATGGACGCGTCGCAAAAAGTTCTTTAAAAAAATCAGCCTGGCCGATTTTTATCGCCCTATAAATCGCGTTGCTATCGTTTTGCCGCCCGATGGCGAAACCATCGAGAATGCAGAGATAGACCGGTGTGATCTTCATGGTTTAGACATTCTACAATAAAATAAAGCGTTTGACAAAGAATAGGCGCTGGGCTAAGATTGACGGGAAATGAGAGGCTTCTTAATTATTCTCCAAATCATTTCCGCAGTCATGCTGATAATCGCCGTTTTACTGCACGCTGCGAAAGGCGAAGGGTTGGGCGGTATCGGCAGTGCGGCGCGGATTTTTGGCACGCCAAAGGGATTGGAAAAAGGTCTTGACCAATTAACCTGGGGTTGTGCCATTGCTTTTCTTACGTTATCGGTTTTGTTAGCCATTATTAAATAGCGGGAGGATCGTATAATGGAATTTGACCCGACTTCAGCCTTAATCAATGCCTGGACAATGCTTAACCCGCTAACAAATAAACTGCTCCTTTCTATTGCCCTATTATTAGCAGGCTGGCTAATTGCCAGGATACTGGAGAAAGCAATTGTTTCTTTTTTACAACTTATCTGGCTTGATAAATTAGCCAACTGGTTAGGCTGGGAAACTTTTGCCCTCAAAGGCGGAGTCAAACAAAAAATCTCGGAATTAATCGGCAGTTTGGCTTACTGGCTAATAGCCCTTCTTGTTGTAATTGGCGTGGCAGAGATTGCCGGGTTGCCCGTCGCTGTCGTTTTGCCGACTCTCTTTGCCTACATGGGAGTCGTCTTCCTGGCGGCGTTAATTCTGGCTCTAGGCGTTTTTTTGGCCGGCTTACTCTCCGGATTTATCAGTTTGGTCATGGCCAACCTGGGGTTGGAAGGGGCCAGGACAGTCTCCCGCGTTATTTATTACATTATTATTGTCTTCTCCTTTTTGGCCGCGTTGAGCCAGCTCGGTTTTAATCCTGATTGGACGCCGCACATCGGCATAATTCTAGGCGCGCCGGCTTTAGCAGTCGCGATTGCTTTTGGTCTTGGCTGTAAAGATATGGCGGCCGATTTCATTCACAATCTGTTTAGAAAAGGAGGTGAAAAATAAATGAAAAAAATCGTATTATTATTAGTGGTTATTGTTATTGGAACAACGGCATTTGCAGCCGCTCCAAAAACAGCTCCGATGGCAATGGATAACCGTGGTGGTCTTGCCATTGGAACCGCTTTAGGCTTCCCTACGCTGCAGTATAGTTTTAATAGAGATATGACAGGACAACTCGGAGCTTCTTATGCCAGCGGGGGCGGAGCTTCAAGCACGGCCTACTTGATAAAAGTCGATTATAATCTGCAAAAAGTTGGAGAAGTACAATCGAATATGGGATTGTTTTATTCATCCAACGGCGCGGCGGCAGCAACAACCGTACTAGGACTGACCTATGGACTTAGCACAAAAGTTGCGGCAAATTTTTCGCTTGGCGCTGATTTTATTTTGTTTAACTCTCTTTCAGCCGGCGCCACAACGACAACAGGCATCCTCGGCATTGGAGCTGTTGGCGCATCAGTGGTCGGTCTAACCAGCGGAGTAAATCTTTCGGCTTCTTATACGCTGTAAGTCCACTTAAAAGCCTTCTGATGATCTATCGGAAGGCTTTTTTTATCCTCTATAAAATGTTAGAATAACAAAATGGGTTGGGCAGCAGTATTATTTTTTCTAGCCGCGATTATTTCCTGGTTGCTTACATATCCTCTCGTTTTCGCGCTTAAGTGGTTAAAGGCAAATCAGACAATCCGGGCGGAAGGACCCGCGTCGCACCAAGCCAAAGCCGGAACGCCGACAATGGCTGGCCTCGGTTTTATTCTCGCGACAATCATTCTATCCATAATTTTTATTAATTACGAATTCGACTGGCGCTATCTGGCGTTGATATTATTGACAATGGCCTTTGCGCTAATCGGGCTGCTGGATGATTTGCTGATAATTATCCGCAAGCAAAATCTTGGCCTGACTTTCTGGCAGAAACTGATTAGCCAAATTGTCGCTGCCGCCGTTTTTGTGTTTTTTTTACCTGGGACTCATCAATCTCAAATTCTATATTTTTTGTTCGCGGTTTTTGTGGTGGTGGGCGGGGCTAACGCCGCAAATTTAACCGATGGTTTAAACGGCTTATTGGCGGGGACAGGGGGGATTGCTTTTCTAGCCATGGCCTTATTAGGCCTAAAAATTGGCCAGGCGGACGCCGCAACTTTTGCTCTGATTGCCGCCGGCTCGATTTTCGCCTTTCTTTATTATAATTTTCCCAAAGCTCAAGTTTTTATGGGAGATGTTGGCTCACTGGCGATCGGGGCGGCTCTGGCCGGATTAGCCTTGATAATGCAGGCTGAAATCAGATTGAGCGTCATCGGCGGAATTTTTGTCATTGAAACTCTATCGGTCATTATCCAGGTGACGATTTATAAATTATTTAAGCGGCGTGTTTTTAAAATGTCACCTCTGCATCACCATTTTGAATTATTAGGCTTTAAGGAAAAAGAGATTGTGCTAGGATTTTGGGTGGTAGCGGTGTTTTTGGGGTTGGTTGGAGTGTTTCTATAAATTCTAAATCCGAAACTCTAAATCCTAAACAAATAATAAACCCAAATGATCAAAATATTTGCATTTAGAAATTACAATTTAGTATTTAGAATTTGTTTAGAATTTAGTATTTAGAATTTAGGATTTAAAAAATGTATCAATTTAGCAATAAGAGGGTTTCTATTTTCGGTCTGGCCAAAAGCGGCCTGGCCGCCGCTCGCCGTTTAATTAAATTAAACGCTAATGTTTTTGTTTCCGAAAGACGACTATCTGAACAAATTGATCCAGCCATAATAAATGAATTAAATACTTTAGGTATAAAATCAGAATTTGGCGGCCACTCCGACAAGGCGATTGAGAAAGCCGAATTAATTGTCGTCAGCCCGGGGGTTCACCTGGATATTCCCGTCTTGAAAAAAGCGCAAGAAAAAGGCATCCCGATCATTTCAGAAATTGAATTGGCCGCTCGCCTGCTGACGAAACCGATTATCGCCATCACCGGCACCAATGGCAAGACGACAACAACAACATTAATTGGGGAAATGTTGCGGGCCGGAGGAAAGAAAATCGCCATTGCCGGTAACATTGGCTTGCCTCTTATTGAAGTTGCTGACACAAATTTGGATTATATTGTGGTTGAAGTCAGCAGTTATCAATTAGAAACTATTGATAAGTTTAAGCCCTGGGTCAGCGTGATCTTAAATATTCAGCCCGACCATCTGGAGCGTCACGGCAGCCTGGAATCATATATTAACCAAAAGGCCAGAATTTTTATGAACCAATCGGGTGACGATTACATTATTTATAATCTGGACGACTCGGATGTCGTGAAAATGGCGCAAAAATCAGGCGCTAAATTAATTGGTTTTAGCTTAAAACAAACCGCAATCATCGCCTTATCGCCGGCCGAAATTAAAATTCCGGGTCGTCATAATCTATCTAATGCTTTGGCGGCGGCTCAAGCCGCTTATCTCTGTGGTGTAAGTCCAAAACAGGTGGCTGATGTTTTAAAAACTTTTCCTGGGGTGGAACACCGGATTGAATTCGTTGCTAAAATTAACGGGGTGGAATATTACAATGATTCCAAGGCGACAAATCCGGATTCGACCCTAGTCGCGCTGGAAACATTTAATAATAAAAAAATCATTTTAATCCTCGGCGGCAGGGATAAAGGAGTTTCACTGGACAAGCTGGTTGAAAAAATCAAGCAAAATGTCCGGGCGGTAATTCTAATCGGCGAAGCGGCCGGCCGTTTCCGCGCAGCGCTGACGTCAGTTGGGTTTTCAGCAATCCATCCGGCAAGCTCTCTGGCCGATGCGGTAGCGCTGTCGGCAAAATTCGCCCAGCCTGGCGATATCGTATTATTATCTCCGGCTTGCTCCAGTTTTGACATGTTTGACAATTATGAAGAGCGGGGAAGAGTTTTTAAAAAATTAGTTACAATCGGTTACAGAGGGTTACCTAAAGTTGCATGAAGTTACTTAAAGTTGTTTGAAATTGCAAATTTTGTAACATCACGTAACATCAGGTAACATTGTGTAACTTAATGTAACATTGATTAGAAAAGAGGCGTGTTTCGATGAGTAAAAAATTATTTGTGTTTATGATCCTGTCCACTGTTCTCTGTTCACTACTTGCCCCGATAATATCATCGGGGTCCGCCGTTTACGCCATGGGTTCGAGGCCAGCAAAACAATTAGGAATTAAAAAAAAATGAGGTTGCAAAAGATGACGTCTCCCAGTCAGCGACCCAAGAAATGAAAACTTATGTGAGCAAAGCTGGATTTTCAGTAACTTATCCTGCGAAGTGGTATTTGGATGAAAATAGAGAGGTCGGGTGGAGGATTGGCCCAGAAGGTTCCGCTTTTACTATTACTATATAGGTGCGCATAATTAAATCTACATAGTCCATAAATTGCCGTCTAAATAAGCCATTTAACAATTTGACATTGACGAAAATAAGGTCTATAGTGCGTATATATAAACAGTCATAGAGCCAAGGAGGGGAAGATCAT
>JACRKQ010000055.1 GCA_016219705.1 Candidatus Saganbacteria bacterium | reverse complement strand
TGATCTTCCCCTCCTTGGCTCTATGACTGTTTATATATACGCACTATAGACCTTATTTTCGTCAATGTCAAATTGTTAAATGGCTTATTTAGACGGCAATTTATGGACTATGTAGATTTAATTATGCGCACCTATATAGCAATTTTATTGCCAGGGAATTAGGACATAAACAGGGACGGTCTTTGCATGCAAGCAATCTCTTTGTCATTACGATAATATATGTAGTTAAAGACTGTATGAATTCAAGGAGGAAGAAAGTATGGGGTTGAAAGTTCTTGTCGGTTCCTTATTTAGCAAGCCACCTGTTGCGGCATCCGGCTTGCATCATCTCAATAATCAAAATATGGCTTTTACTGTTGGCCGCGGCCAAACTTTTAGGGCTTTTTCTAGAAACAATCCTAATGACCGCTCTCTGCTTTTTGAAATTTGCCGGACAAATGACGGCCGATTTTTCCTAAGTGAAAGAGCGCGAATGACTGCCTTACCGGAAGGGCAAATAACACGAATCACGAGAGGAGATTTAACAATTATATTAAGGGCAGGGAAAACATCACAAAATGAAGCAGAAATTGACGTCCAGGTCGCTCCGGGCGGGGTGTATTGTGATGTAAATTGTCGAGCCCTTTCTCCCCAAACCGCCCAGTTAATTGAAACGAGTTTTCCGCCTTTAACTGTAAAGGGCCTTAGCCGGGTCCCGCCGACGATTGCGCAAATTGATCAGGCCATCGCGAGCCGTTGTTTTGACCCAGGAACTGGCGTTGTCCGCGCCGCCAACAATTTAGATGAACCGGGAGATTTTTTACAACTTGACGCGACCAAGCGGAAGACGGTGTTAATTGGCGACCTGCATGCTAATCTCGGTAATTTGCAAATTATTCTTGAGCGGTATCGAGTGCAATTGGAGCGGCGGGAAGTTAATTTAGTCTTTTTAGGAGATGTCATTCATACTGAAGAAGGTGACACGCTGGCTGAATTGCTCGAAACAAAATCCTCATTGCAAATTATGGATGTTTTGATAAATTTACAATGTCTATATCCGGAGTGTGTGCATATATTAAGAGGGAACCATGATGAAGCTGCCAGCGGCCGGGAAAATTTGTTCTGCAAAGGGACAGGCAGGAAGAATGCTGATGGGAGTCCGGAGGTGGCTTTGCAGGGAAGAGCCTTTAGAAATTATGTTCAGGAAGTTTCCAACGGGTTAGTGGTTGACGTGCCAAGCCGGGAAGCTGGTTATGACAGAGCTTTACAAAGATTTTTCGACGCCGCTCCTTTATCCGCCCGCATCAACGGAGGAGAAATTGCTCTCTTTGTTGCCCACACCCCAATACTTAGAAGAAATACTTATAACGGTATAGTGGCGAAAACCCTAGCCGCTATGCGGGCAGGCAGGGGGGGCTTAGGAATATTACCAGTTCTCATCAATGCCAGAATAATTGATAATGGTTATCTAGCTTCTGCCGCTACCATTATCAACAGTTTGACCTGGAGTCGAGCGGGCGTTCCAGGAGAATCGATTAATCCTAATCGTATCACCGATAAAAATTTTGATAATTCTGATTTGCAAGCAACCAGAGAGTTATTAGGCTTGCAGCCAGGCGACCTGGTTGTTGGCGGACACACACATAATAGCGATCATGACGCAGCTTATCTGCCGGACGGCTTGGAGGGGATGATAATTTTAATGGCCTCACATAATCAGGCGCTTAGCGTGCTGGAAGTCGATAGCTATGGCGCGGCAGTTGTTGATTTAGCGGGACAATCTCCTATTGGCGGCAGAATTTTCCGGCAGCAAACGGCTTAAAAAATTATTGGCGAGCGGCGGTTTCTAGGTCAAAAGAAGCGGGACGACAGCGGCCGGTAATTTTGGCCAGCCTGCCGGTGGAAACAGAAAGAGTTTCTCCTCTTCTCTCTTCATGTTCTTGCTGGGAACCTATAACTGCAACATGGGATAAATCCGCCAAAAAAGCGTCTTGATAAGCCTCTTTAATTAAAAATAATAGGGCGCCATAAAGATGTTCATCTAATAATTCCATGCCTGCCGCATAGACCCCAGCCAGACCAAAAAAGACCTGTCGGCCGGCGACAGAATCTAGGGCATATATTGCTTGTTTTGCGGCATTATAAGAAGCGAGATCTTCGGCTACCAGGCGCTCAAACACGCTATCTTCAGCTGTTAGCGGCGGCAAACTGAACGTCGGTTGCCCATCCGGGGTTATGTCTGGTATTAGGGCAACCAGTTGATGGCTGACATGGACGTCGTAGCGCACTTCTCCTCTACGACCGTAAAATATTTCCGCTGTCATGCCCTGGAGAAAAAAATAATCGGGCGACGTGCGCCCGTCTTTATCCAGAGCCTGTTGAAAAGACCAAAGAGAGTTTGAATCGCCGACCAGTATTTGCCAGGCAAGAGGAGAGGCCAAGCCGATAGCGCCGAGAGTTTTATCCGGCGTTTTTAAATCATTTTTGGCCGCCGCCAGGCTGTGGAGAATGCCGCTTTTGCAGCGGCCGATGTCGATTATACCGGGCCAATTTACCGGCGGGCGGCGGTTAAATATTTTTTGTAATATCCCAGGCATGAAAGTCTTGTCCCCTTTGCTAAAAGGTATTTCCCCAGATGTTTTCTTAAATTTCAGACGATTTTGTTGAAACAAGAAATAGTCCCCGGCTGGCAGATATGCTAAAATTAAACATGGCGCCTGAAAGTTTGAAAGCAAAAAAAATCTGCGTCCTGATGGGAGGGCGATCAAGCGAACGAGATGTCTCACTGCGTTCCGGCCGGCGGGTCCTGGAATCGCTTAAACGTCAGGGTTTTGACGTTATCTCCCTGGACCTGGAAGATAATCTCCTCTCTCGGCTCAAAGCCGCCAGAGTCGATATTGTTTACATTGTTCTCCACGGGCGCTACGGTGAAGACGGGGCGGCGCAGGGAATGCTGGAGATTGCCGGGATCCCTTACACGGGGTCTAAAGTCTTAGCTTCCGCTCTAGCCATGAACAAAGTCGCCGCCAAGAAAATTTTCAACGCCGTTGGAATTACGACGCCGCGCTATCTGACGATCGAGCCTCGCCAAAAAGTTAAAAATGAAGCGGACAAAATTATCAAGGATTTCTCTTTCCCGCTGGTTTTGAAGCCTGTCTCCGAAGGGTCTAGTCTCGGTGTCCATCTGATCAAAGAGCCCGGCGAACTTTTGCCGAAACTTGAAGAGACAGTCCAAAAATATCACGAAATGTTTGTGGAAGAATTTATCAAAGGACAAGAGGTGACGGCTGGGGTGATTGGGGTAGGTGATGATTTACAAGCCCTGCCGATTTTAGAATTGGTCCCCAAAAAAGAGTTCTATGATTTTGAAGCGAAATATACGGCGGGAATGACGGAATTTATCTTGCCCGCTAGATTATCTCCGGCTTTAACGGCAAAAGTCCAGGCGCTGGCCATTAGAGCGCACCAAGCCCTGGGTTGCCATGGTGTATCCCGCGTCGATATGATCATCAAAGACGAAGTCCCTTATGTCCACGAAGTTAACACGATCCCGGGGATGACGGAGCAGTCGGATCTGCCGGCGGAGGCGAGGGAGGCGGGGATATCTTTTGATGATTTAGTTGTCAAGATTTTAGCGAGCGCATACTAAAGGTCAATAGGGAAAGAGGGCCCATAACGAGTTAAAGGGCAAATGGCTAAAAAGGGTAAAAAACAGAAAAATAATAGAATCAAGCGGCGGCCGGGTTTTTTTATTTTTGTTTTATTTGTGTTATTGGCAAGCGGCGGTTTGTGGTATTTTCTCAATCTGCCTCTCTGGTCAATCAAAGACGTCGTGGTCAATGGGACAAAGATTCTTGCTGCTGAAGATGTTAAGGCGCTGGCCGGCATCCCGCTTTCGGAAAACCTTTTCTTCACCAGTTTTTCACGCGCCCGCGCCAACCTGCGCAAAATTACAGCCATTGAAAAATTTCACCTTTATCGCATCCCGCCGGGGACGGTGTTGATTAATATCACGGAACGGCAGCCGGTCGCCATGGTGGTTTTTCCAAAACAGTCGGCTATTATTGATGCGCAGGGCTATGTGCTGAATCGCAATGCAAACATCACCTTGAATATCCCCAACCTGGTCGACCTGCCGGTGGTCTCCGGAGTCGCAGAAAAAAATTTAATGCGCGGAGAGCGGATTGACGGCCAAGCAACGGAAGTCATCAATCAGATTATTTCCAAATTGGGCGCTTATTTTAAGACGCAGCGCTTGCAGATCGATCTGGGGAGGCTGGAAAATATCAGTATCAGACTGGAAGATATCCTGCTTATTAAAATTGGCGCAGCAGAAAATATTATCCGTAAGATGACGGCGCTGGAATCTCTCTTAGCCGAAGTCCAGAACCGTTGGCCGCAGGTCGATTATATCGATGTCCGGTTCCCTGACAATCCGGTTATCAGATTCAAAAGCTGATCGTCACCCGCTTGTCTTGCAATTCCCGGGTTGTATGTTAAAATATAGAGCAAATAAATTCCTGCCGGTGATGATTAGCGGGAAAAGGAGCCGGAGATTAATCATGGCAAACGATAACAATAAAAATAACGACGGTAAGAGTTTCGCGGTCATAAAAGTTTTTGGCGTCGGCGGCGGCGGGACGAACGCGGTCAACCGGATGATTGGGGCGGGAGTCAAAGGGGTGGAATTCTGGGGGGTTAACACTGATAACCAGGCGCTTAATGTTTCTCTGGCCGACCATAAACTGCAGATCGGGGTAAAATTGACAAAAGGTCTGGGCGCGGGGGCTAATCCGGAGGTTGGCCAAAGGGCGGCGGAAGAATCATCCGCTGACATAAAACTTGCTCTCGAAGGTTCCGACATGGTATTCATCACCGCGGGGATGGGCGGCGGCACCGGCACAGGCGCTTCACCTGTCATCGCTTCTCTGGCAAAAGAGATGGGGTGTTTGACAGTCGGCGTTGTCACTAAACCTTTTCGTTTTGAAGGGCCGGTAAGGATTTCACAAGCGGAAACCGGTGTGGCTCTCCTCAAAGAAAAAGTTGATGCTCTGATCGTTATCCCCAATGATAAACTTCTCCAGGTTGTTGAGAAAAAAACTTCCATTATTGAAGCATTTAAAATTGCGGATGATGTTTTGCGTCAAGGAGTTAAAGGAATCTCCGATCTGATCACTGTCCCTGGTTTAATCAACCTCGATTTCGCCGATGTGAGAACTATCATGTACGAAGCTGGTTCGGCTATGATGGGGATCGGGACGGGGTCGGGGGAAAACCGGGCGGTGGAGGCGGCGGAAGCGGCAATATCTTCTCCTCTTCTGGAAGAGACGATCACCGGAGCAAAAGGGGTCATCTTTAATGTTACCGGCGGCTCCGACCTGACGCTTTACGAGGTCAACGAGGCGGCCGAGGTCATCTACAGCGCGGTTGATCCCGACGCAAACATTATTTTCGGCGCCGTCATCGACGAGAAACTGCAGGGAGATATTGTGGTGACCGTAATTGCTACCGGCTTTGTCCCTTCCGCTAAAAAAGAAAAAGATGTTCTCCCCTTCTTGAGACCCCGGATCAGCCGCCAGCCGGCGGCAGCAGCAGCGGCAACAGCCGCCGCCAGCAGCAAAGACCACATCGAATTACCCCCGTTTATGCGGTAATCAAAAGCAAGGGCTCTTTACGGGCCTTGTTAGTCATTTCTCAATTTCCAAATTTCATGCAATTTTTTCCTAGTTGTTACGATATATATATAGAGGGAGGAGTAATATCCCTGAATACTTAAAAGTATCGGAGGTAGTTAATAATGATGTCTGGTTTACGTGTTATCGAAGGAACTAGTGGAGTTCGAGGGAGTGCGGGGATTTCGCGCATCGATAGCCTCTTATCTCGTTTGCGCGCAATTCCTCCTGCCGCTCGCGAAGGACAAAAGGCATTGCTTCAAGGACTTGCGTCAACTGTGAATCAAGCGCTTGGCAATCGTCAAGTTGCGGCGGCATTAAATGAAAGCACCATTAAATATGCCCTTGATTTTATTTCGGCGGTTAATCACGATGAATATCGTGAAGCAATTGCCGACGCTATTTGCTTTTTCGAAGAGCTTAAACATGAGCCAGAAAGCTTGCGCCGAACTATTGAAAGCAGCGGACTCTTTTCGGGAATTGTCGTTCCTACATCGTATATTCCAGAAAGAGTCGTGCCAGAATCGACGGTAATTGTTGATCCTTCCGCATATATTCCGGAAGGGACAGCTTCAGCGCTCACGCCTTTAACTAACGACACTTTGCCGTCAATCATCCTTGATCCTTCAATCTGCACAGATTCAATTATTATCGATCCCGAGATTATTATGGACGTTAGAGGTTCAATTGACCCAAGACTGGAGATGGCAATACCTCGCAATAAAGAATTATTTGCCGCGCCGCCGGTTCCTCCCAGCCCGGGATCATTAGTTGCCGGCCGCTATCAAGTCGGACGACTGCTGGCTGAAGGGGGCTGCAGCCGCGTCTATGAATGCCTTGATATTACGTCTGATAGCGATCAGCGTCTGGTAATAAAAGTTGATACGGGGCAGAACTTAATTCGACAAGAAGCGGAAGATTATCGTTGTTTGAATGATAAGCAGGTGGCGGGTGTGCCGCGGCTGGTTTCGGCAGGGACAAATTGGCTGATTCTTGATTATATTGCCGGCGATTCACTGACGGCTTTTAAACAAGCGAGATATTATGACCGTTTGCCGACCATGTTACCACGACAGGCCGCAATCGCATATATGGTCGATGTCTTTACGGTTATTAATAATCTGTTATTTTGTTTACAAAAGATTCACTCTTTAGGGATTGTGCATAATGACATTTGTTCACAAAATGTAAAATGGCTGCCAGACGAAGGTTTGCCTATTTTCCTCTTTGATTTTGGCGCAGCCAGGCGCATCACTGATGCGTCAAGGAGAGAGGCAATCGGGTTAAGAGAGCAGTTTGCGGCGCCCGAGCGCCTTCAAGAGGGATTTCTCCGTACAAACTCCGATATTTTCTCCGTTGGTTGCGTCGCCTACCACCTGATTACGGGTGAATATCCTTTTGTCTATCCAGAGGATCGGAGTGAAAAAACTTTGGAGTTTTTTTATGCCCAAATCAGAAATAATCGCAGAAAAGGACGGGCTTTTGGCCAATCGCGGGAAGATATTCTTAAACAGTTATCTCCTCTTAAAGCGGTTGGAAAAGCAGTGACCAACTTCTTGTTTACTTTGACAGCCTTTGATCCCAACAAACGTTTGGGCGCCGCTGCTGCCGGCCGGCTAGCCGAAAATATTTTAATAAAATTGGAACAATTATCCAGTTGCGAGAATACGCCAAAAGTTAGCATTTCTGATTATCAGAAGGCGGTTTAAAAGTTATGGACAATTCGAGAATACGCGGAATAACCGAAAGACCGACTTTGCCGGCTCGGCCAATGCCTCAAAGAAAATCTGGTCCACCACCCATTCCGCCGGAGGTTAAAGCGGCCTCATTAAGAAGGAATTTGTCATCCCCGCCGCCAGAAATTGAAATTATTGCCTCCGAAGGCTCATCTATAGATGTTTCAGCTCTTGATAAAGGAGAACTTATAGCGGAGAGGTATAGTCTCATTAGTCTATTAGGCTGTGGCGGCTGTGCTGATGTCTGGCTAGCGCGGGATTGGGATGATAATAAGCTGGTGGCGATTAAGATCGATACTCTTGGCAGTGGACATAATTTGTTGGAGGCGGAAGGAGCTGCCCTTCAGAGGTTGGACGGAAGGGAAGGCGTAGTTCGCCTTTTGGGAACGGGGGAAAATTATCTCGTTTTAGAATTTATTGAAGGGAGACAATTATTAGATTTGATTGCGGATAGGCCGCAATTCACTTCTCCTGACTACCCGGCTTATGCCGCGCAAATTTTGCAAATTATGGCGGCTGTTCTGGCCTGTTTGGACGGGGCGCATCAGTTGGTTATTCATCGCGATATTTCCCCGGATAACGTAATGATCTTGAATGATGGCACAATCAAAATTATTGATTGGGGGACTGCTCGATCGGTTCAAGATAAGCCGACAGAAACGACGTGTGGGAAACCCCAATTTATCTCTCCCGAACAAAGGCGCAATTTCCGCCTTGATGGCCGCACCGATGTATATTCGGCGGCTTGCATGATTTATTATATGTTGATTGATTGGCCCTTTCCTGATTATTATCACAATTTAAGTTCCGAAGCGGAAATGGCCATGGTCTTCAGCGAGCGTATAAATGGAAGAGCTTTTGCAATTTCTTCAGGCCAAAAATTAGGCCCTTATTTACCTGGCAATATTAATTCTCGTCTTGATTTATTACTGCAAAATATGACAAGATATACGGAGCCTGGTTCTTGTCTCAAATCAGCTTTCGTAGACCCGGCGGCAGGTCGTTTTACTGCTGCGCAAGCTCGAGAAGAAATTCTGGCGATAATTGGTTTATTGGAACAAAACCAGCGGGGACAAAATTAGACTGAAATTTTATTTTTTTTAAGCAGATAATTATTTGGAGGTATTCAATGAGTGGACTTGTTCTGCAAAGAAGCGTCTCTTTGCCGCCAGTTAACAATTTGTTAGGCAACGCTATCATAGGAGCGAGAAAGGCGTTGGCCACGCAAAGAATTTATCGATATCCAACTATTCAAACTTCAGTTAAGCTTCCTAGCGGCAACACTCCTTTGTCAGTAACAACCGAAGTTACGCCGGTAACTCTTAAGGAGCTGCAGGCCTTAGCGGGATTAATTAATTTTCAGCCGGGCGGCCGGCAGACAACTGTGCCGGTAGAAAGAAGAGGCAGTACTGTCGTTTTAGTTGAAGCAATTTTTTTATGGAAATTAAACGGCGCTGATCAAGCGGCTTGGCTGGCCGGAACCACAAACTGGAGTCAATACGCCGGGTTTTGCAGTGATTTGGCAAAAAGAACAGAGTCGCAAACCTTTCAATGGCTTGACGGGATAAGTGTTGCGGCAACTTTAGCGAATGATTCGTCAAGGCAAGCCTTTTTTTCCGGCGTAACTTTGCGCCCAAACAGCGACTTAAAAAAGGTGGCGGAGAGAGGAATGTTTGTTAATTTGGTTGATGCACAGGGGAAGCTGCGTCCTTCGTCAGAAATTGCCGCAACAATGGCTCGATTAAGAGCAACTATTTCTTCTTAACCAGAAAGGGGCCGCTTTGCCCGCGCAGCTGATTTGGACTGTCTTCCCAATCCCCCCAAAAAATGCTAAAATCAGTTTTCTATGTCTTATCTCTCTCTTTACCGCAAATGGCGCTCGCAGGATTTTGACGGCCTGGTGGGCCAGCCGGCGATCGTCCAGACTTTAAAAAACGCGATTAAAAATAACCGTCTGGCCCACGCCTACCTCTTTTCCGGCCCGCGGGGGACAGGGAAAACCTCAACCGCCCGGATCCTGGCCAAGGCGTTGAATTGCGCAGAGGGGCTGACGGACAAACCTTGCGGCGTCTGTGAAAATTGTAAAAAAATTCGTGACGGCCACTCGGTCAACGTCAATGAAATTGACGCTGCCTCCAATCGCGGCATCGATGAGATAAGGGAACTGCGCGAACGGGTCCGTTACGTGCCGATCGAAGGCCGCTATAAGGTCTATATCATCGATGAAGTCCATATGTTAACTTCAGAAGCGTTTAACGCCCTGCTTAAAACTTTGGAAGAGCCTCCGGCGCACACAATTTTTATTTTGGCGACGACAGAATTACAAAAAGTGCCGGCGACGATCTCTTCCCGCTGCCAGCGTTTGGACTTTACCAGAATTAAATTAGCCGAAATTGAAGAGCATTTAAAAAAAATCGCCGCGGCGGAAGGCTTTACCATCGACGCTAAAGCTATTAACCTGATCGCGCGGGTCGGGGAGGGAGCCATGCGGGATTCGATTTCCCTGCTCGACCAGGTTGTTTCTTTTGCTGGGAAAGAAGTCTCGTACGATAAAGTTATTACTCTGCTAGGCACAGCGGATGAAGATCTTTTATCCGCCTTTGGCGAGGCGATTGCCGCGGGAGAGGTTGCGCAATTAATGGGCTTGGTCGCCAGCGGCCTGGCGGAAGGGCGTTCCATCCAGCAGGTAACGCGCGACCTGGTCGGGCATTTCCGCAATTTATTGCATATTAAAGTCGGCTCCGGAGAGATTCTGGAATTAACTTCCGATCATCAGGCAAAACTGCAAAAACAGGCGCCGTTATTTCCTTTTGAACGCTTGACGCAAATCATCAAAACTCTTTCCCGGGCTGAATTGGATATGAAATGGCACCCTTATGCCCGGCTGGTGCTGGAAGTGGCTTTACTTGAATTAATCGGAGATTGTCCAATGGAGTTGAAACTTGTATCGAAATTCGAAGAACAGACATCGGGACAAGAATTTAAAAAAACAACCGAACAACAAACTTTGCCACCCTTACAAGATGGTAAATTGGCCAAAGTTAAAACCCACTGGTCAGCTATTTTAGAAAGCGTGAAAAAGAAAAGCGTTTTCGGTTATGTCTCCCTGCACGAAGGGGAACCGGTGGAAATCAATGATCAGGGGAAGCTCGTGATTACTTTCCGGCGCGGGTATGCGTTTCATAAAGAACGGCTGGAAGAGTCTAAAAATAGAACTTCGGTGGAAGAATCCCTGCGGGAAGTCATGGGGAACGTCCTGCCGATTGAGTGTATAATTAGTGAGGAGAAAAAAGAATCCGGTTTATCAGCCGCCAAAGTGGCGGAATTTTTTGAAGGGAGAGTGTTGTAAAAATGGGATTTCCTAATTTGGGTAATATGGGTGAGATGATCAAAATGGCGCGGGAGATGCAGGGGCAATTAAAGAAGGTTAAAGAAGAATTGGCTCGAGAGATGTTTGAGTCGACAAATCAGGGGATAACGTTTAAAATTAACGGCGATCTGGAAATTAAAGAGGTGAAGATCGATCCAAAAATGGCCGATCCGCAAAATGTTGGACGTCTGGAAAGGGCGGTCATGGAAGCGGCCAAGAACGCGCTAAAATCTGCTAAAGACGGCGCCGCTCGCAAGATGAAGGGGATTACCGGCGGGCTGGGATTGCCGCCGGGGATGCTTTAGGGAAAATGACAAATGACAAAACTCAAATAACAAATAAATCTGGAGCAAAAATTCAAATCAAAAGAATATTTCCCATTTTTATCATTTCTCTAATTTATTTGAGTTTTGGATTTTGATGTTTGGATTTTCGTTATGATTTACGCTGAAACATTTAGTCGTTTAATTGAAGAGTTGCAGCGCCTGCCGGGAATTGGCCCGAAGTCGGCCCAGCGGCTGGCCTTTCACGTCCTGCAAAGCTCCAGCCGCGACATTGAAAAATTAGTCGAGGCTTTAAAAAATGCCAAAGATAAACTGAAACATTGCGCCACCTGTTTTAATATCACCGACGTCAATCCCTGCCATATCTGCGCTGACGAATCCCGTTTTACCGATCAGCTTTGTGTTGTCGGCGAGCCGAAAGATCTGATGGCGATCGAGCGCTCGCGGGGGTATAATGGCCGGTATCATGTTCTGGGCGGTTTAATCTCTCCTTTGGATGGTTTGGGCCCGGATAGCTTGCGCGTTCGGGAATTGATGCGGCGGTTGAGTGACGGTAAATTTAATGAGATTATACTAGCTATTGGTCCTACGGTTGAAGGAGAAGCGACCAACATTTACTTAAGCCGCTTGATTAAACCGTTAGGCCTGAAATTGACACGGCTGGCTTATGGATTGCCGATCGGGGCCGACATGGATTACGCGGATGAAGCAACGTTGAGTTCAGCGTTTGAGGGGCGCAGGGATCTTTAATTCAGTAATTGTTAATTAACAGATAAAAGGGGTGTCTGATGTTAAATAAACTAAAGGATTATTTTGGTGTTTGGAGTACAATCATGCTGCGGCCGATTTACTTTTACACTAGATTAAAAAGAGAAGACTGGCGGGCTGGTTCTTTAAGTTTTCTTTTTATTACCAGTTGGCTGCTGGCTGGCGCGGCCAGTAGCGCCATCTTTATTATCCAATATATCCCGATCGGCGGCACGTTGCTGGAAAAAGTCCCCGCAGCAAAAATCATTATAGTCGCGCCGGTGATGTTGGTCCTGGGGAGTATTTTCTTTTTCATTACATTATTTATAGCCGCTGGTTTATTTGTTAGCGGCCTTTTGGCCGGGCTGACTGCCATAGCTGGCCTGCTTCATTATACTTTTCAGGCTTTAGGCGGCAAAGGTCAGCTTAATCAGATCATCCAAAGTGTTTGTTACAGCAGCGCGGCCATCTTGGTCGCGGCGACAATTTTTATTTTGATGATGCTGACTAAATATGTCGGCATGGACTTTACTCTTTTTCGTTTTGGTTTCAACACGATTTATAATCTGCTGGTCTTGTACCTTTATGGTCTCTGGGCGGTGGCTGGACGTAAAACTTACGGGATTTCCAAAACAAAAGCTTTTGTCGGCGCGCTGGCGCCGGTTTCACTCCTATTGATTCTCGGATTTTTATTTGATAAAATAATAATCTCGCGTCTGCAATCCTGGATTAGTTAGTTTTTACCACTAAAGAAAGGAATTATATTTTTTATGGCGCAGATAGTTGAAATAAGATGGCATGGCCGGGGCGGGCAGGGAGCCAAGACGGCGGCGCTCCTGCTGGCTGATGCCGCTTTATCATTAGGTAAATATATCCAGGCTTTCCCCGAATATGGTCCGGAGCGGATGGGGGCGCCGGTTCAGGCTTTTAACCGCCTGTCGGATGAGCCGATCCTGGTCCATTGCGGCATCACCAATCCCCAGATTGTTGCGGTCCTCGACCAGACTTTAATGGCGTCGGTCGATGTGGCGCACGGATTGCCGGATAGCGGCCAATTAATTGTTAACACCAGCAAGACACCGCAGGCAATTCGCCAGGAGCTGGGTTTAAAAGGCGCGCATATTTTTACCGTTGATGCGTCGGCTATCGCCCAGGATAAGATCGGCCGCGACATCCCCAATACGCCGCTTCTGGGCGCGCTGGTGAAAGTGACAGGATTGTTTGATATTACCATGCTCCTGCATGATACCGAAGTTAAATTAAAAAAGAAATTCGCCAGCAAGCCGGAAATTATTAAAGGCAACCTTGAAGCGATCAAAACGGCGTACGATACAGTGCAGGGAAAAGGGAAAGAATGAAAAAGAATATGGGTTGGAGGGAATTAGGCCAAGGTGATTCCCTGCCGGCTGGGACAGCGGCTGAATTCCAAACCGGGGATTGGCGCCGGGAGCGGCCGATTTTCAACAAAGAAAACTGCATCCAATGTTATTTCTGTTGGATTTATTGTCCGGATGCGGCGATCATACTTGATGAAAACAAAAAAGTTGCGGGGATCGATTACCGCTATTGTAAAGGCTGCGGAATCTGTGATCGTGAATGTCCAACGAAGAAAGAGAAGCGCGCTATTATAATGAAAGAGGAGAAAAAATAATTTATGCCAACGTTAGCCAAAACCGGCAACGAAGCGATGGCGGAAGCCATGCGCCAGATTAATCCCGATGTGGTCGCAGCCTACCCGATTACGCCGGCCACCGAGATTGTCATGATCTTTTCCCAGTTTGTCGCTGATGGTTTAGTTGATACGGAATATGTGGCGGTCGAATCTGAACATTCCGCTATGAGCGCTTGTGTCGGCGCTGCCGCCGCCGGCTGCCGCGTCATGACCGGGACTTCTTCCCAGGGTTTGCAGTTGATGTCGGAAATTTTGCCGATTGCCTCCGCTTTGCGCCTGCCGATCGTTATGTGCGACGTTAATCGCGCCTTGTCCGGGCCCATTAATATCCATTGCGACCACAGTGACACGATGGCAGTGCGCGACTTTGGCTGGCTGCAAATATTCTCCGAAAATGCCCAGGAGGCCTACGATAATGTCCTGCAGATGATGCGGATCAGTGAAAATAAAGAGATCCAACTGCCCGGGATGGTGACGACCGATGGCTTTATCATTTCTCATTGCATGGAGAGGGTGGAGACTATCGACGATGCGGCGGCAAAACAATATGTCGGCGCTTACCAGCCGCTGAAATCAGTTTTGGATTTAGACAACCCGATTACGCTGGGCTCCCTGGACCTGCAGGATTATTATTTTGAACATAAAATGCCGATCGTCGAAGCGATGCAGAAAGCAAAAAATGTGATCCTGGAAGTCGGCCGGGATTTTGGCCAAAAATTTGGCCGCGAATATGGCTTGGTGGAGACATATAAACTTGATGACGCGGAAATTGCCATGGTCGCCCTCGGGTCGACCTGCGGCACGGCCCGCGTTATTATCGATGAACTGCGCGCGCAGGGCGTCAAAGTTGGCTTGTTAAAGATCCGTGTCTTTCGGCCTTTCCCAGCCGAAGCCATTGTCGCGGCGCTTAAAAATGTTCAGGCGGCGGCGATCATGGACAGAAGCGATATGTACAGCGACCAGGGGGGGCAGGTATTTTGTGAAATACGTTCGGCGCTTTATGATGCCGACAAAAAGCCGCTTTTGGCTAATTATGTCTATGGCCTGGGCGGGCGGGAGATCTGCCTGGAAGATATCCGCCGGATATGTGCGGACACACAAGCTAATGCCGCGGCGGGAAAAGTAAAACAGCTAATCCAGCATTATGGCGTCAGGGAGTAAAGGGAAAAAAATATGGTTAATTTAAAAGAACTGGCGGTTAGAGAGGATTCTTTATGCGGCGGCCATCGCGCTTGCACAGGTTGCGGCGCGCCGATTATTGTCCGGCAGGTTTTGCTGGCCAGTAAGGATCCCGTCGTTATAACTTCCGCGACTGGCTGCCTGGAGGTTGTCACGACGATTTTTCCCTATACGGCCTGGAAAGTGCCGTTTCTGCACAATGCTTTTGAAAATTCCGCGGCGACCTGTTCGGGGATCGAAGCGGCCTACCAGTCGCTCAAGCGCCAGGGTAAAATTAAAGCCGACCATATCAATTTTGTCGCTTTTGGCGGAGATGGTGGGACTTACGACATCGGTTTCCAGTCGCTTTCGGGCGCGATGGAGCGCGGCCATGACATGTTATATGTCTGTTACAATAATGAAGCTTACATGAATACCGGCGTCCAGCGCTCTTCCGCGACCCCCATGGGCGCGGCGACGACTACGGCGCCGCCGGGGAAATTACGGGCCGGAAAGACCCAATTTTCCAAAAACTTGACTGAAATCATGGTCGCCCATGGTTTGCCTTATATCGCCCAGTCGGCAGTCGGTTTCTGGCGCGATCTGACCAGCAAGGCCGAGAAAGCTTTCAACATCCGCGGGCCGAAATTTATCAATGCCTTGCAGCCGTGCCAGCTAGGGTGGGGCTATGATCCTGCGTTAACCCCGGAGATGGGGCGGTTGGCGGCGGAAACCTGTATCTGGCCATTATATGAAGTTGAGAATGGAGTTTATAAATTAAATTACCGGCCAAAAGAAAAGAAGCCTGTCACGGAATTTTTTAAGCCCCAGAGCCGCTTCCGCCATTTGTTGCGGCCGGGCAATGAAGCTGTTGTCGCCACAATCCAAAAAGAAGTCGATCGCCGCTGGGAAGCGCTGTTAAAAAATTGCGAAGAAAAAATCGCATAATTAAAAAGAAGGGAAGGGAAAAAACATGAACAAAAAACAATTAGCGAGGAAAGTAGCCGATAAGATGGATTTGACCAACACTAAAACAGAAAGAATTATTGATGCGGTTTTGGAAGAGATCCACCAGGCTTTGCTCAAGGGTGATAAGGTCCGCCTGGTTGGTTTTGGCAATTTTGTCGTGCGCAGCCGTAAAGGCCGCATTGGCCGCAATCCCCAGACTGGCGAGAAAATCACGATTGGACAATCCAAGTCGCCGGCTTTCGTGCCGGGGATCAATTTGAAAAAAGCGATTAAAGGAAAGAAATAAGAAAAACTCCCCAATGGCCGAAGAGATATTAAAATTATTTGAGGTCTTGCCGCCGCGGATTAAAACATTATTTTAAATCAACCGGCTGAATAAATTAAATGTCTCTGCCAGTTCAAATCATCAATCTTAGGAAAATCGCTGCGAAAGTGCGCCCCGCGGGATTCCTGGCGATCCAACGCCGCTTGGGTAATCAACCGGGCGACCAGGGCCAGATTTTTTAATTCAATATCTTCTTTGGTCGCCGGTTCATAATCCAGGCGACTGGCAACATCTTCAAGCATTTTCTTTGTTCGGTTCAGCGATTCTTTGGAGCGGACGATCCCCGTTCCATTCCACATGGCGGACTTAATAATTAGTTTAAAGCGCTGAAGCTCAATGTCATCCTCACCCACCATTCCTCGCTTGTGCTCGGAATGGTCCCCCCTCTCCATCTCCGATGGAGAGGGGAATGAATTCCTCCGATGTACATCGGAGGAAGAAAGGGGTGAGGTTGCCGCCAGTGCCGCCCGATGTCCAAAAACCAGCCCATCAAGCAAAGAATTAGAGGCTAAACGGTTGGCGCCGTGGACGCCCAGCGCCGCGCATTCGCCCGCGGCATAAAGGCCTGGGAGATTGGTTTTGCCGTCGGTATCGGTTTTTATTCCACCCATAAAATAGTGGGCGGCGGGGGCAACGGGGATATTGTCTTTGCTGATATCAAGGCCGCGCTCTAAACAGGTTTTGTAGATCACAGGAAAACGTTTTTTGATTTTTTCCGGATCAATTTGTTTCAGGGAGAGATAGACGCAATCTGCGCCGGTCTGCCTCATCTCCTGGAAAATTGCCCGCGCCACAATATCGCGGGGGGCGAGCTCCAGGGCGGAATGATATTTTTCCATGAAGCGCTCGCCGCGATCATTAAGTAAAACCCCGCCTTCGCCCCTGACTGCTTCAGAGATTAAAAATTGGGGAATAGCGACGAGGTCTCTCAATTCGGCGGATTGGACCATGGAAGTCGGGTGAAATTGGACAAATTCCATGTCGGTAACTTCCGCGCCCGCCCGCCAGGCCATCGCGATGCCGTCGCCGGTCGCCACTTCCGGATTGGTGGTGTGAAGATAGACCTGACCCAGACCGCCGGTGGTAATGATGGTGGCGGGGGCGAGGAAATATTTTAATGATTGGGACTTAATATCCAGAGCTTTGATTCCATAACAGCGGCCGGTATCAAGCAGAAGGTCGATACCGATGGTATCCTGGTAAATTTTTGCTGATTTTTCTTCAACGATTTTTGTGCCAAGGGTCCGCTGGATCTCTTTTCCTGTGGCGTCGCCGGCGTGGAGGATGCGGCGCCGTTTATGGGCGCCTTCCAGGGAGAGAGCAAACCCTCCGCCGGTCTCCGCTTTATCAAATTGTGCGCCCATCTTTATCAATTCTCGGACGCGGTCGACCCCTTCGGTAACGAGGATTTTGACCGCCGCCGGATCACAGAGGCCGGCCCCGGCCGCAATGGTGTCTTCGAAATGAAATTGGGTGGAGTCTTTTATGCTGTCAACCGCGGCGGCAATTCCGCCCTGGGCTTTGGTGGTCGCGGTTTCGCCGATCTTGGATTTGGTCAAAATGGCGACCCGGCCGTATTTTGCCGCTTCCAGAGTGGCTGATAGGCCGGCAATTCCGCCGCCGACGATCAAAAAATCACAACGCTCGACTGAAATCATAATTTAAATTATACAATAATTATCGCTGGTTGCAAAATAAACTCCAAGCGTGCTAAAATCCTGATTATGCAGGATTTTGGCGATAAATTGATAGTCTTTATGAACCTTGACCCGGTTTTTAAGGGCTCTTCCATTATCATAGTGTCATTGCTGTCCTTGCTATTTGCTAAATGGCTCAAGGCGCGCTGGCAGGAGCCATTCAAAGGCGGCTTTCTGGTTTTTGTGGGGATAGCGACGTTTACGCTGTTTTACGGCCTGTTCATCTTGCTTATCCGGCCGCACTGGTGGGCGCTACCATACTGAAATCCAAAACCCAAATAACAAAAATAATTATGTTCCGGGGTGGTGTAACGGTAGCACCGCTGACTCTGGATCAGTGTGTTGGGGTTCGAATCCCTACCCCGGAGTTTTCTTTGAGGTTCTGCGCCAAAGGCGCATCCCTGCCCGTCCGGCAGGCGGGCGCCTCCGGCGGAGAAGCCCTGTCCCCCAGCCAACCTTAGTAATTGAAGGAGATGTTTCCGCTGGGGAGGAGCTAATAATGGAAAAAGAGAAGTTTTGTCTGGTAGTTTTTTCCGGTGACATGGATAAGGTCCTGGCCGCCTTTATCCTGGCCGCCACCGCTGCTTCCATGGGGATGGAGGTTAAAATGTTTTTCACTTTCTGGGGCTTGAATGTCCTGCGCAAAAATAAATTCACGGCCGGCAAAAACTGGTTGCAAAAGATGATGAACATTTTGAACCGAGGTGGAGCAGACCGGCTTCCTCTCTCCAAATTCAATATGCTCGGCCTTGGGCCGGCCTTGATGAGTATCATGATGAAAAACTCGCGCGTTCCTTCGGTCCCTGACCTGATCGTGACAGCCAAAGAGCTGGGGGTGAAATTTATCGCCTGCACCACGACCTTCGGCTTTAGTAATAGTTTAGCTCGGTAAAAAGACATTCAAACCTCCTTTCAAAAAAAGTGCTGACGTCCACGCAAAAAATGTGCTACAAATATATCCATGGGCAAAGTGATTCTAAAATCACGCGGGCGCGAGATAACCGAAAAAGAT
>JACRKQ010000057.1 GCA_016219705.1 Candidatus Saganbacteria bacterium | reverse complement strand
CGATTGCTTGTTGTTTACACATAATCATCGGCAAGGGCCGTTGTTTATTTTAAGGAATTTTATTTGCCAGAAAATGCCCACCATCAACCCCATCAAAAAACAAGAGGTATTTTATTGTGAGATAAAAACAGGGATTAGAGGGGTATTTAATGTGGGAAGGAACACCAGAATCTAGCTTCTAACTTGGCCTTGTCCCTCAATCAAACACTTATACGACGTTAATTCGGCTAGTCCCATCGGTCCTCTGGCATGCAGCTTCTGTGTGGAGATGCCAATGCGTTTCATGCTTTCTCCAGCAGCCATTTGTAGATAGGCGTTACATGAATTGTTTTATTTTTGATTTTTATTGTTTGTTCACTGTCTTCAGTCAGAATAAGCGCCTGGTCGATTTTCAATTCTTCCATTGCGGCCATTAAGGCGCGTATTTCACGATTTTTTGTTCCTTCATCTTCAAGGCTGGCGGCTACTTGAATGAGCGCAATCTTATTTTTTTCTTCTTTTAGCAGGAAATCCACTTCCAGGCCAGCGGCAGTTTTGAAATAATAAACTTCCCCCCCCCGGCGTTTCAACTCCATAAAGACGGTGTTTTCCAAAAAACTCCCTTTATTTTTGGAGAATTGAAAAGCGACCGATTCCGCCAGGCCATTGTCAACGCAATAGGCTTTGCGCCGGGCAGAAACCTGTTTTTTGAATGAATAAGAAAATTGATTAATTGTAAAAATTACATAACTATTTTCCAAAAACTCCACATAGTTTTTTACAGTGTTGACGCTCCCTAATTGCAGCATCTGCCGTAATTTGCCATAGGCAAAAGAGCTGGCCAGATTGCTTAAAAAATAGACTCCCAGCTCCCGTAAGGATTTGATCTCCTTTATTTCATACCGGGCAACAATATCACGGTATAAAATATCTTCATAGCCTCTTTTTAAAAGTTCAGCGTCTTTGTATTTTAAATATTCCGGCAGGCCGCCGTTTTTTAAGTATTCGTGAAAATATTTTTTTATTTTGGCTCTTTCGATCGTGATCGCCAAGACATTTTTTCCTGGAG
The DNA here is from genome assembly GCA_016219705.1 of Candidatus Saganbacteria bacterium. Taxonomy (GTDB): domain Bacteria; phylum Margulisbacteria; class WOR-1; order O2-12-FULL-45-9; family O2-12-FULL-45-9; genus JACRKQ01. The sequence goes on along the minus strand of JACRKQ010000057.1, from coordinate 2,064 downwards.
TTGCGCCTTTAAAAGCCAAAAACTCATTGAAAGAGAAAGGATAAAGCTCAATTGTAATATTGCGGCCGGTCAATTTTGTCCCCAGCTCGCGGCTTAGGAGTGAAGCATTGGAGCCGGTCAGAAAAAATTTATATCCGGTATCCTGCATCCGCCTGATAAAGAGTTCCCATTTTTGGGCGTTTTGAATTTCGTCAAAGAAAAATGTTTTTTGTTCGCCAAATAATTCCAGGAGGATCTCAAAAAGGGCGTTGAAATCTTCAACTTTAAAGTTTGTCAGCCGCTCATCTTCAAAATTAAAGTAGTAATATTGATTATGGTAAAACTGGCGCATTATCTGGGCGAGCAAAGTTGACTTGCCCGTGCGCCTCATTCCGGAAATGACTATGGTATGGGGGATTTTAATGTATTTTTCGAAACTTTTGAGGCAGTCTCTCTCAATGCCGGTATCGATTTTGCCAATCGCTTTATTTTGTTCGATAACCACTTCTTTTAATAATAATTTATCCATGTCGCCTCTTGATTATTGTCATTCATAGTGACATATTATCATTAGTATCTGTCATTGTCAATGACAACTATTAAGCTAATGTCCCGCCCATGATGCCAATGCGTTTCATTTTATTTCCTAACCTGCCCATTCCCCTCAATCAAATACTTATACGACGTTAATTCTGCCAGTCCCATCGGTCCTCTGGCATGCAGCTTCTGTGTGGAGATGCCGATCTCGGCGCCGAAGCCAAATTCAAATCCATCTGTAAAGCGGGTGGAGGCGTTAACGTAGACTGCCGCGGCATCGATTTCCGCCTGGAATTTTGCTGCGGCTTTTTTGTCTTTCGTGATTATTGTTTCAGAATGTTTGGTCCCATATTTATTAATATGAGCAATGGCATCATCAATGCCGGAAACAACTTTAACGGCCAGGATCAACGCTAAAAATTCCGTCCGCCAATCTTCCTGCGTCGCCGGTTTAAGGCAAGGCAAAATTCGGCGCGATTTTTCATCTCCCCGCAGCTCAACCTGTCTCTCGTTTAAACAGGCTTTGATTTGCGGCAAAAATTTCTCCGCGATGGCTTCATCGACTAATAATGTTTCAATGGCATTGCAGACAGAGGGCCGCTGGCATTTGGCGTTAATAACAATTTCTAAAGCCATTTTCAAGTCAGCTGTTTTTTCGACATAAGCATGACAATTACCTTCGCCGGTTTCAATTACTGGCACACGCGATTTTTGCACGACAGTCTGGATCAGGTTTTTTCCGCCGCGCGGGATTAAGACGTCGATAAATTCTCTGGCCTGCATCAGTTCTTCGGCAGTTTCACGGTTGGTATCTTCGATCAGTTGAATGCTTCCTTGGGGGATCCTCGCGCTATAAGCGGCGTCGGCCATGGCTTTGGCGATAGCGATATTTGAATTGATCGCGTCGGAGCCGCCGCGCAAAATCACGGCGTTGCCGGCTTTGAGGCAAAGAGCGATAGAGTCAGCCGTTACGTTTGGTCGGGCTTCATAAATAATGCCGATAACGCCCAGTGGCACTCTGATTTTTTTAATTTTTAATCCGTTTATTCGTTTCCATTCGTTGATAGTTTCGCCAATGGGGTCGGGGAGTTTTTTGACTGTGTTTAGCCCTGCAATCATCTCTTGAATGCGTTTTTCACTTAAAGTTAAGCGGTCGAGGAGGGCAGAAGACAGCCCTTTCTTTTTACCGGCTTCCAGATCGACTAAGTTAGCCGCGATAATTATTTTAGAATTTGCTTCTAAGGCGGCGGCCATTTTGTCTAAAGCGGCATTTTTGATTGAAGTCGAGATAATGGATAATTTTTGCGCGGCCTGTTTAGCCAAAGCGCCTTTTTGGCGGACTTCCTGATTGCTCATGTTGGAAATTATAACACGGCAATTGCATTTATTGGTCGATTATTATAGTATTGCAGCCCTGACGAATAGTATTTGACACCGAAGGGAAAAATTCACTTCAGCAACCAAATTCTTCGCATGATTTTAACAAGGCATGGGAACCCCTTTTCCGCTTAATTTTTTTTGGACTTTACAATCTGGCAGATGTAAAAT
>JACRKQ010000056.1 GCA_016219705.1 Candidatus Saganbacteria bacterium | reverse complement strand
ATCTTCCCCTCCTTGGCTCTATGACTGTTTATATATACGCACTATAGACCTTATTTTCGTCAATGTCAAATTGTTAAATGGCTTATTTAGACGGCAATTTATGGACTATGTAGATTTAATTATGCGCACCTATATATTACCTGATATCACAATTTTGGAGATTGTTGAATCTCTGGAAGGGGAAATTAGGCTGCTGACTAAAAAAGTTCGTCAGGCGCCGGTTATCCAGGATTTTTTTAGCGCTTTGGAAAAAATACTTAAAGAGCAGCTGCGGTCGACAACGCTGGAGGACCTTCTCCTTAAAGCGAGTCGGTGGGAAGCCGCGCTGACGTATAATATATGATTGAGGAGACCGGCCGCTCGCCGCGCCCCCAGCGTGTCAGCGTTGAGCCCGGAGCTAAAGGCGGCGGTCGTCGTACTCCGCCGCAAAATGATGTCTGTTTTCCCTGATGATCAAAATATAATTGTGTATCGCCGCCTACACCGAGGATAACAACGTCCTTGATCCGGTATTGATTATGAAAATTGTGCAAGAGTGCTGACAGGTCAGAGAGTCTGCATTCAGCCGGCCCATCAGGATTTTCCGGATAACCGGCTAACGCTAGAATAACGATCTTGCCTGCAAATGTGCAGGCGATGGCGGTTAGAGCGCGGGGGAGCTTTGCATCCCACAGCAATTCGTTTGGTTTATCGGCTGGCTTGACGCCGCTTGTGATAAGGTGATCAACTCTCTTTCCCTCTTTGATCAAAACTGCTCCGCCGACGGCCAGGCGACAGGGGAGATTAGCTGGCTTATTTCCCTGCCGCAAGGAAATCAGTTTTATCCCTGGATTATCCGGGTCGAGTGAAAAAACGGAATAGTCGCCGTCCAGTGGAGTAAATTGGTTGGCGGTGACGGCTGGCGCGGTTCGCGTAATAATTTCCCCCTCAACTACCAGAATGCCGCTGGCTTCCCAAAGAGAAGTCGCATTGCAGGCGGCAATAATATTTATTCCGCGTTTAACTAATTGGTCGACAGTCTGTCCGGGAATTAAACGATAATCTTTTTCTTCCGGCGCCGGAGAAGAATTGATTGTTTGGTGATGAGTAAAATCATAAGCTAAAATTTCCGGAGGATGCCAGAGCTTAGGCTGGGTTTTGGCCGGATCGATAAAAACAGCGAAACCATGGGCTAAAACAGGAATTGTATCTTCTCCAACTTTTCGAACGCCATTTAAAGTTAAGGGACGCACAATCAGCGGAGAATGGGGTGATTGATTTCCCGGACGACCCAAAATTACGTTAAGCGAAGCGCCTGGTATTTTCATTATATTTTGTTTGCTTGCCTCAATCATTTATCGCCTCTGCCAATCAGAAATTTCACGCAACTTTTCTCCTAGTTAATCCGATAATATATCCAGAGGTGAGACCCAATGAGAGGACGAACAGTCCCGGAAAAAGGTCCCAAAGCGCGGTTTTTGCAGAATTTTATCGGCTTAATCCTGGTCATTATCGCCTTAATCGGCATTCCTTCTTCGGCCAAACAAGCTCTGCTCCTTAATAAATATAAGGTCATAGGGAGGGGGCAGGTGCTGGCGACGGCTTATAACTCCCAGGTTGGCCAAACCGACGATACGCCTTGGGTAACGGCTTCCGGCACAAGATGTCGGGAAGGCGTTATTGCGGCCAACCATTTGCCGATTGGGACTAAAGTTGTGATTGAAGGTTTTGGCAATCAGATTTTTACCGTTGAAGACCGAATGAACAAACGCTATAACAGACGGATTGATATCTGGATGCGCTACCGCCATGAGGCGCTGAAATTTGGCGTGCGGAAGATCAAGTACCACGTATTAGCGACGGCTTAATTTTGCGCTTTGAATTTTAAGCTAATTTCTTGTATCATGAATTCATGCACACCAAGCTGGCTGACCTTAAATCCTTACTAAAAGATCTCGACAAAGCCATTGTTGCCTTCTCCGGCGGAGTTGACAGTTCTTTCCTGCTTAAAGTTGCCCACGATGTTTTGGGAGATAATGTCCTGGCCGTCATCGCTGATTCACCGACTTATACTGCCGATGAATTGGCAGCCGCCCAAACTTTTTGCCAACAACTGGGGGGAAAGTATCTGGTCATTAAGACAGCGGAATGCGCCGACGAAAACTTCATTAATAATCCTCCAGAACGTTGTTTTTTCTGCAAGCAGGAGCTTTTCACGGAACTTCAAAAAATAGCCAAAGAAAAAAATATCCCTCATGTTTTGGATGGCTCCAATCAGGATGATCTCAGCGATTATCGGCCGGGCAGCCGCGCGAAAAAAGAGGCCGGAGTCGCTAGCCCTCTGCAGCAAGTTGGCCTGACTAAACAAGAAATTCGTGATTTATCCAAAGAGCTTGGTTTGCGAACGTGGGACCAGCCGGCGCAAGCTTGTTTAGCATCAAGAATTCCATATGGAACAAAAATCACTCCAGAAATATTAAAGAAGATTGAAGCTGGGGAGAAATATTTGCGGTTATTAGGTTTTAAGCCGGTCCGGGCGCGGCACCATGGCAATCTTGTGCGATTAGAGCTAGGTGAAGATTCATTGCATAGATTGCTGGAATCCGATATGCCAAGCCAGGTTTCCAAAAAATTTGAATCACTCGGCTATACTTATATTACCATTGACCTCAAAGGCTACCGCAGCGGCAGCATGAATGAAATGCTATAGTTGACAAAATTAGTCTACTATGGGAAATTTATCTAAGGGAAAATTATCATGAAACGCATTTATCTCGATTATGCGGCGACAACACCGGTCCATCCTGATGTTGCGGCTGCCATGCAGCCATATTTTTCAGAGAAATTCGGCAATCCTTCCAGCCTCCACTCATTTGGCCAGGAAGCGCGGAGGGCGGTTGAGAAAGCGCGGGAAGATGTCGCCGCCTTAATCGGCGCCTTGCCGGAAGAGATTATCTTTACTTCAGGAGGGACCGAGGCCAATAATTTCGCCTTGAATGGGGTCGCTTATGCCAATGAAAAAAAAGGTAACAAGATTATTACCACGGCCATTGAGCATCACGCGATACTTGAACCGTGCCACTTTTTAAAAACACGCGGCTTTGAAATTACCTGCCTGCCAGTCGACAAATTTGGGCTGATCGATCCGGAGCTGGTCTGGCATTCGATCACGGAGAAAACGATTCTAGTTTCTGTAATGCATGCCAACAATGAAATTGGGACAGTTGAACCGATCGCAGAGATAGGGGCAAGGGTCAAGCGGCAAGGAGCAGGGAAAATATCTTTTCATACGGATGCGGTGCAGACCGTGGGGATGCTGCCGATTGATGTTAATAAACTTGGCGTCGATCTGCTGTCCATGTCAGCCCATAAATTATATGGGCCAAAGGGGGTGGGAGCATTATATGTAAGGAAAGGAACGCGGCTGAATCCCTTCCTGCGTGGCGGAGGACAGGAGCGCAACCGCCGGGCTTCGACCGAAAATGTTCCGGGAATTGTTGGGTTTGGCCAGGCTTGCGTGATGGCCGCGCAGCGGCTGGCTTCCGATGATAACCGGATCAAGCTTTTGCGCGATCGTCTGCTTGCTGGTATTATGAAGAATATCCCCGACGTTGTCCTTAATGGCCATCCGAATTTACGGCTTGATAAAAATTTAAATATTTCTGTTAAGTATGTTGAGGGGGAAGCGCTCCTTTTGAACCTGGATTTTGAGGGTATTGCTGTCTCGACCGGTTCGGCCTGCAGTTCAGGGACCCTTGATCCTTCGCATGTTTTGTTAGCCATCGGTTTGCCGCACGAATTGGCGCATGGTTCAATCAGGTTTACCTTAGGGCATTGGACGACGGCAGAAGAAATTGACCGCGTCATTGCCGTTTTTCCAAAAATTGTCGAGAAACTGCGGCAAATGTCGCCGCTCAAGAAATGACAAATGAAGGAGGTAACTATTTATGGCAGGCTCATATAGCGACAAGGTAATGGACCACTTCCGTAATCCGCGCAATGTGGGTGAGATCCCGGACGCGGATGGAATTGGCCAGGTTGGGAATCCCGTTTGTGGGGACATTATGAAGGTTTATATCAAAGTTAAAGACAATATTATCACGGATATAAAATTCAAAACTTTTGGCTGCGGGGCGGCGATTGCCACCTCTTCCATGGCGACGGAGTTGATAAAAGGGAAAACAATCGAAGAAGCGTTAAAATTGACTAATCGGGCGGTGGCAGATGCGTTGGATGGTTTGCCGCCGGTCAAGATGCACTGTTCCGTTCTGGCGGAAGACGCGATCAAAAGCGCGATTGATGATTATTTGAAAAAATCGACTGGAGTCGGTTTGCAGGGTTGGACGACCCATAACGAAGAGCATGGCCATTAGCCCAATCCGCCTCAGGCGGATGGGGCAGGTCCTGGTCGCCATGTCGGGCGGCGTAGATTCCTCTGTGGCCGCTGTGTTGCTTAAAGATCAAGGTTTTGAGCTCATCGGTGCGACGATGGCCCTCTCCTGCTCAACTTCTTCATCTGATCGCGGCTGTTGCTCTTTTTCTGCGGCGGAAGACGCTAAAAAGGTTTGTACAATTCTTGGCATTCTTCATTACACCTTAAACTTCAAAGACGAATTTAAGAAATTTGTTATTGATAATTTTATCGCGGAATATAAAAGCGGCCGGACGCCGAACCCTTGTGTCCGTTGTAATCAATTTCTGAAATTTGATCTGTTACTTATGAAAGCTAAAGAATTGGGAGCAGAGTTTGTGGCCACTGGGCACTATGCCCGGATTCAACCCCTAACCCCTTATTCCCCTTCCCCCTTAATAAGGGGGAAGGGGATAGGGGCTGGGGGTCTTAAGCTTCTAAAAGGGAGAGATGTCCGCAAAGACCAGTCTTATGTATTGTACATGATGACGCAGTCGGCTTTGGCGCAAACACTTTTTCCATTAGGTGAACTGACGAAAGAGGAAGTGCGCAAGATTGCGCGGGAAAAAGGTTTGCCGGTGGCTGATAAAGAAGAGAGTCAGGAGATTTGTTTTGTGGATGACGATGATTATGGACAATTTCTCCGGGAAGCCGCCCCTGAATTGATAAAGCCAGGCAATATTGTCGATAAAAACGGAAACATCGTTGGCCAGCACCAGGGGGTCGCTTTTTATACTTTGGGGCAACGCAAGGGACTCGGGCATCATAAGGGGGAGCCAAAATATGTGATCGGGTTAGATCGAGCTAAGAATCAGGTGATTATTGGCGACGATCGAGATACTTTAGGCTCTGAATTAATTGCAGAGCAGGTTGGTTTTATCTCGGGCCAAATCCCAGCGCATCCCTTGTCCGTTACGGCAAAAATACGATACAATTCAAGGGCTGCGCCGGCGGTTCTTTCCGGTTTGGGTGATGATAATGTTAGGTTGGTTTTTACTACCCCGCAACGTTCTATTACCCCTGGACAGTCAGTGGTGTTTTATAATGGAGAGGAGGTCCTGGGCGGGGGAATAATTAGATAGTAGAAAGTCGTGAGTAGAAAGTAGATCTATGAATAATCTGATTGAAAAAATTAAGCAATTAAAAAAACAATGCAACGCTGTCCTTCTGGTCCATAACTACCAGCGGGATAAAGTGCAGGATATTGCGGACTATTTGGGTGATTCTCTCGGTTTATCGCAACAGGCCGCTAAAACATCAGCTGATGTGATTGTTTTCTGTGGAGTTCATTTCATGGCGGAGACCGCCAAGATTATCTCACCTAAAAAAACAGTTCTAATGCCTGATCCCCATGCCGGCTGTCCGATGGCGGAGATGATAGACGTTAAAAAGTTAAAAGAGTTAAAAAGTCAAAACCCTAAAGCGGCTGTTGTCTGCTATGTCAATTCTTCCGCCGCCGTTAAAGCGGAATCAGATATCTGCTGCACGTCAGCGAATGCGGCCCAAATTTGCCGCTCCGTGCAGAAAGATGAGATCATTTTTATCCCTGATAAATACCTGGGGCGCTATGTCTCCACCCAGGTTAAAAATAAGAAATTTATTTTAAGCAGTGGTTTCTGTCCGACCCATGCCAAGATAATGCCGGAGCACATTAGTCAGGCTAAAAAATCTCATCCGCAAGCAAAAGTTATCGTCCATCCCGAATGCCGGCCGGAGACGATTATTTTGGCTGACGCAGTTTTATCGACCAGAGGGATGATTAAATACGCGCAAGAATCAAGCGCCGGAGAATTTATAATCGGAACTGAAATTGGGATCCTTTATCGTTTAAGAAGAGATAATCCCGCCAAATATTTCTATCCGGCGCTGGAACAAGCTGTTTGCCCTAATATGAAATTAACCACTTTGGAAAAAGTCCTTTGGTCGCTCGAGGACATGGAGACAAAAATTACGGTTCCCGCTGAAATTGCTGATAAGGCCAGAACGGCGATAGAAAAAATGTTGTCGATGTGAAACTTCTATTTACCTTTTCGAGTTATAACCTTTCATCCCCAGATACTGGGCTTGACTGCCGAGAATTTCTTCAATCCGCAGCAATTGATTATATTTGGCGGTCCGTTCCGCTCGGACGGGGGCGCCGGTCTTAATTTGCCCGGAATTTGTCGCCACAGCTAAGTCGGCAATCGTAGTGTCTTCCGTTTCCCCGCTCCGATGCGAGGTCATAAAAGTATAACCGGCGGTTTTGGCTATTTCCATGGTGTAAAGGGTTTCCGAGAGGGTGCCGATCTGGTTTAATTTGATCAAAATTGAATTACCGACTTTCTGTTTAATCCCTTTCTTTAAAAATTCTGGATTGGTGACAAAGAGGTCGTCGCCGACCAATTGAATTTTATTTCCTAATCGGTCAGTTAAAATTTTCCAGCCGTCCCAATCTTTTTCCGAACAGCCGTCTTCAATGGAGATAATCGGATATTTCTTGACCCATTCCTCGTACATGGCGACCATTTCTTCCGGACTTAAAACCCGGCCTTCGCTCTTTAATTGATATTTTCCTTCTTTAAAAAACTCACTGGAAGCTGGATCGAGTGCTAAATAGACATCTTTGCCTGGGACATAGCCGGCTTTTTCAATTGCTTCCATAATTACCTGGATTGCTTCTTCATTCTTGGTTAATTTAGGGGCGAAACCCCCTTCGTCGCCAACAGTGGTGGAATGGCCCTTATCTTTTAACACTTTCTTTAAGGTCTGATAAATTTCGGCTCCGGCGCGCAGCGCTTCAGAAAATGTCGGCAAACCGGCAGGGGAGATCATAAATTCCTGCAGTTCAATATTCCAGCCGGCATGGGCGCCGCCGTTCATAACATTCATGTTGGGGACCGGCAAAACAGTCGCCATATCCCCGCCGATATATTTAAATAATGGCAAGCCGTAGGCCTTGGCGGCGCCATGAGCGACAGCCAGAGAGATTCCCAGGAGAGCATTAGCGCCGAGTTTGCTCTTAAAAGGCGTGCCATCAAGTTCCAACATTAAATTGTCGATTTTTAACTGTTGGTGAACGGGGAGGCCGACCAATTTAGGTCCAATGATTTCGTTGATATTTTTAACTGCAGTATAGACCCCTTTACCCTGATAGCGTTTATCCTCCTTATCGCGCAGTTCCAGTGCTTCATTTTCTCCCGTTGAAGCGCCGGAGGGAACCATGGCGACAGCTGTCGTCCCATTTTTTAAAGTGATCGCAACTTCAACCGTCGGGTTGCCGCGGGAATCGATGATCTGTCTCCCATGAATTTTCTCAATTTTCGCGCCGCTCATTGCCCGCTCAATAAAAAAATAATCTTCTTTTAATCGCACCATTTTTGCCCCCTAGTTTTTGATTGCAAAAACAACTTTATTTATTATAGCACATGCGTTAGAATGTAGCTCTAGAGAAGGGAGTTGATTATTAATGGCCAAAGAAATTACAGATTCACAGTTTGCGGCCGAGGTGACGGAGCATAAGGGCGTGGCGTTCGTCGATTTTTGGGCGCCCTGGTGCGGCCCCTGCGTCATGATGAGCCCGATCTTCGAAAAAATGGTGCAAAAATTCCCGCAGATTAAATTTTTGAAGATCAACACCAATGAATATTCAGAACAGGCGGGGAAACTAGGAATCACCAGCATCCCCTGCATAATTGTCTTCAAGGAGGGCAAAGAAGCGGAGCGGCTGATCGGTTTCCGTCCCGAACCGGCCATGGAAGCTGCGGTTAAGAAGTACCTTTCTAATTAATCTGTTCCGCCAGCGCTAAAAGATCATCCACCAAATAATCCGGTTTAGCCGCGACCAATTTCTCCCGACTTTCAAAGCCATAGGTCACCGCACATGTGGCGACCCCGGCGTTTTTACCGGTCTGGACGTCAATGGTCATGTCGCCGATGAAGAGTGTCTTTTCCGCTTTAACCTTAAATTTGGACATTAATTCCAGGACCAGGCAGGGATCGGGCTTGAGGCAGGCAGAATTGCCTTCGCCATAGAGGGCTGTAAAATATTCTTTTATCCCCAGATTTTCCAAGATTAATTCAATAAATAATGTTCGTTTATTTGAGACGACAACAAGTTTTTTCTCTTTGAAATGTTCGACAAATTCTTTCACCCGAGGATAAAGTTTGATATTTTTTAATTTACCACGGTAAATTTCAAAATAGACGTCCCGGGCCCGCTGGATTTCGGCGGAATCTTTGGAGCCAATGGCTCCAGCCACCAGATATTCTTCTCCGTAGCCGACGTGAGGTTGGATTTGGGCGATTGATTTTTCGGGATAGCCCAACTTTTTCAGCATCTCCTGGATGGCAATCAGGGCCGGCGGCAGCGAATCGGCCAGGGTGCCGTCGAAATCAAAAATCAAAAGATCAAAATAGCGCATGGATTTATTATAACATGGTATAATAATTCATTGGTGTTTGTGAGGCGCCTGATACCAGCCGATGAAAAAAAATATCCTTACCTGCTTGTTTGTTGTCCTAACCTGTCTGGCCGCTTTTGCCGAGCATCCTATGCTGACCGGTGAACAAAGCGAAAACACCTGCGGCCGCTGTCATTTTACAAATTCTAAAGCAGTAGCGGCGCAGGACCATAAAAAAATATATCGTGAATTATGGCTTAAATCGGCCCACCATCAGATGGGATTCAGCTGTTTAGACTGCCACGATCCGCACAAAATTAAAAACATCAAACTGCTGAAAGCCAATAGCGTAAAATGGACCTGTTATGTCTGCCACGGCGACAAGAAAAAAACTTTTGAAAAATCCCTGCACGGGAAAAATGGCGTCGAATGCGCTGATTGCCACCAACCGCACGGGTCAAACAATGAACCTCTGTTGAAAAATGACGAACCGGGAAGTTATTTCTGCCAGACCTGCCACGAGAACGAACCGCACCATTTTATCGCCAATAAAATAACGAAAAAGATGGAAAGTCTGCGCTGCTTAAATTGCCATAAAAGCCATTATGCGCAAAAAAAGTTTTTAAAATATAAAAAGGAGGATTTATGTGTAAATTGCCACAAAGATGCTTATTAACCGGCCTTGTCTCGCTGTTTGTTTTTAGCCTGGTGTCCGCCTCCGCCCTGCCCACCGCTGAACTCATTTATCAGGTTGGTAAAAAAGAATCGAGCCAGGCCAGCGTGATTGGTAAAATCAGCGATTGGCTCTTCGGCGCCAAAAATAATGAAGATAATTTCACCATGATCTCCGGCGTGGCGGTGGATTCCGCCGATAATATCTATCTGGCTGATACGGAAAAAGGCCGCATCGTGGCCCTCAATCCGCAGGGCAAAGCTTTGGCCCGCAAGGATATTGGCGCAGGGATACTGAAAAGCCCTCTAGGGGTGGCGCTTGACCGCCAGGGAAATATTTACGTCACCGATTCGGCCTTGAACCAGTTATTGGTTTTTAACAGCAGCGGCGATGTTATCTTGGCCAAAAGCGGCGCTGATGCTAAAGGCGGCGGATTATTGCGGCCGAGCGGCGTATTGGTTGATAAATTAAGCGGCAGGATCATCGTTTCCGATACCGGAAACCATCGCCTGCAGGTATACGATCAGGCGGGCAAATTTCTCTCTTTTATCGGCCAGGCCGGGACGCGCGAAGGTGATTTGAATTTTCCCACTTTTCTCGCCCAGGACAAAAATGGCAATTTATATATCGTTGACACGATCAATTGTCGCGTCCAAGTTTTTGATCCCAATTTTAAATTTATCGGTAAATTCGGCAATTCCGGGGACGCCATGGGGAGTTTTGGGCGGCCAAAGGGAATAGCGATCGACAGCGATAACAGGATTTATATTACTGATTCTTTTTTTAACGGGGTGGTCGTTTTTGATGAAGCGAAAAAACCTGTGCTGTTTTTCAGCGGTTCTGCTGATAATAAAACCAGCTTGTCGGCGCCCATGGGCGTGGCTGTTAATTCCCGGGGCGAGTTGATCGTCGCTGATTCACGTAATAACCGGCTCGATGTTTTTCGTATTAACTGGTAATTGATAAAATTGGTGAAATTTCCGGAAGTTTATTACGATAATTACTTGATGGAAATAAACGGAGAGAGAAATAAAAGGAGAGAGGAAAAAAATAAAAATGAAACTAAATAATTATGCCGGGTTTGTGGCCGTCGGATTGGTTTTTTTACTGTCGGAAGCAGCTTTGGCCGGGATCGCCGGCTCGTCCCACGATTTCCGCGGCGCGGTCTCCGATGTCAGGACGCGCTTGAATAACCCGACGGAAATTTGCAAGGTTTGCCATATTCCCCATTCAACGGCCAGTGGATCGTATTTGAACCCGGCGAGCCGGATTTCTGCCGGCGCCGTTACGCTTCATGGCGGTTCCATGGCTACGCCGGCTAATTCTTCGGCAGTATGTTTAAGTTGTCATGATGGGTCGGTGGCTTCCCGGGTTGGCGCCTCGAGCACTGATTATTCCACCACCCATCCTTTTTTGGTCACCTATCCTTCCGGCGCCGGTTTTAGGCCCGCGGTTGGTGGCAATGTAACTGGAGCCAGCGGTTCCCTGCCCCTGGAAGGGGCGGCGAGAAACAGGGTTGAATGCGGCACCTGCCACAATCCTCATGAAAGAGGCGCCGGCAGCAAATTTTTAAGAATTGAGAATACTAACAGCAATCTCTGCTTAACCTGCCACCAAAAATGAAACGGGCCCACTACGGCGGGCAAACGCGCTTACGCGTTTTTCTGGTTCTTTTTTGGCTTATTGCGTTGCCGGTTTTCGCTGATTTATCGGGGGCAGTGAAATATTCCCTGGAAAACAGCTACACTGACGCCGATCTTGTCCAAAATATTTTTACCCAGGATTATTTGACCAACCTGCGCGGCGCGCTGCTGGAAGACCGGATCGGCAATTACCAGCTGGGACTGCAGTACCGACGGGGCGCGGCAGAACTAAAAAATGTTTCATTCTCTGATACGCTGAATTTCCGGGATTACCTGCATATAACCACTTCCTTCCTGCGGCGCGATGTTTCCGGCGTCCAATATTATCTTGACCCGATTGCTGATAATCGCTATGCCATTACCGCTAATTTGGCTATACCGAACTTTCCCATTTTCCTGCTCGGTTATGAAACGGGGGATTCGAAATCAGCTTCAGTTGAAGGAGTCAACAAACTTGATAAATCGGCTTCGGCTGGCTTAAATTATACTTTCGGGGGCAATAATTTATCCGCCCGTTATGTCAGGAAAGTTTTATATGATGAGACCGCTCTTTCTTCCATCGGCCGGGTGACGAACCGGAACAATCTTTTTTCACTCGATGGAACGGGACAGCTGGGTGAACTGGTCCAAGTCAGTGGCAGTTATTCAAAGCAGGAATTATTCAACCAGATCAGCGCCAGTTCAAATTATAACCAAAAGCAGGAGAGGCTCGTTGCCTCAAGCCGTATTCTGCTCTTGCCATTTTTAGCGCTCAATCCGGAATACGATAACTTCCGTGAAAATACCGATTACCTGGCGCCCTCGGCGGAGAGCTCTTATCGCTATGCCAGAAAGACCGCCGTGGAAGCCCGATTTTCGCCGCTCCGGGAACTTGAATTTATTGCCGGAGGGAGCTTGGGCGATGTTGAATTTTTGGACGCGGGCTCTCTTAATAAGCAGGATCTGGCGGGGCAAAAAGCGGGACTGACTTTCCAGCCGTGGGAAAGATGGTTAGCCAACGTTTTCTACAGCCGGGACTATTATTCCGGGGCCGGAGGGGAGGGGCGGATCACCAGCTTATCCGGCCTGGCGGCGCTCCCGCTGCGGAAAAATATTAAATTAACTTATAAGAAAAATTACAGCAACTCGGCGGGGCTGGTCGCGACCGCCTCTGCCGTCAATTTAGGCAAACGCGACCTCGATGACTGGTTTCTGGACGTGACACTTGCTGATAATTGGGTGGTGGAAGGGGAATATGCTATGACCTATGTTAATACTTTCAATTACCGGAAAATCGGCGGCGGGGTGCGCTATTCTCCGGAGCTTGGGGTCTTTGAACTACGGCGCGAGTATACGCTAGGCGTCGAAGGGGCGCAAAACAGCAGCAACCTCACCGATTCCCTGAAAGTCCTGTTTAATGCCGGAAACCTGATAATTAACGAACAAATCTTTCTCTACAAGAATATCATTTCTTCTCCAGACACCAGCCAGAATGTGAATGGATTTAGATATTATACTGATGTAAAATATGAACTGGGTGAATCAAGCCTTAATGTCAATTACAATTCCGAGAGGAGAGAAGACGGCGCCAGTGTCAATTCGAAACTTTACCTGTCATTTACGAGGAACTTTTAACAAAGCGCTGCTCTTTTTTCTCATTATATCCGGCGTAGGAACTGTCTGGGGAGAGGCGCTGGTCTGGCCCAGGCTGCCGGAAAAAGCCAGGATTGAATATCTCTACAATTTCTCCCAGCCGGCTGACCTGAAAATGGAAAAAAAGCTTGGCGGACGGATTGTCGATTTTATTTTCGGCCGGAGTAAAACGGAGAGCGATAGGCTCGTCAGGCCGCAGGGTATCTTTGCGCGGGCGGGACTTATCCTTGTGACTGATACCGGCCAAAACTGCGTCCATGTTTTTAATGAGAACAATAAAGAATATTTTAAAATCACCAGGGCGGGGAAAGAAGCGCTGATCTCCCCGGTCGGCGCGGCGGCGGATAAAAACGGCGCCATATTCGTCAGCGATTCAAAATTGAAAAAAGTTTTCATTTTTAATGCCAGGGGGGATTATTCCGGCGAATTGGGGCCGGGCCGCTTTGAGCGGCCTACGGGAATCGCTATTGATAATTCGTCCGGACGGATATATGTTGTTGATACATTAAAAAGTCTGGTCAATGTTTTTGACGCGGCCGGTTTCCTTTTCAGTTTCGGCGCGCGAGGGGGAAAAGGGGCGGGGAGCAATCACCCGACCTATTTGGCGCTTGATAAAGTTGGCGATCTGTACCTGGTTGATTCGCTTAATTTCCGTGTTCAAGTTTTTTCCAGCGCTGGTCAGCTTAAAAATTCTTTCGGCCGGATGGGGCGCGCCCCGGGCGCTTTTTCCCAACCCAAAGGCATTGCCCTTGATACGGCAGGCAATATTTATGTTTCTGATTCTTCCTTTGACAATGTTCAGATTTTTAGCCGGGAGGGAAAATTACTGCTGTTTTTCGGTGATTCCGGCAAAGAGGCAGGCGGTTTTTGGCTGCCGGCCGGCTTGGCCATAGATGAGAATGACCGCATTTTTGTCGCCGATTCTTATAACAGCCGCGTACAAGTCTTCAGGCGCTTAAAATGATTTATTTATTATTTGTCATTTGTCATTTTTTATTTGCGGCTCCGGTTTTTGCCGACATTGCGGCCACGAAACATAATCTTTCTGTGACGGGGCCGGGGACGTTCAAAGCGGCCTCGCAAACAGAAATCTGCGTCTTTTGCCATGTGCCGCATGGCGCTAATCCCGCTGTGCCGCTCTGGAACCACTTGGCTACGATAGCCACTTTTACTCCTTATAATCAGTCAATCAGCCAGACTTTAAAGTCTAATCCCGGCCAGCCAAATGGCGCGTCGAAACTTTGTCTGGGCTGTCACGATGGCACCATTGCTCTTGGTTCGACAGGTTCTTCAGGGACAATTGCTGGATTGGAAGGGATGATTTCCGGCCGGTCGCTCCTGGGCACTAATTTAGCCAACAGCCATCCAGTCTCTTTTGTCTACAATGCCGCACTGGTCGCGCTCAACAATGAATTGGTTAATCCTGCAATATTGACCGACCGGGTAAAATTAGATAGTAGTTCACAGGTCCAGTGCACCTCCTGTCATGATCCGCACGACAATTCAAACGGCAATTTTCTGGTTGCCGCAAATACCGGCGGCAGCCTGTGCGTCGTTTGCCACCGTAAAAGCGGTTGGGATACGGCCATCCACCAATCGGCAACGGGTCCAGCCGGCCGGTGTAATTCCTGCCACACGCCTCATGGCGCGGCGGCGGTACCGCTCTTAAATCAGGCTAGCCCCAATTTATGTTATACCTGCCATGGAGCGGGAGGGCCGGCGCCGACTGATATCCAGTATAAGTTTTCCGGGACAGCTACATACACGCTCGGTTTGTATGGGACCAGTTCTTATTTAACGGCTACTTCTCATCATGACGTTTCCGCTAGCGACCGAGCTTTCAGCGGATCACGGCTGACTTGCGGCAGCTGCCACAATTCTCACGCGGTTAAACGGCGCAGCGGCACGGGACCGACAATCGATTCGCTGGTCGATCCCTTTAATCGCAGCAATACCTGGACAGGCGATGGCGCGACGACTTACCGGCAATCAACGATTAATTTTTGTTTAAAATGCCACAGCGGGACTTTTCCGCCGTCAGTGGCTGATCCGAGTATAACAATTGCGCCTTCTACGCCGATAATCAACATCGGCGCCGCTTATCTTACTGATGTCCACGGTTCCGGTTCTGTTCGGCCGACTCCGAGCAACCCGGCGCCGGCTGTCTCTGCCATGGCTTGCACAGTTTGCCATGATGAGCATGGCTCCCATTTTACCGATAGCACATTCGACGGTAATGTTTATAACATCCGGGATATTGTCGATGGGACCAGTTTTTCCGATAACGGGGCGGAGTCTGCTGGCAACTCCTGGCCTTATGTCGCGCCGACGTCCGCCACGGGGATTATAAAAACGGTCAGGATAAATCCTTTAAGAATCAGCAGCCGCGGCGATCCCAATAATTTATACAGCCTGTGCGGCGCCTGCCATTCAAAAATCAGCGGAACAAGCGCCCCGCATTCAGAAGTTTTAGACATGTGTGTTGATTGCCATAGCCATGGACGTTCCCATTCCGCTTACGGAGGGCTTTAGGGATGAAAGACCTGATTATTATCGGCGCCGGCCCGGCCGGGATCACGGCGGCGGTTTATGCGGCGCGCAAGCGACTCGATTTTACAGTCATTACCCGCGATATTGGCGGCCAAACAAATTGGGCCGGCGATGTCGAGAATTACACCGGTTATCAATATATTCCCGGCCCGGAACTAGCGATGAAATTTCGGGAACACCTGGCCAAATTTTCCTTTGATTTAAAGGATGGGGAAGACGTTGTTAAAATAGAACAAATTCCTGATGGCTTTAAAGTTACGACAAAAAATAACGCAGCGATAGCGACAAAAACAATTATTGTCGCTTCCGGCAAGCGGCCGAAATTATTGGGAGCGCCGGGGGAAGGGAAGTTTAAAAATAAAGGTTTGACCTATTGCGCGACCTGCGAAGGGCCGTTATTCGCCAACAAAGTTGTGGCGGTCGCGGGTGGAGGAAATTCCGCTCTGGATGCCGTCCTGCAATTAATCCGGTTTGCCGCCAAAGTTTATTTAATTAATGCCGCGGCTGAATTAAGCGGGGATATTGTTATGCAGGAAAAGATCCGGGCATCGTCTAAAGTTGCGATCATCAACAACGCCCAAATTACGCAAATCTGCGGCGATAAATTTGTCAGTTCAATTAAATTGACAGCGTCCGGCCAGCCTCAAGAGATGACGGTGGAAGGTGTTTTTGTGGAAATCGGCTTGATTCCCAATTCCGCCATTATTGACTTTGTTGCTAAAAATGCCGACGGCGAAATCATCATTGACTGTGCTGCGCGGACATCTGTTCCCGGCGTGTTTGCGGCCGGTGATGTCACTAATGTGCCGGAAAAGCAGATCGTAGTGGCGGCCGGGGAAGGGGCCAAGGCGACGTTAGCCGTTTTTCGCTACCTGGCGACGCACAGATTATAATGATAAATCGTAAAATTGATTATGCCTTCCGCTGTTTGGTCTATCTGGCGGAACAGCCGGCGGGGACCTGGATCACAACGGCCGAGTTAAGCCGGGAGCTAAAAGTTTCCAGGCTCTTCCTGGCTAAAATTTTCCAAGTGTTGGCCAAACATGAGATTTTGGAGGCGGTAAAAGGGAAAGGCGGAGGAATTCGCTTAAAAAACAAAAATATTTCGCTGGCCAGGATTATAAATTTGCTGGAACCGGAATTCGGCTTGAATAAGTGTTTAATCGGTAATTTTAAATGTTTCCGCAAAGATAGCTGTTCCACTCATAAGTTTTTAACTAAACTGCAAAATGAATTATGGGGCAAGCTTGAACGGATGACCTTAAAAAAACTAGCAAAATCAATTTAGGAGAGCAATATCCTGTGCTATAATTAACGGAAAAAGACAGGATGGTGGCAATAATGCAGAAGTATGAGTGTAAAGTTTGCGGTTATGTTTATAATCCCGCTCAAGGAGATCCGGATTCTAAAATAGCGCCTGGGACGGCTTTTGCGGCGCTGCCCGCTGATTGGGTCTGTCCGGTTTGCGGCGCGGGCAAAGACCAATTTGAGGTGATAGGAGACTAACGATTATGGCAGCCAGAGAGATAAAAACTAATATCTGGTCGGTCGGCGCGCTTGACTGGGATCGACAATTATTTGATGAATTGATCCCCCTGCCGGAAGGGACGACCTACAACTCTTATTTAATCAAAGGGACCGAAAAGACAGCCCTGCTGGATACGGTTGATCCGTCAAAAACCCCTGACCTGCTTGACAACCTGTCATCATTGGGCGTTAAACAAATTGATTACATCATTGCCCACCATGCCGAACAGGACCATTCCGGCTCCATCCCCGTACTTCTCACAATGTTCCCGCAGGCTAAGGTCGTAACTAATATCAAATGTAAAGGGATGCTGCAAGAGCATATCCTTATTTCTGACGATAAATTTATGGTCATTGAAGACCGGCAAACGCTTTCTCTCGGCGCTAAAAACCTAGAGTTTATCCTGGCGCCCTGGGTTCACTGGCCGGAGACGATGTTAACTTTCCTCAAGGAAGATAAAATTTTATTCACCTGTGATTTTTTTGGTTCGCACCTGGCCCAGGGCGGTCTTTTAGTCGGGGAAAGCGCAGCGGCCAGGCAAAAAGTGTTGCGAGCGGCCAAAAGATATTACGCTGAAATCATGATGCCTTTCCGCACCAGCATAAAAAAACATCTCGAGACCTTAAAAGCTTATGAGATTTGCCTGATTGCTCCCAGCCATGGGCCAGTTTACCCCGACCCAGAATTAATTATTAAGGCCTATCGTAAATGGATCAGTGACGAGGTTAAGAATGAGGTCGTTATTGCTTATGTTTCGATGCATAGTTCAACTCGAGCGATGATCGACTATCTGCTCGATGCTCTAATCAAACGCGGGCTTATTGTTAAGCCTTTTAACCTGCCGCGCACCGACATGGGTGAGCTGGCGATGGCGCTGGTTGATGCCGCTACGGTAGTGGTGGGGGCGCCAACAGTCTTGGCCGGAGCCCATCCCGAGGCGGTTTATGCGGCTTATTTGTTAAACTCTCTGCGGCCCAAAGTTCGCTATCTTTCCATTGTCGGTTCCTATGGTTGGGGCGGGAAAATGGTCGAGCAATTATCCGGTTTATTAAGCAACATCAAAGCGGAAATAATCCCGCCGGTTATTATCAAAGGTTATCCCAAGGCGGCGGATTTAACGATGCTCGAGGTTTTAGCCGACGCAATTTTAGCGAAACACCAAAATGATGATTTGGTCAGAAAAGAAGCCTGTAATAATGGCTAGAACTTATTTTTCAATCTGCGCATAAAGAGTCTCTGGCGCAATATCTTGGCCATCCGGCCAGCAGATTGTTCCCAGTTCTTTATTAACATAGAATCTTCTAAAATACTTCAAATCTTTTAACGAGGAGAAAACCCCTCCCATTTTGGGGTATTTTCTGCAATCAACAATCCCTTCTTTCCCATCATCAAATTTTATCTTGATTTTATAATCTTCTAAATAACTGGCGTCAATAACATCAAATAACATAAATAAATCCTTTATTTCAACGGCTCGATTGATAACAATGGCTCTTGTTTTCTTGATAATTCCCAATTTTTCAAAAGTTCTGTTTTGTGAAGCGCTGCCCATTCGAGTATTAACCCTAATGCCCGGCCGGATAATGTTCCGGTTCTTATTGTTAAGGTGTTGATGTCAATAATGGCTTTTTCTTCCCCATATCTAGCATGAAAATGGGGAGGATTATGATCATCATAAAAAATTGCTATCACAATACCGAAAAATCTGCTTATCTCTGGCATGGAAAAATTCTAGCATTTTATTTAATGCAATACAATCTTTACTATTATGCCTGCGATTATCCTTGGGCGGATTGCGAATTGTTAGCCAAAAATTACTGTGGAAGAAAATTCATCAAGTGCTATAATTTTGACTAGCTGATAAAAAAGTAAGGAGGGGTTTGATGGCTAAACCCACCGCTAAAATTATCATTTCCATTTCCGGTATGAGCTGTGCCTCCTGCGTCTCCTCCATCGAGAAGGCCTTAAGAAGCTTTAAAGGCGTTATCTCCGCCAATGTCAATTTTGCCTCTGAAAGGGCGATGGTTGAATATGATCCCGCTGTGACTGATATTGCGGCGATTAAAATGGTTGTTGAAGCGACGGGCTACTCTGTTATTCATTCTGCTTCCCAACAACTGTTGAGTTCCCATGGTCCCCATGATCATGAAAAAATGGTCAGAGAAAAAGAAATCCGTGATTTAAGAAACCGGTTTTTTGGCGCGCTTATTTTCAGCCTCCCGCTCTTATATTACATGTTCCATGTCCTTTTTAAATGGCCGCTGCCTGAATTTATGATGCGCAACGCGGCGACAATCGAATTTTTACTGGCTACTCCGGTCATAATTTTAGGGAGCATTTTTTTCAAACGCGGTATATTCTCTTTAATCAAAACCCGTACGGCCAACATGGATACGCTTGTCTCTTTGGGAGTGGGGGCGGCCTACTTTTACAGCTTGTGGCTAACGATGGCGATTTGGCGGGGAAATAATTTTTATGGAATGGCCGATCTTTATTACGAAGTAGCTGCGTTTTTACTGACTTTTATTTTGCTGGGAAAATATCTGGAAGCCATGGCTAGAGGGCGAACCTCCGCGGCCATTAAAAAATTAATTGGTCTCCAGTCTAAGACGGCCCTGGTCATTAAAGATGGGCGGGAAGTGGAAATTTCCATTGAAGATGTTAGGGTTGGCGACATTATAATCGTTAAACCTGGCGGCCAGATCCCGGTCGATGGCACGGTAGTCGAAGGCGCCTCCAGCGTGGATGAATCGATGGTCTCCGGCGAGAGTATCCCGGTGGAAAAACAGATCGACGCCAAAGTGATCGGCGCGACGATCAATAAGACCGGCGCTTTCAAATTTAGAGCCGAGAAAATCGGGAGCGAAACTTTCCTGGCGCAAGTCATCCGTCTGGTGGAAGAAGCGCAGGGGAGTAAAGCCCCGGTGGAAGAGTTGGCGGATAAGATTGCGGCAGTCTTTGTCCCAACGGTCGTTTTGTTGTCTCTTGGTTCTTTCGTTCTTTGGTTTTTTGTCGGCCACAATTTTACTTTCGCTTTAACGTCGTTTATTTCTGTTTTAATTATTGCTTGTCCCTGCGCTTTGGGTCTGGCCACGCCGACTGCCGTGATGGTCGGTACCGGGCTGGGGGCGCAGCGGGGAATTTTAATCAAAAATGCGGCGGCGCTTCAGCTGGCTTCGCGCTTAAATGTTATTGTTTTTGATAAAACAGGGACGCTGACTGTTGGTGAGCCGATGGTGACTGATGTGATTCCTATAGAATCTGCTCCGATGTTACAGCGGAGTAGTTCCAATCTACTGCGTCTAGCCGCTATTGCCGAAAAGCGCTCCGAACATCCTCTGGCCGAAGCGATACTTAAGAAGGCAAAGAATGAAGGGGTAGTAATTTCTGAACCGGAGCAATTTAATTCATTATCCGGTAAAGGGGTTGAAGCTTTTACCAATGGCGAGCGCATTCTGCTGGGCAACCGCCAGCTGATAATGGATGCCGGGCTATCATTAAAAGAAATTGAAGATCAATTAACCAAATTAGAAAATCAGGGAAAAACAGTCGTGCTGGTCGCCAGGTCCCAGCAATTGCTCGGTTCCCCAACAATTGTTGGGTTAATTGCCGTTGCCGATACGATTAAACCTGATGCAGCTGAAGTCGTCTCCCAGCTTAAAAAACTGGGCTGCGAGGTTGTCATGCTGACGGGAGACAACCGGCGCACGGCTGAAGCGATTGCCAGAGAGCTGGAGATTAAACGGGTGGTTGCGGAAGTTTTGCCGGCGGATAAAGCGACAGAGATCAAAGAATTCCGGGCGGCGGGGAAAATTACAGCGATGGTGGGGGACGGGATCAATGATGCCCCGGCGCTGGCTGAAGCCGATATCGGCATCGCTTTGGGTTCCGGCACCGATGTGGCGATTGAAACGGGGACAATTGTTTTAGTAAAAGATGATTTAAAGGACGTTGTAGTGGCGGTCAAATTGAGCCGTTATGCCATGCGCAAGATCAGGCAAAACCTTTTTTGGGCCTTTATATATAATGTAACGGGCATTCCTATTGCCGCCGGCTTGCTTTACCCTTTGACGGGCTTCCTGTTAAATCCTATAATTGCTGGGGCGGCGATGGCCTTCAGTTCCGTCTCTGTTGTGACGAATTCATTATTGATGAAACGCTTTAGACCATAAGGAGGTGATAGAAATGTCCTAACGTCGAAGCGAGCGAAAATTAGGAGGGATAAATTATGATGAGTTTAATAATGATTGCTGGATTATTAGGTTTCTCTTATATTGTTTGGGTTTTGGCTAATAAAGAGACGGGGACGACCAAAATTGTTGGCCAGGTTTTAGCGGCTGTCATCATCATCTTGTCTCTGCTGGCCGGTTATCATAGCATGGTGCGCTGCAATAAAATGCAATCGAGCAAAATGGGATGTCCGATGGAGAAGATGGATGGGATGCCTGGGCGGGAAATGCACGGTCACGGGATGATGGACAAGATGATGGAAAAACCGATGGAAAAGAAGTGAAATTCTCCCCATAATCGGACGATAATATAATAGTAGAGAGTTGGAGCGTTGAATGGCAGAAGCGGCGCGGGGAGGAGTTGGCAGTGAAGCTGGCCGATAAAATTAGAAACCGTAAAATTGCCTATTGGTTTCGCCGAGAGCCGGCGATTGCCTTTGAGTTGGCCCTGCTTTATTGCATCATGGCGCGGAGGCAGGAAGCCTGGGAGAAAATGGGTGAGGCTTGTTTTGCTTCCCGCCAGTGGTTGGCCGAAGCCGGGGTGTCTCTGCCTGCGTTTATCGAAAAGTTAGACTGTTATGGACAGCGTTATGAGATCGAAAAATTGCTGGTCATTAACGGTGATAAAATAATATTGACCACATTACGACAATCATGGTACAATAGAAATTGTTGAATTAATAAAAGAACTGTATTGGTGCCCACAGTTCGCGTTTCATTATGATGAGGCATTGATACCCAGCACTTACTTCTAGCCTGACAGTAGGCGAAAAAAAGTGAGTGCTGGTTTTTTTTGTTAAAAGGAGGGGAAGGCAAGGATAGAGAAATAAGTATGCGGCGGATAATATGATATTGACGAAGTAAAAAGGAGGCAAATAAAATGTTGCTGAAAAAAAGGGTTTTGTTTCTAACCGGTCTAGTTTTAATTTGGGGAGTGGTTTTATTGGCGGGATGCGGTCAGCAGCTACCGGCTGTTGATTTAAAAAATCCCCAGCCCAAGGGTTTGTCGGTTAATGGTAAAGTTTATGAGACGCTAGTAACGGTCTCAACTTCTTATAATTATTATTATGGTACGAATTATGATAAACCGCTTGTTGGCGCCTTAGCCACGCTTTCTGGCTCGACTACAAAAAGCGCTACGACTGACGCCAACGGTCAATATGTTTTTACCGACGTCTTACCCGGTAATTATACTGTGACTGTTTCCAGAGAAGGCTATCAACCAAAATCAGTAAACGGACAGTTTGATTCCTTGACATCGAATATTCCAGATAATTTTGTCTTGACTATGCCAAATGTCGATTTAAATCCTTTAACAAAAATCCAAATTATTAATATCATTGATTCGGCGGAAGCCGCTGGTGATAAAATTGAAGTAATTTTTAATAAGTCGATGAATACGGATACGATAGTGGTCGACTTAATTTACAATGGAATGAGGGCGCAGAGCGTCACTGGTTCAATGGCCATTGATAAAAATTGGAATAGCGATAAAAAAATCTTAACGATTGTTCCCAGAGAAGGATTAAGAGCTGGCGCCATGTACAGCTTAACAATTAAAGGTCAAGATAACCGCTATTCTTCTATTCGAGATGCTGAAGGCAATCATTTAAGCTTGTCCCGACCTGATGGGACAGGTTTCTTATCTTTTGCAGCCGATTCGATTATTAGTGTGGGAATATTTACCGGAACAGCCATAATAGCTGCGCCGGCGGCGCCCGCTAACCTGACGGTTAAAGCTAATAGCGCGGCGTTAACTGGCGCGCTTGATTTTAAGGATGTCAATTCTGCCGACAGCAATATTTATTTATCCTGGACGGGGACGAGGGAGGCGACGGCTTACAAGATATATGTCAGTTATGACGGCAGCCCGTATCAATATCTTGGTCGCTGTTTAAATGCTAATAGTAACGGAGTTGTTTTATCTCCCGCCAGTATTGACACCGTTCTACCTGATTTTGAAAGGAGCAGCCCTTCTTCTTATTTTTTCTATCCCAATGCTTCAACCATACTTCCCTGGCCGTATCTTGGTAGAGGGATGGATTTCAAAGTCACCGCCGTTAATGTGGCGGGCGAGAGCCAGTTTTCTGACATCTTAAATGTTAAGGACAATGTTTCGCCTGAAGTGGTGGCTGTGGCCAATAATAGTTCACAAAGCAGTGAAGTTAAGGTCTACTTTAGTGAACCAATTGACAGAACACTGGCGCAGATAACCTCTAATTACACCTTAGAAGGACAAACCATCACTACAGCTCTGCTGGTCAACAATCCAAGCCGATCAAGTTCATATATTAACGGAACTTATATGAATTTTGGCAGTTATGTCACTCTGACTATTAGTCCGGGGACAACATCGGGAACCGTGGAGGTTGATAGTTCTGTCACTGATGTTACTGGCAATCCAATTAATGTCACGAGAAAAAGCGGACAAATTGGCGTTGGCGGTATTATCAGTAGTGGTTTTTGATAATCATGAAAACCGTAAAAAGTTTCTTTACCGTTTTTTTTATGGCAATTTTTTGGGGGGCGGTCGCTCTGGCCGCCATCCCCACCTTAAGCGATAAAGATTATATTCCGCCTTTTGGTATAGGGCATGATCACTGGGCTTTTGCGCTTTTAAATAATCTAACCGCTTGCAGTATTGAGGCTTACTGGCAGGAGCACGCTTACAAAGAAGCTCACCGGCTGGAGCTGGTGGAAGTTTTTGCTAAAACCTTGGTTTATCTGGAGAAAAGAGGTTTAATTCAGACCGTGCTGCCGCGCACAATGGAGGCCCTCACCTTAACCGATATTCCTGCCGCTAGCCCCTATTTCCCTTTGGCCGCCAAAGTAATCCGTGATTATCATCTGATCAGCGTCAAAGGCAATTATTTGGACAAAGGGGCGGAATTGACGGCCGAAGAATTACAGGACAGCGTCGTTAAATTTATTGGCCAGCTAAAAAATGTTTCGAGTTTCGCTGGTACGCCTGGTTTTGCCGCGACCAGGGAGGTTTTGGCTTTTCCCATAGAGCCAGGGCCGGTCAAGCGCTTTACGCTGCTGGCGGCTGCGGCTAAAATTATTGCTCTGGCGGAAAAATCGGTTGCTCCTGTGGCAGCTGCAAAGCAAGTTCTCCCTAAACAAGCTGTTACCCCACGAATACTTCCCAGCGCCGAAGTGGAAGCGCCCCCAAAATCTGTAGACATTTTACCGTCCAGATTTTCCCTGGGCGGCCAGGTGGGGCATGTTTTTGAGGCGCAATCGGGAACAAACAATTTTGCCATGACGGGAGGGCAGGTCAGCTATGAGAAGAAGCTTAACGAACATACGGTTTTAGAATTACAAAGCTCGGTTAGTTCTTATCCCATGGTATATCTTGAGCCTCATTCCGGGGGAGTGACTGCCACTACTGTTTTAGAAAATAAAATTGATTTTCAATTAAATGCTAAGAACCAGATCAACAAAAACTTTTTTGACGGTATTTTTTTCCTGGTCTATGGTTTGCACGGCCTGGCGCTAAACTCAGCTATGGGCAGCGCTTTTGTCGGTTTGCGCGGCGCTTTGGAGTATCGTCGGCCGTTGGTGGACAGGCTGAAGTGGCAGGCTTGGGTGGGAGCGACGACCAAATTGTTTAGTTCGACCAACGCGGTTTTGGGTAGTCCAAGCAGTGATATTGATTATGGGTTACAAATGAATATTTTATTAATGCCCGGTCAAGCTCTAACGTTGGGATATTTAGGAAATTCCTTGATTTTCAATCAGTCATACACAAGAATGTTTAATTCATTGGTCATTTCCACAGGGTGGGCGATGGGAGCGCCGGTTCCGCACAGTCGTCCGGCAGGTTTATTAATCGATGATTTTGAGGGGGGGACTTTTAATGTTAATCCTCTGTGGTGGGTTTTTGATGGCGTTTCACCGGAAGTAGTAAGCACCGCCAATTTTCGTGAAGGGGCGCCTGAAGTGATCCGCGACACCAGCAAGTATTCCCTGCTCATTAAAGGAAAGGCTCGCGGCAATTGGTACGCGGGCGGCATGGGAGTATATATTGCCAAGCCTGGTCAGGATTTATCTGCTTACCGCAATTTGCAATTAGATGTTTATGGTTTTGGGCCTGGTTTTGGGAGAATAAAGGTTGAATTATTTGATGATGATAATGGCAATTGGAATATGGAGCAGCATACGCTAGAAGCGTCTGCGCCGCTTTATGATGACCGATTTGTCTCTGATATTTTGGTCGATTGGGTCGGTTGGAAGCGGGTGATAATTCCTTTTTCTGATTTCAAAGATGATAATCCCAAGGTTGGGGATAACATTTGGAATCCGGAACAAACTAACCGGTCGGGAGGCTGGTTGCAAATGCAGTTTATCGGCCTTGCGTCTGAAGCGTCGGGAGCTCTGCAGTATGCGGTGGATAATGTGAGGTTGACGAAATAGGAACTTGTCAATGAAATTCACGAAAAGGCTTTATGAATTCTAGTATTTTTGCGGCGGCAATTTTATTGACGGCCATTGCTTCCCTGGCGCTGGCGATATTTGTTTATTCCAAGGGACGCAGCAGCGCCTTAAATCAAGCTCTGGCTTTTTTTTCTCTGGCTTTAGCTGTTTGGATGTTTGCCCAAGGAATTGAAATCTTTGTGGCCGAGAAAGCGGCGGTTTTAGTTTGGCTGCGCATCCAGGAGGGCGCGGCGATCTTTCTGCCGGTGTTCTTTTTAGATTTTATCTTTTCCCTGTTAGGTCTAAGAGATTCAAAGAAGTGGGTTTTACGATTATCGCGCGCTGTCGCTTTGGGTTTTATAATTTTAGATTTTACTCCATTATTCATTAAAGATGTCATGTTGATTGAAGGATTTAAATACTACCCTAAGCTGACGGCTGTTTATGCGCTTTTTGCGTTTTGGTTGATTAGCTCATTTATCTTTGGGTTTGCTTATCTGGCTGCGGCCTTGCGACGCTCATCGGGTGAGCAGTATCAGAAATTATTATATGTTTTTGCGGCTTCGTTAGTCGGCTTCCTGGGCGGCGTCACATCTTTCTTCCCAATTTTTAACATTAATTTACCGATAATTAGCCATTTTACCCTGCCAATTTATGTTGGGGTCGCGGTGTATGCAATTGTCAGGCATAAATTATTGGATATTACCATCTATGTCCGCAAAGGGCTGGTTTACTCTTTTATTACGGCGATATTCACGGCCTTTTATGTGGTTTTGTTATCGTTGGCCAATAGTTATTTCCAGGGTTTCTGGCAAAACAATTCAATTTTGGCCGCTCTTTGTATTGTCCTTGGCATGTGTTTTGTCTTTCAGCCGCTCAAAGACTGGAGCCAGCGTGTTATGGACAATCTTTTTTTCAGAAGCCACTATGATTACCAGGAGACGATCAAGAGTTTTTCGCAGGGCATTTCTGCCGTGATAAGGGGCGATGAGTTAGATGGCTTTGTTAAGGAAAAAATTAAAAAGACATTCAAAGTAGATGACGCGCAAATCTGTCTGGATGACTCGTTGCCCCAATTTTCTCCGGTTTTGGCCCTAGCCATCGAAAGTAAAGGCCGAAAATGGGGCAGTCTCTTTTTAGGACGAAAATTATCAGGCGACGACTACGATATAGAGGATAAAAATTTGCTGGTGACACTGGCGCAGCAAATTGCGGTGGCGTTTGAGAATATACAGCTTTACCAAAAATTAGCCCGCTCGGAAAATTTAGCGGCGCTGGGGACGATGGTGGCCGGCCTGGCGCATGAGATTAAAAACCCATTAGCGGCGATAAAAGGGATGACGCAGGTCTTGCCGGAAAACATAACCGATCAAGATTTTATTGTTAAGTATACAGAAATTGTGCCGCGGCAATTGGACCGGATAAACAATATTGTTGAAAAATTGTTAAAAGCCGGCCGGGCGCCAAAATCGCAAAGACAGATAGTTGACGTCAACCAATTGATCCGGGAGGTTATCGATTTTCACGCTAATCTCTGCAGCAAACAGGATATTATAATTTTTCACGAATTTAAAGATTTGCCTGTTTTAGAAGCGGATCCAAATCAATTGTACCAGGTCTTTGTCAATTTATTTTTAAATTCTATCCAAGCCATGCCGGAGGGCGGGCGGTTGGAAATATTCAGTCAGCGGGAAAGCACAATTGATGGCGATGGGGTGGCCATTGATATTATTGACACGGGAGCGGGGATTCCGCCGGAAAAATTGGACAAAATTTTTGATCCGTTTTTTACGCTTAAAGAGACAGGAACGGGTTTAGGTTTGTTCATGGCGATTAGGGTAATCCAGGAACATAATGGGACAATTGAAGCGATAAGCCCGGCGGCGAAAAGCGGCAAAGGGACGCATTTTAGAGTAGTGTTGCCCGTCGTAGGAGGACAAGCGTTAGGTTAAAAAAAACTTGCATTTTGGCCAAGGTTTATAGCACAATATAAAGTATAAATTAATAAAAAAACTGTATTGGTGCCCACAGTTCGTAGAAACAAGAGCTTTAAATCAGGCCGTCAGAAGAAATTTGTTTCGTTTTCCCGCAGACTTTATGTTTTTTTTAAGAAGGCAGGAAATCATGAACTTATCACAAATTGTGATAAGTTCAAAAATGAAACATGCTCCCAATACGTTCGTGTTTACTGAACAGGGGGTAGCGATGTTATATAGGTGCGCATAATTAAATAGACATTATGTTTACAAAAAAGGAACAAGCAATCCCTTAATCAATTCCGGGTTCTTCTGAATGTTTCCAAAGGTTTTAAATAGGGCGTCACAAAGCGCTTCTTCTCGATCGTAATAT
>JACRKQ010000060.1 GCA_016219705.1 Candidatus Saganbacteria bacterium | reverse complement strand
TTATTTTACATCTGCCAGATTGTAAAGTCCAAAAAAAATTAAGCGGAAAAGGGGTTCCCATGCCTTGTTAAAATCATGCGAAGAATTTGTTTGCTGAAGTGAATTTTTCCCTTCGGTGTCAAATACTATTCGTCAGGGCTGAATGTCAGATCGATCAATTGACTGATATTACACCAAATGATATAATACCAATTGGTATTATACATAATGGTATTATACCTGAGGGGGAATTATGAATCCTTTTGTTTATGGTGAGGCTGTTGCAGGGGAATTTTTCACAAATCGAGAGGCAGAAATTAGAGATCTAAGCTCCGAATTGAAAAGCGGACAAAATATTATTATCTTTTCTCCGCGCCGATATGGAAAAACATCCCTAATAAAAAAAGTGCTTAATAACCTAAAAAAAGAAGGCTGTTTAACCCTCTATATTGACCTATTTTTTGTAAATTCAAAACAAAAGTTTGTTGAAATTTATGCCGAAGCCATAGCTAAAACATTTAAAGGGCCTTTCGTCAAGATAATTGAAGGCCTTAGATCTTTGCTGCCCAAACTATTGCCTAAAATAGTGGTGAGAACAGGAGGTGAGACAAGTTTCGAATTTGAATTTGATCGATCCAAAAAAATAGCCCCCTTGCTTGAAGATCTTTACGAAAGCGTAAATAAGTTGGCGCGAAAACACAAAAAAAAGGCAATAGTAGTTTTCGATGAATTTCAAGAGTTGCTTTCTTTTGATGATGGCGAGATCGAATCCGGCATGCGCTCCAAATTCCAATTCCATCGCGACGTGGCCTATGTTTTTTTAGGGAGTAAAAGAAACCTAATGCGAAAATTATTTGATGATAAAAGTCGGTCTTTTTATAACAGTGGCCGAAAATATCCTTTACCAAAAATCGAAACTGCTGTTTTTTCGAGGTTTATCAAAGAGAGAATGCACCAAACCGGAGTTGATGTTAAACAAGCTGAAATAAACCAAATTCTAGAAATTTCGCGCTGCCACCCCTACTATACTCAGGAATTGTGTCACTTTGTTTGGGAAAAATCCAGAGACAAGAAAAAAGTTTCTAAAGAGCTTATTGATGAGGCCGTTCAGGAAATTATTTTATCTGAAGCCGCAAATTACAATTCTATTTGGGAAAATTTAACTGCCAAACAAAAAGGCTATTTAATGGGCTTATCTGAATACTCAAAAATCAGCGCCTATTCTCGCGAATTTTTGGAAAAAAATCAATTGGGGACACAATCAACCGTTCAGAAATTAACAAAAATTCTTTATGATAAGCAACTTATCGAAAAGGAAGGGGGAAAAGTTTTTTTTGAGGATATCTTTTTTGAAAAATGGATACAAAAACATGTGTTGGCTAAATGAGCTCTCCCTGATATCCTAATTGTCTAAATAATATCATTATGCAACACATCCAAATTAAATATCGTAAAGGCCCCGAGGTAAAATTTATCAGCCATCGCGATTTGATGCGGGCGTTTCAGCGAGCCATTAGAAGGGCTGGACTACCGATCGATTATTCGCAAGGCTTTAACCCGCACATGAAGATCTCCTGGGGTGGACAGGCTTTAAAAGTTGGAGCAACTTCGGAGAATGAAACAGCCACCCTCCAAATGGCAGAATGGCTAAAACCCGATGAGGTTATGCGCCGCCTCAATGCCACTCTCTCCTCGGGGCTTGCCATAAGTGCCGCTAATCTGGTATAATAAATAAGTTATGTACGCAGTTATTGAAACAGGCAGCAAGCAATATAAAGTCAAAGCTGGAGATATTCTGGAAGTTGAACTTCTGGATGCCAAAGACCAGGTTACTTTTGATAAAGTCATGCTGATTTCCAATAATGACCAAACAACCGTCGGCGCCCCTTATGTTAGCGGGGCAGCTGTTGCGGCCAAAATTCTGGGTGAAGGCAAAGACGATAAGGTCACTTCCTTAAAATATAAACGTAAGACAAATTATCACCGCATGATCGGCCATCGGCAAAGATTTACCAGGATCCAGATTGAGGAGGTTAGAAATGGCACATAAAAAAGCCGGCGGCGCTTGTAAAAATGGCCGCGATTCCAACGCCCAGCGTCTAGGCGTTAAAGTTTTTGGCGGCCAAACAATAACCGCCGGGGCGATCATTATCCGCCAGCGCGGCACTAGATTTTATCCTGGCGTCAATGTCGGCATGGGCAAAGACCATACATTATTTGCCACCGCCGCCGGTCAAGTTGTTTTTCAAGCTGGCCGAAAAATCAGCGTTCTCACCACCTAGATCCGCATGGCCACAAAAGCCGGCAAACCCATTGTTATCAAAGTCGGCAGTTCTTCTTTGACTACGACTAAAGGCCGATTAGACTTGGCCAACCTTAATAAAATCGCCGCCGAAATTAGTCAATTAGTCAAAGCCGGACAAAAAGTCGTGATTGTCACTTCGGGCGCAATCGCCTCCGGAGCTCTGCACTTAAAACTGGGCCAACCCAAAACTATCGCCGAAAAGCAAGCCGCGGCGGCCGTTGGACAATCACGCTTGATGCGCCAGTATGAAAAAGTTTTTGAAAAATATCATATTCCTGTCGCTCAAATTTTATTATCCCGAGATGTTATCACCAATGAGGAACGCAAAGTTAACGCTCAAAACTGTTTTAAAACCTTATTGAAAGAAGGCGTTATCCCTATCGTTAATGAAAATGATACCGTCGCCATTGAGGAAATCAAGTTTGGCGATAACGATACTCTGGCCGCTCTGACCGCCGGATTGATCGGCGCCCACACGTTAATAATTTTAACGGATGTCGATGGTTTCTACATGAAGGATGAAAAAGGCCAGTCGTATTTAGTTCCGGAGATTGTCGAAATTGATACGAAAGTTACTGCTGCCGCAGGTAATTCCGCTTCAAACGTTGGAACAGGCGGAATGCAAACCAAACTTCAAGCGGCGCAGATCTGCCAGAAGGCAGGAATCTCCATGGCTATCATCCACGGGCGGAAAAAAGGTCTGATTAATAAAGTTCTAGCTGGAGAAAAAGCTGGAACAATTTTTCGGCCGTTTTAATTTAAGGTGATTCGAGGCTGGTTCCCAGTGTAACACCAAAACGCCCCGTGATCGTGCCAATCAGAGTCTCCCGAGAATCTGTCCCCGGCACTGGCACGCTTAATGTTTCACGACTCCCCGCGACCGTGCATTCAAATGTCCCGCTTAAATAACCTTCCAAGGAAGCTGTATAACTTATAAAGGTAATTGTCCCGCTGGTGGGAGAAAAGACAACCTGGGCGCCATCATCCGCCTGGGTGATTAAAGGGGTATTGTAGACCAGCGAGGCAACGCCGTTGCTATTTTCAAAAACTTTACCGGCCTTATTCATGGCGTAGGCGCCAGGGGAAGATATTCTCGTCGGATCAGTTAAAACAGAAAGAAGGGCGCTGCTGCTGATTTCTGACAGGCGGCCGGTAGACGCCAGGAAAGTCGGCAGACCGGAACGCTTAACTGATCCGGAAAAAGAGCCAAAACCGGAGGCAATAAATTTGGGGACAAAAGGATAACTTGTTCCGTTAATTACAATTGTCGCTTCAATGGTATTATTGCTCGGGGGGCCCAGTTCATAAGCAATAGTCGATTTTTTCGTGTAATCAACATTAGCCGCTAAAACCGTCAAAATATCACCGGCTGATTTCCCAAAGCCCCGGATGCGCAGGGGACCGGTAAATTCCGTACCCGACGCCTCCCCAGCCCGATAGACAATGGCTTTAATGTCGGCGCTCGGAGACGCAGAGAGAGTCAATTGGACATCAACGCCGTTCGTAACTGCCCGGCTGGGGGTAATAATGACAGCCATAGAAGAAAAAGGTTCATAAGAGGCAAAACTGTCGCGCAAGGGGGTCGACAGAACACCTTCCGGGTCGGCATTTTTCCTTTGAACAGAAGTTCCGTGAAAGAGATCAGCATAAAAAGTGAGCGACGTGTTTATCTCACCTGTCCTTAGCTGGCTGCTGGCGGAATGCTCCATCGCCCGCTGTTTAACAAAATCAAAATAAAGATAAGGGAGACTTTTAGAAAATTTTGTATCCAGCGCTTTATTCAAGGCACGCCGCAGAGTTTCCCGTGATAGAGCCAACCGGGCGGCTGTTTCGCCGCTGGCAACCAGCGTGTTGATATCGGTCTTAGCCTGTTCAAAAAAATCTTTAATGTAAGCTAAACTGTTGGAATTATACGCGCGGGCGACATAGGCAAAAAAGTCCTGGTTAGCGTAAGCATAAGAGGCTGGACCGACATTTTCACAACCCAGATAAGTGGAGAGTTTGTAAATTTCCGTGGCGCTCCCCGTTCTGACTTGCGGCGTAGTATTGCCGTGATCGATGGTTGTCCCATAGGTCGCAGCGGTACTTTCGAGGAAGCCTGACGAAGTCGCACCGTAACCGATATCATAGCCAAACTGGATCGTGTGGAGCATCTCATGGGCTACGGCATCCAGGATCGAGCCCAATGGTTCCGCAATCGTATCATTAACGTCATTGCTATTGATGTAGATTAAGCCATAGCCTAAACCGAGAAGAGGAATTGCTTCGCGAGTCGCCCCCGACGGAGCGCTGCTATTTCTGGCATCAGTAACATTGATAGCAAAAACTGCCTCGGTTGTCCCGCTTAAAGCCTGATTGGCTCGCGGTTCCAGATTAGGCTGGCGAAATCCAGCAGTCTGGTAAATCCTGCCGGCCGCCGCGGCATTATCGGTGACCCGGGTTTTTATGACTGCTTTGATTTGATCGTTAGTAAGGGAAGCGGGGGCGACGCCCAAAATCCCAGCCACAACCGTCCGCAAAGTCGCTTCAGCCGTATTAAAAATCGTCATCCAGCGATTGGTCTGCCACGGCGGGACGCGAGTGGCAAAAGAATCAACGGAACTGGCGGCCACCGCGTCGGACAGGACAACTTCCATATTAGGATTATAAACAATGGTAAAAATTGCGTCCTGGGCCAGGCCATGGGTAATTAATTTCAAGTTTGAGCTACTAATCGTACCGAATATTGCCAGCGCGCTCGGGCTGCCGGAATGATAGACCTTCGCATAAATATAACGGCTATTTAATTTATCGCTGGGAATACCGGTCGGGTCAAAAGTTAAATTAATTTCCAGTGAACTTGTTGTCACCAGATTGGCGACAGATTGTAAATTGAGCTCATCAGCTCTGACGAATAGTATTTCTTCGCACCCGTAAACCCCTTCCCACTTGCCGACGCATCTTTTTATCAACCAGGGACCCATTTTCCTCTTGTTCCAAGGGATTTTCTTCGCAAAGGCAAGTTTTGCTTGATATCATAACCAATA
>JACRKQ010000059.1 GCA_016219705.1 Candidatus Saganbacteria bacterium | reverse complement strand
TTTATTATTTTACATCTGCCAGATTGTAAAGTCCAAAAAAAATTAAGCGGAAAAGGGGTTCCCATGCCTTGTTAAAATCATGCGAAGAATTTGGTTGCTGAAGTGAATTTTTCCCTTCGGTGTCAAATACTATTCGTCAGAGCTGTCAAGCTCCTTGCTAATTTGCCCCTCCTGTGCTTCTGTGATATAATTATTAATAACCAATGACAAAAAAT
Source organism: Candidatus Saganbacteria bacterium (assembly GCA_016219705.1). Lineage (GTDB taxonomy): Bacteria > Margulisbacteria > WOR-1 > O2-12-FULL-45-9 > O2-12-FULL-45-9 > JACRKQ01. The sequence goes on along the minus strand of JACRKQ010000059.1, from coordinate 8,190 downwards.
ATAACAGTTAATTGGACATTTGTAATTTAAAGCAGGAGGATTATTATTTTGAATTCATATGAATTGATGGTGATTTTTGACCCGAATGTTGGAGAAGAAAAGATTAACGCCCTTATCGCTAAGATTGAAGATAAGATTAAAGGTTTTGGCGGGGAAATTGAGAAAACTGATAAATGGGGGATACGTAAATTAGCGTCAATCATGAGCGGCGCCAAGAAATTGCGGTCCGGTTTTTATGTCATGGTTTATTTTAAGGCAAAAACCAGCCTGCCGGCCAGTCTAGCGGCTAATTTAAAAGTCGAAGAGAGCATCGTCCGCTATTCAATTCTTAAGGCGGAAGAGAAGAAAAAGAAAGACGAGGCGACTGCCAAAGCCGAGGAGATAACGCCAGTTGTTGTTAGTGAAATCCAAGAAGTAACGGGAGAGAGCGTTGGCGGGATTTAATCGCATTACCCTCATCGGACGGCCGACGGCTGACCCGGAGTGTCGCTCAATGAATGATGGTTCCACCATGTCAAAATTCCGTTTAGCGGTTAACCGGATCCAAAATGGAGCTGACCTTATCGATATCGTTGTCTGGGGAAAACCGGCGGAAATTTGCCGCGATTATCTAAAGAAAGGGAACCTTGTCCTCGTTGAAGGACGGATCCAAAACCGTTCTTTTGATGATCAGTCCGGTCAGCGCCGCTGGGTGACCGAAGTTGTAGCCAAAGCGATAACTCTGATGGATAAAGCAGTCCGTTCTTCGACCGCGCTCGGAACAAGCAGCCAGCCAGCCGCAACGACTCAAGTCGCGCCGTCTAACAATCAGGAAGAGCCGGAACCAATGCTGGAAGACGCCGATTTAATCAACGAGCTGCCATTTTAAACATATGTATAACAAAGTATTTTTGATCGGCAATTTGACCCGCGATCCGGAATTAAGATATACGACTGCCGGTATTCCAGTCGCGCATTTCGCGATTGCGGTCAATCGTATTCAAAAAAAAGGAGCCGAAGGCAATGAAGTTGATTTTATTAATATTGTCGCCTGGCGCCGTCTCGCCGAGATTTGCGGCGAGTATTTAAAAAAAGGACGGCCAGTGGCGATTGAGGGGCGTTTGCAGATCCGCTCTTATGTTGACAAGAATGGTGAACAGCGGACCATGGCTGAAGTGACAGCTGATAATATGCAGATGTTGGGCAAGCGCGAAGGCGGAGCGGCTCCGGAAACAGTGGCCGAAGCGGCGCCAAGCATAGCGGAGGAAGAAGTTCCATTTTAGGAGGAAGTAAATGACACGAGAACGAAGGAAACCAAAAACCAAAAGTAATGATCCGTTTAAGAAGCGTAAAAAGAGAAAATGTATCTTCTGCGCCGACCAGAAGGCCCTTGATTATAAAGATGTCAGCTTTGTCCAGCGTTTTATGACCGATCGAGGGAAAATTGCCCCGCGCCGTATGACCGGTTGCTGTGCCCTGCACCAGCGGATGGTGGCTAAAGTTGTTAAACAGGCCAGGCAGATGGGCCTGGTTCCTTTTACGGTGGATTAATAAGTGGATTAATAACATGAAAGTTGTACTTTTTAAAGATATCGAAAATATAGGCGAAGCGGATTCCCTGATCAATGTTTCCGCAGGTTATGCCAGGAATTTTCTTTTTCCCAGAAAATTAGCCGGGACGGCGACCCCAAAGGCCATTGCGGTCATGAAAAAAAAGCAAGAAGAAAAAAGACAGCAGATGGAGGCGCGCCGCGCCGAATTCCATGCCATGGCCGAAAAACTTAATAGTCTGGAGATCACTATTGAAGCTGATGCCGGTGAAGGAGGGAAGCTTTTTGGTTCGGTCACTTCCCAGGATATCTCCCTGGCAGTCAGTAAAGAAGCCGGTTTCACGGTAGAAAAGAAGAAAATTTCTTTAACCGAACCAATCAAGTCTCTCGGCGACTATAAAGTTCCGGTCAAAATTTACCAGGAAATCGGCGCGGTCCTAAAGGTTAAAGTTCTCGCTAAATAGCATGTCCTCTTTGCAGGATAAGCTGAAAACACTGCCTGATAAACCCGGCGTTTACCTTTTTAAAGATAAAAACGGAGTTGTGCTTTACGTTGGCAAGGCCAAATCACTGCGTAAGCGCGTTGCTTCTTATTTTAGCCGGCCGCAGGAGATAAAAACCAGCATCCTTCTCTCTAAATTGCGCGATATCGATTATATTTTAGCCGCGAGCGAAATGGACGCCCTGCTTTTGGAAGATGAGCTTGTTAAAAAATATAAACCGCGTTACAACATTGCCTTACGCGACGATAAAAGCTACCCTTTCCTCAAATTGACGGTTAACGAAAAATGGCCGCGGCTTTTCCTGGCGCGGCGTAAAGATAAGGACGGCGCGCTCTACTTTGGCCGTTTCCGCGGCGGCATGGTGCGCGAAGTCGTCAGTCTCGTTAAGAAACTTTTTCCCATCCGCTGGTGCAAAGAATCCCCGCTAAAAACCAGAGAGCAACCCTGCCTTTATTATCGAATCGGCAGCTGTACAGCCCCTTGTGTCGGCAAGATCAGCCGCGCGGATTATCTAGCGCTGATTGGAGCGATCATTGAGTTACTGGAAGGGAAATTTTCGGCGGCCGCGTCCCAATTAGAAGCGGCGATGCGTCAGGCGGCCGCCGGCCAGGATTTTGAGCGGGCGGCCTATTTACGCAACCGGCTAAAATCATTAACCGATTTAATCGAAGGAAAGAATTTGGCCCGCGCGCCGCTGCCGCACCATCTTGTCGCTCTGGACGAACTGCAAAAAAAACTAAAATTACTTAAAATTCCCATGCGGATCGAAGCGTTCGATATCTCCAACATCCAGGGGAGTAATATTGTCGGCGCGCTGGTAGTTTTTTTCGGCGGGGCGCCGCTTAAAAATGATTACCGCCGGTTTAAGGTCAAAAGCTTAACTGATAAGCCAAACGATGTGGCGGCGATGGGCGAAGTTGTGGCGCGGCGCTATCAAGGGAGCCTTAAAGAAAAGCTATTATTGCCGGACCTGGTTTTAATTGATGGTGGTTTGGGGCAGGTAAACGCCGCGCAGAAGGCTCTGACGGCGGCGGGATTAACAGATTTGCCGGTTATTGGGTTAGCAAAAAGAGAAGAATATATTTTTTCCCCCGGCCGCAGCCAGCCGTTGATTTTACCAAAAAACTCTCCGGGCTTGCAATTATTGCAGCGCATCAGGGATGAAGCGCACCGCTTTGTGATCGCTTTCCATCGCCGCCGCCGGGCCCGCGCCTTGTTTGGGTAATGAGATTATGTTATTATTCTTTTTCCATGAAGTTTTTTGCCGCTATTTTTCTCCTGATTTTTATCAGTGCCGCCGCCGCTGCCGCCGAACTGCCTGAAGAACAAAAACTCCAGGAGATCAACCAAAAATTAAAACAAAGTAAGCAGATGCTGCTCAAAACCAGGGAAGAGGAACAGGCCGTTATGGGCCGCCTGGTGGTCATTAACAAAGAATTAAAGGCCACTTCCAATAATTTACAAAAGGCGCAGACAAAGATTAAAATTAATGAAGGGGAAATCTCCACCTTAGCGGTGGAATTAAATGAAACCCAACAGGATCTGAACCAGAAAGAAAATAAATTAAGACAGCGGATCAGGGAAATTTATAAGAACAGCGGCATCAATTATTTACAATTATTATTGGGCGCCAATTCAATGTCAGATTTTTTGAACCGGCTGACCTTCTTCAGCAAAATAATTAATTATGACGCCGCATTGGTCGAAAGTGTGCGGGCGAACGTCCGGCAGGTAAAAACGAAACGCGAGAAATTGGAAAATCGCACCCAGGAGATCCACTCTCTCGCCCAGGAAATCGCAGAGAAAAAGGAGAGCATCTCCCAGCAAGCGACAGAAAAGACCCAGCTTTTCCAGTCGCTGCAGCAGCGGCGAAAGGAATATGAAGCGCGGGTCGCCGAATTGGAAAAGAGCTCCCAGGAACTGGAAGGCCTGATCAACAAAAAAATTGCGGCGCACCGCGGGGCAAAGGTTCAGAGCAGCGGGATCTTCATCTGGCCGCTCCAGGGATGTTTAACCTCTCCTTTTGGTTATCGCCGCCATCCTTTATGGGGAGGGCGAGACATGCATACGGGGCAGGATATTGCGGCGCCTTATGGTTCGCCGATCCGCGCCGCCGATTCCGGAGAGATCATTTATTCCGGCTGGTGGGACGGATATGGCAAGGCGATAGTCATTGACCATGGCAATTCTAAGACGACGGTTTACGGCCATATGTCCCGGCTCTACAAGAATGTCGGAGAGACTGTGGTTAAAGGCCAGGTGATCGGCCTGGTGGGGAGCACCGGTTATTCAACGGGGCCGCATCTCCATTTTGAAGTGCGCATTAAAGGTAAGCCGGTCAACCCGATGCCATTTTTAAAATAGTTCGTGGTAAAATATAGATACTTCCTGAAGGAGGCAAAAAAAATGTTTCGTTTGAAAAGTTGGCGGCAGTTACTGTTGGTTGTCATGATTGTATCTCTGGGGGTTTCCTTATATGGCAAAGTGATTGCCCAGGGAGAGATGGAAAGGAAGCTAGAGACGTATCTCCAGGTCCTTGATATTTTGAAAAGTGATTATGTTGAGAAAAATTTAGATGACCAGAAACTGGTCTACGGCTCCATCCGCGGACTCCTTTCTGCTTTAGAGGATCCTTACACCCGTTTTGTTGAGCCCAAAGCTTATAAAGAAATGCAGATGCGCTTGAGCGGCAGTTATTCCGGCATCGGTATCTATATCGGCATGAAAAACGAACAGATTGCTGTTATCGCGCCCATTGCCGGAACCCCGGCGGAGAAAGCCGGGCTAAAAACCGGCGACCGGATTATTTCCATTGAAGGAAAAGCGACAAAAGATATGGCGTTGGATGAAGCGGTCAGTTTAATCCGCGGTCCGGCGGGGACGAAAGTTAAACTAAGCATTGCCCGCAAGGGTTGGAAAGAACCGAAAGATTATGAAATTGCCCGCGCCAAAATAGAGATTAAACCGGTCGAGACGAAGATGTTTGATGACGGCAATGTTGCTTATATTAAGCTCAACACGTTTGAGAACCTCCATTCCGCGCAGGAATTTGAAAAAGCCTTGCGCAAAGCCCAGTTAGCCGAGGGCTTGATCATCGATTTGCGTAATAACGGCGGCGGATTGCTGCAGGCGGCAATCGATATCGGCAGTATGTTTATTGACCGCGGCATAATTGTTCAAACGGTCGACCGAGATGGGCGGCGAGAGCAGATCGAGTCGACCGGCCGGGTCCTTTGGAGAAAACCGACCCTTGTCTTAATCAATGAAGCTTCGGCTTCCGCTTCAGAGATTTTAGCCGGAGCCTTGCGCGACAATAAAATTGCTAAACTGGTAGGCGCGCACTCTTTTGGGAAGGCTTCTGTCCAGAATGTCCGCCGCTTAAGTGACGGCTCCGCTCTATTGGTGACAATTGCTAAATACTTAACACCCAATGGGGAAGATATCCATAAAAAGGGGATTAAGCCGGATATGGAAATTGTTATCCCCACTGCAGAGGCTGAAGCGGAATTGAATTTAACTAAGAAAAAAGATGCTGATGATAAACAACTGCAAAAAGCGCTGGAAGAGATCCGTTTATTGATAAGGAACACTAATGGCCGGGCGAATGAATAGACCGGCTCTGCTGGATTGCCCGGAAAAAATTAAGGGACTGGATCCCCAGGGAATGTTGGATATGGTTGCCCGCATGCCGGAGATGTGGAAAGCGGCGGCGGAAATTGGTCAGGCGATTGAATTAAAGCCGCTCAAAAATATCCGGCAAATTGTAATTTGCGGTCTGGGCGGCTCGGCGATTGCCGGGGACATTGTCAGTGATTTATTGGCCAATTCCTGCCCCAGGCCTATTTTTATTAACCGCAATTACCAGTTACCCGCCTTTGTCAATGATGAAACTCTGGTGTTCGCCCTGTCATATTCTGGCAATACGGAAGAGACCCTGTCCGCGGTTAAAATGGCGGTGAGCCGGCAGGCTAATATTATCGGCGTGACCAGCGGCGGGAAGTTAAGACAGATAATCGCAGAGAATAAATCGCCCTGTTTTGTCATACCGGAGGGATATCAGCCCCGGGCGGCGTTGGCTTTTATGCTGGGCCCCCTGCTTTACAGTCTGGCGCAGTTAGGCTTAAGTCCGATTTCTCCCGTCGAGATTGGTGCCGCGGCCAATCCTCTTGGGCAATTGGCCTACGGTCCCAGCCAACCAGGGAAAAATAATCCGGCCAAACAATTGGCGGTAAAATTACTTGACCGCACGCCTATCATTTTAGGGGTTAACGGTATCACGGGAGCGGCCGCTTATCGGTTTAAAACCCAGTTGAGCGAAAACAGTAAAGTGACGGCGCTGGTTAATGTTTTTCCGGAATTAAATCATAATGAATTGGTTAATCTAGCGGCTTTAACCCGAGGCAAGCATAATTTTTCCTTGATCTTATTGCGCAGTGAATTTGAATCGGAGCGAATGAAAAAGAGGATCGAGCTCACCAAGTCGCTGGTTGGCGGGCAAATTGGCGGGATAAATGAACTGCCTGCCCGGGGGAAAAATTTACTGGAACAGGTATTGTCGTTGATTTTCCTGACTGATTTCGTCACAATCTATCTGGCGATTTTACGCGGCGTCAATCCGACTGAAGTCGAAGCCATCAACCGTCTCAAAAAGGAACTGGCTCGATGAACTCGCCACAGGCTATCCGTTGAAAGCGGTTATTATTGCCGGCGGCCTGGGAACGCGTTTACGCCCCTTAACATGCAATACTCCCAAACCTATAGTTTTAGTCGCTAACCGTCCGTTTATTGTCCACCAAATTGAACATCTGGTGAAGCATGGCGTCGACGAAATTATTGTCAATCTCCATTATCTCTCCCATGAGATCAAGAAAATTTTGGGGGATGGGCGGGCGTGGGGAATAAAAATTCATTATTCGATCGAAGAATCGCCGCTGGGGACTGCGGGAGCTGTCAAGAATGCTGAAGAATATTTCGGCGATGGGCCGCTGGTGGTTTTTAACGGCGATGTTTTAACCGACGCGAACATTTCTAAAATTATTAATTTCCATCGTGAGAAGAAGGCGGTCGTCACTCTGACATTGACGGAAGTTGAAGATCCCACTCCTTTTGGCCTCGTTCTAACCGATGCTAACGGCCGCGTGACGGAATTTATCGAGAAACCGAGCTGGGAGCGGGTGACGGCCAAAACGATTAATGCCGGCGTCTATATTCTCGACCCAAAAATTTTCCGCGCCGCCCCGCGAAACCAGCCTTATTCTTTTGAACGGGAGCTTTACCCCGACCTGCTTGCCCGGGGAGCGCTAATTTACGGCTACAGGTCGGAAGCCTATTGGATCGATATCGGCAATCCGCAAAAATATCAGGAAGCTCATCAGGCGATTTTGCATGGTGAGGTGGCGGTAAAGATTATTGGAGCCAGGATTGATGGAAAATTCTGGCTGGGCAAGGAGACAACTCCGGACGCCACGGTTAAATTTATAGGCGCATCTATCGTCGGAGAAAAAGTAAAATTCGGGCGGCAGGTTGAGGTCCGTGACGGGACGGTGATTGCCGACCAGGTTTCGATTGGCGACTATTCTATTCTGGAGCGGGCCATTATTTGGCCGCACAGCCATATCGGCAAAAACGTTAAACTCGTTGATTGTATTGTCGGAGCCCATTGTCAGATCGAAGACGATGTGGTGATTAAGGCCGGCATCGCGGTGGCAGATAATTCGGCGATCAAAAAGGGGAGCCTGTTGGCTGCCTAAGAAAACCTCAAGCTATGGGTTAGGTTATTTTTTTCGGCCAAACTAAATCATAATGAACGCTGCGGCCTTGTCCTGGTAATTGGCGCAAGATTTTTTTGTCGATCAAGTCAGTGATTTCCCGAAATGCGGTCGCTCGACTGACCTTGGCCAGGCTGACATATTTTCTGGTGGTTAATCCTCCCACGAAGTTGCCGGGGCCGGCTTCAAGTATGCGATTGATAATTTTTTTCTGGCGTTCGTTAAGTTCAGTTTGTGCATGTTGGTTCCAAAAGTCGGCCCGCATAAAAACACTGGAAATAATATTTTGAGCTTGCATAATGGATGCCGTGACACATTTGATAAACCATAAGAACCACTGCGAAGTATCAAGTCGGCAGCGCTGTACATCCTCAAGAATTTGATAATATT
>JACRKQ010000061.1 GCA_016219705.1 Candidatus Saganbacteria bacterium | reverse complement strand
TCGTCACTGGCGCCGGCCCCCGTCTGAAATTTTCTTCTAGTTGAAAGCTTTTCCTGGTTATTTCTGGGCGGAGCTGTATTTAAAAATGGAAATTGCCGGCGGTTGTTGAGAAATTTTAAGGATCCGTCCATCTCTCCAGCCATCTTACAGATCTTCACGGCTTAAAAAGCGTCTCTTCCCTCAGATTTTTCATGGAACCGCGACTTCAGTCGCAGGTTCCATTCCTATATCGGGTTTTGGGAAAGAACCACCAAAGCCCTTCTTCCTGTATAGCCTGTATAGCCTCAAGCCTCAAGCCTCAAAATATTTGCCAATCAGTCGCTCATCCAATTAGCGCGCGGTGAAAAACCGACTTTATCTCTTCTGCCAGCCGGCGATTCCGTCCTCGCTTAAAAAATTTCTGATGTTAATTTGTTCGATCCCCTGATATTGTTTTCCGACCATCTTATCCATGGAAACCACCATTTTGGGGTAGTTATCCTTGATTTTCAATAAATTTCCAAATTCTCGATCGCGAGTTTTCTGATCAGTTATAAGGTAGGCTACTTGAACATATAACCGTTCTCCTCCCTTTTCGCAAACAAAATCAACTTCTTTGTCGCCAATCTTTCCCACAGTTACACCATAGCCTAATATCGTCAAATGCAGAAAAACCAGATTTTCTAACACTTTATTAATGTCTGGGTGCTTATACCCAATAAGGGTGTGCCGTAGGCCAAGATCTTCAAAATAGTATTTTTCGCCAATCTCAAACAACTTTTTACCAACAATTTCCGAACGCGGAACCCGAAATACAAAAAACGCGGCGGTTAGATACGCCAGATAATTAAGCACGATATTCGGCGAGATTTTAATCTTCTGAGATTTAAGAAAATCGCTTATTTTTTTCGCTGAAACCAAGCTGCCGGTATTATCCGCCAGATATTCAACTAAATTCTCCAGAAAAGCGACATTCCGAACCTGATAGCGAGCAACCACGTCTTTAAAAAGAATGGTATTATATATACTTCGCAGATAATCATAAACTACTTCGTCATCCAACTGTAGATTAACTAAATAAGGCAGACCGCCATATTTGACATATTTTTCAAAAGCATCTTCGCTATTGGACAATTTATGGAACACTAGAAACTCCAAATAAGAAAGTCCATAGACCCTGATTTCGACATATCTGCCGCTCAGGCGCGTCGCCAATTCGCCAGAGAGGAGATCAGCGTTACTGCCGGTACAGTAAATGTCATAGCCTCCTTTCGCCTGAAGGCTGCTTAAGGCTCTTTCAAACCCATCAATATCCTGAACTTCATCAAGGAGAAGATATTTTTTACCTCGACCGGAAATTTTTTTCTTAATGTATGAGAGCAAATCGACATAATTGGCGATACAATCGAACTCATGCAGTTCTTTATTAATATAAACAATATTGGCTCTTTTAATTCCCCGTTTTTCCAGCTCGTCTTTTATCTGCAGCAGCAAATAACTCTTGCCTACGCGCCGCTGGCCGACCAACACCTTGATCACTGCCTGATCCATAAAAGGGGCGATCTTATCGAGATACCGTTTTCGCTTAATAATAATTTTTCTCATACTTAAAACTATTTGATGTTTTCAATATGTTTTAAGTATAGTTAATGTCATGTTGCTTGTCAATTGCGGCGATTTATTTTAAGCGATATTGAGCCGCTAAGAAATTTATGCTATATTAATCAGCAAGATGTTTTTGAAATCACTCATCCTGCGCGGCTTTAAAACTTTTGCCGACCAGACGGAACTGGAGTTTTCTCCCGACGTCAGGATCACCGCCATCGTCGGCCCCAACGGCTGCGGCAAAAGCAACCTGATGGACGCCGCCCGCTGGGTCCTGGGCGAGGACAATTCCCGCGAACTGCGCGTCGCCACCCTCTCCGACATAATTTTCGCCGGCTCTACCCAGCGCAAAGCCCTCTCCCTGGGCGAAGTCACCCTGCTTTTTGATAATACTGACGGCGCTCTGCCGGTCCCCTTTACCGAAGTCGCGGTCAAGCGGCGCACTTTCCGCGAAGGCGAGAGCGAATTTTTTATTAATAAAAACCAATGCCGCCTCAAAGATATCAAAGACCTTCTGCTCGATACCGGATTGGGCGAAGCAACCTATTCGATCATCACCCAAGGCCGTGTCGACGCTATCCTCGGAAGCCGAGGAGAGGAGCGCCGCGCGGTTTTTGAGGAAGCCGCCGGAATTAACAAATATAAGACCAGAAAATATGCCGCGGAGAAAAAACTGATCGGCGCGGAGCAAAACATTTTGCGGATTAGCGACATCAAAGTCGAGATCAGCGAACATATTATAACCCTGGAAGAGCAGTCCCGCATCGCCCAGCGCTATATCGAGGTCCAAAATCGCGCCAAAGAATTGGACCTCGGTTTAAGCAGAAAAATTATCAGCCAGCTTCTGGAAAAACAGCAGAAATTAAGCCGGGATCTCGTCCGCGTCAAGCAGGCCGCCCAGGCGCAAGAAGCCGACGATGAAACAGACCAAAATGAACTTTCGGCTCTCAAGCAGGCGCAGTATAAGCTCGAACAAGACATCGACCAGATTATCGTCAGAAGAGAAGCGGAAAAAGATCGCCTGCGCGACCTGGAATTGGACCGCCGGTTTACTGCAGGGGAACAACAGCGGGAAGCCAAAGCTTTAACGGAGCTTTCTGACCGGGAAATTGGGCTTCAGCAAAAAATCAGCGCCCTTAAATTACAATTAGAAAAAGAGCAGGCCGGCCTTGATCTGGGGGATTCGCCTTTTTCCAGTTCGTTATCGGCGCTGGTTGAGCAGACTAAAATTCTCACCGAACAATTATCAAATTTATTGGCCGGTTTCGGCAAAGAGAACGCGCTGACGCTAACGCTGGGCCATTCCCAGGAAAAAGAAGAGACCTATAAAATGAAATTGGAGATGCTGGAAGAGGAAGCCAGGCGGCTCACAAAAGAAAAAGAGCGTTTAGACTTTGCCCTTCAAGCGCATTTAGTTCAGCTAAAAAACCTGGACCAGCGCCTGGCGGCTGTTCAACCGCCAGCCGGAGCGATTGACGCCCTAGCGGTAAAACGACAGGAAAAAGAGGCTTTAAGTTCCCGGCTCGCGGTTTTGGAACAAAAAATCAGGCTGGCTGACCAGCAGGAACGGCAATCTTTGAGTGAGGAAGCTAATATTGAAATCGCCCTGGCCAAGATCGAGGGGGAATTAAGCGGCATCGCGGAACGCCTCTCTCTCGACTATAATATTACCATCCCGGAACTGGAAGCCTTACCGTACGAAATCAGCAATACCCAAACGGCAAAAAGAGAAATTGATGAGTGCCGGGCAAAATTACGCGCATTAGAACCGGTCAACTTGCTGGCGATTGAAGAGTTCGCGAAGGAAAAAGAACGGCTCTCTTTTATTGAAGCGCAATTAGCTGACCTGAACGCCAGCCGCGATAACCTGCGCAATCTCATCGGCGAACTGGACTTGAAAGCGGAACAGACTTTTCTGGAGACGATGAATAAGCTTTCGATCGTCTTTTCTGAAACATTTTCCAAACTTTTCAATGGCGGCGAAGCGAAGATCTCCCTTGCCGCCGACCAGCCGGTGTTAGAAGCGGAAATTGAGATTTCGGTCCGGCCCGCAGGCCGCAAATGGCTTCCCTTGCCGCTCCTTTCCGGAGGGGAACGATCGCTGTCAGCTATTGCCATCCTCTTTTCACTGCTTAAGATCCGCCCCAGCCCCTTTTGTTTCATGGACGAAGTCGATGCCGCGCTTGATGACGCTAATATCGGACGCTTTACCGAAATGCTCCAGGATTTTTCCCGACAAAGCCAAATCTTGGTCATCTCCCATAACAAGCGGACCATGGCCGTAGCCAACAATATTTACGGCGTAACGATGGAAGAACCCGGCGTCTCCAAGATCATTTCCATGAAATTGGCTGAAACCGCGGTAGCATGAAAAGATTTTGTCTAATATTGTTCCTTCATTTGTCATTTGTCATTTGTCATTTGTCATTTGCCCAGGAGTCTCCCCAGCCTATCTGGACAAGAAACGGATTGATCATTAATGACAGCCAGGGCAACGCCCTCCAGGAAAAGCCAACGGTAATTAACGACGGCCAGGGAAATTATTTAATCGCCTGGGAAGACAACCGCAATGGCTATACCGATATTTATGTCCAAAAAATGACCGAATCCGGCGAACTGCTGTGGGGAAAAGACGGGGTGGCCGCCTGCACAGCTCCCGGGAACCAAAATTCCATTCAGGCGATCTCCGACGGCAGCGGCGGAATTATTGTCGTCTGGCAGGATTATCGTTTTTATGACGCTAACATTTATGCCCAGCATATCGACGCCAGCGGCCTGGCGCTTTGGGGCAAGGATGGGGCCTCCGTCTGCAGCGCCAGGACCAACCAATTTGCCCCCCAATTGGCCAGCGATGGTTTAGGCGGCGCCATTATTACCTGGTACGACTATCGCAATAATGCCGGTGAAGATATTTACGCCCAGCGTTTGGACGTCAATGGCCAGCCATTATGGGAAGTTGACGGTCTACCCGTTTGCACCGCCGTTGGCACCCAGTGGTATCCGCAAATTTCCGCGGACGGCTCGGGCGGGGCCGTTATCGTCTGGAGCGACGGCCGCAAAGGGACAAACGATAATGATATTTACGCCCAACGTTTGGACGTTAATGGCCAGACGCTCTGGACCAAAGACGGCACTCCCATCTGCGCGGCCAGCGGCAATCAGGAGAAGCCGGTGGTTGCCGTCAGTGAAGCGGCCAGCGGAGTAATTGTCGCTTGGCAGGACTCGCGCAGCAATAATGTAGACATTTACTCCCAGAAAATCAACCTGTCCGGCAATGCCCAATGGGCTAAAGACGGCGTCGCCGTTTGCGCTTTTCTTTATTCTCAAGTTGGCCCTAAACTTGCCAGTGACGGAAACGGCGGGGCGGTTATTGTTTGGGAGGACCAGCGCGAAGAAAAGAGCGATATTTACGCCCAGCGTATCGCGGGTAATGGAACAATTAGTTGGACGGAAAATGGCCGTAGCATTTGCGGCGCCTACGGTGAACAAAAATCCCCTTCGATTGTCAAGCTGACAGGCGATGAATGGTTAATTGCCTGGGAAGACGACCTGGGCCAGACAGACAGTATGGTCGGAGGAAACAATATTGATATTTACGGCCAAAAGATCAACGGCCTCGGCGCAATACTTTGGGATCAGCGCGGCCTCTGCCTGGCCGCCGGCCGTAGCCTCCAGCGCCAACCTGTTCTCGCGTCTGCCAGCACCGGGGAGACTATTATGATCTACGAAGATAGCCGCAACGGTAATTTTGATATCTCGGCGCAAAAAATTTCTCCGGACGCAAAATTATTTTGGTCGGATGGTTTATCGGTTTGCGCCGCACCGGGCAAAGTTAACCACCAAAACATCGCGCTCGCTGACAATGGCCGGGGAGAAATAATTCTCACTTTTGAAGACGCCCGCCACGGCTTCACCAATATTTATGCCCAAAAGATAAATAAGGCGGGGGTGTTGGGCTGGGGACGCGAGGGGATTGCGGCCGCCAGAGTGGATGGCGAGCAGGTTAAACCTTGCGCGGTTTCTGACAACAAAGGCGGCGCCTATATTGCCTGGGAAGATCATCGTTTTGCAGCAGAACCCAAAATTCGGATGCAGCATTTAAGCTTGCGCGGGGAGCGTTTATGGGAAAGCAGTTTAGCAGTCGCTGATGCTAAGGGGGGGGAGACTAATCCGCTGATGATTTCTGACAATTCCGGCGGGGTCATCATCATCTGGCAGGATTTGCGCGACGCTTTGAATTTAAGCGATCTCTATGGCCAGCGCGTCAACAGCCAGGGAGAATTGCTTTGGGGCCCGCAGGGGAAAGCTCTTGCCGCGGAAAACGGCGAACAAGTTGACGCTGATGTTATTGCCGACGGCAGCGGCGGCCTTTTTTTAGTTTGGACTGATTACCGCCGCGGCGACCGCAATCCCGATATTTATGCCCAGCATATCAATAACAAAGGAGAACTTCTCTGGGAAAAAACAGGGCTTGCAGTTTGCACAGCTCCTGATGCCCAGCGTGCGCCTAAAATTGGAAAAGATGGCGCCGGCGGCATTGTTGTCTCCTGGACAGATAAAGGGGGCGGAAGTTACGATATCTACGCCCAGCGGATTAACAAAAACGGCCAGCTTTTCTGGCGGGCAGACGGAATTCCGGTCAGCCAGGCGAGCCGTACCCAGCAGAACGCTGTTTTCGGCAATAAAGGAATTTTAGTTTGGGAAGATTATCGCTACGGCAACTGGGATATTTTTGCCGAGGCTCTCTCTGTTGACGGCAAGCTATTGTGGGGAGATGAAGGAGTTACTGTCTCTTCTGCCGATCAGACGCAGTTTGCGCCGCAGGCAATTCCCTGGAGAGACGGCAGCACTTTAATTGCCTGGGAAGATTACCGCGACGGCAAGAATTATGATATTTTCATGCAGCGGCTCGATTCTCACGGCGAACCCGCCTGGGACTTGAATGGGATCAAAATTGAAACCAATGACGGCGCCAGAAAACTTAAATTATTAGCCGCGCCAAAGGATAATAGCTTTTACATCTTTTGGGAAGACTACACCAACGGCGGCAAAGCCATTTACGGTCAGAGATATTTATTGTATTGAGGAGAACAATCTCTACCCCTTGCTCGCCTTTTTCTTTAACTCCGCCGCTTTATCGGTCTTTTCCCATGGTAGATCGAGATCAAGACGGCCAAAATGGCCATAGGCGGCCACTTGTTTATAAAGCGGGCGGCGCAGTTTGAGATATTTGATGATCATGCCTGGGCGGAGATCAAATGTCTCTTCGATCAATTGGGAAATTTTTGCATCAGGAATTTCTCCGGTGCCAAAAGTATCAACCATGATTGATAGTGGCCGGGCGATACCGATCGCGTAAGCCAGTTGGACTTCACATTTGCTGGCCAAACCGGCGGCAACAACATTTTTGGCCACCCAACGCGCGGCGTATGCGCCCGAGCGGTCAACCTTCGTCGGATCTTTGCCGGAAAACGCCCCGCCGCCATGCCGCGCGTAGCCGCCGTAAGTATCGACGATAATTTTGCGCCCGGTCACCCCGGTATCTCCCTGCGGCCCGCCGATCACAAAGCGGCCGGTCGGATTGACATAATATTTGATCTTGTCGTCGACTAACTCTTCGGGCAGGATCGGCAAAACGACTCTTTCTAAAATATCTTCTTTAATTTTTTCGACCGCCACATCCGGCGCATGCT
This sequence comes from Candidatus Saganbacteria bacterium, assembly GCA_016219705.1. Taxonomy (GTDB): domain Bacteria; phylum Margulisbacteria; class WOR-1; order O2-12-FULL-45-9; family O2-12-FULL-45-9; genus JACRKQ01. The sequence goes on along the minus strand of JACRKQ010000061.1, from coordinate 3,132 downwards.
GGGCGGCAATTAAAACCGTATGGATGCGCGCCGGTTTATCTTTCTCATATTCGATCGTCACCTGTGATTTACCGTCGGGCCGCAGGTATGAGAGCTCCCCTGTCTTCCTGACTTCCGCTAATTTTTGGGCCAATTTATGCGAGAGGACAATGGGCAGCGGCATCAATTCTTTGGTCTCATCGCAGGCAAAACCGAACATCAATCCCTGATCGCCCGCCCCTAACCCTTCTAAATCTTCTTTGATCACTTCACCGCCGCGGATTTCTAAAGCTTTATCAACCCCGCGGGCGATATCTTTGGACTGGCCCTGAATAGCGACCAAAACTCCGCAAGTTTCGTAATCGAAACCATATTTGGCGCGCGTGTAGCCTATTTCCTTAATCGTGTTGCGCACTATTTGGGGGATTTCAACATAACAGCCGGTGGTAACTTCGCCGGCAACCAGACAGGTGCCATTAGTTACTAGTGTTTCGACCGCCACGCGGCCGGTGGGATCTTTTTCCATGATGGCGTCGAGGATGGAATCGGAAACCTGGTCGCAGACTTTATCGGGATGGCCTTCGGTCACGGATTCGGACGTGAAAAGATACGACTTTTTCATAACGGCAACTCCTTTCTCTTCCCCCTTACGGGCGGACTAGAGATGAAAATAGTTTAAACCATCGCGATTGCTATGTCAATTAAAAAATTATATAATGAAAATCATGGGAAATTTGAGCGAACATTATAATCATCAGGATTTTGCCTGTCATTGCCGTGAATGTCCGGATGAATACAAAATCCACCTAGGACTGGTCGGGGCGCTGGAGATGATCGGCGGCCGCTTTCGGAAAAAGGTCAGGATCGTCTCCGGATTTTGGTGCGAAACTTTTTTTGAAAAACAGCATAAGACCAAAGGAAGTTATCATACTAAAGGTAAGGCGGCCCACATAATGATCGAAGGAATTCCGCCGCAGGAAATATTCAAGTTCGCTGAAACACTGCCGGAATTACGGGGAGTCGGATTCTATCCCCAGGAAAGCTGGATCCACATCGATACCCGCCCCGGCGACCCTGTCCGCTATGTCAAGGAAGGGAACGAATATCACCCACTCACGCCGGAAAAACGGGCCCGCTATGGACTCGTATCGGAGGCCCATGCCGATCAACCAGCAACTAATCCTTAAGTTTGTCCTGTTTCTCAAGACCGAGAGGAATTATTCCCCTCATACGATCAGCAATTATCAGCGCGATCTAAAATTTTTGCTGGAATTTCTGGGCGAGCGAAAAATCGACCGCGCCGCGGCCAGAGAATACCTGCTGGAACTCGAGAAGAGACGCTATTCCCGCCGTTCAATTGCCCGCAAGCTCTCTTCCACTCGATCTTTTTTTTATTTTCTAAAAAGAGAAGAGGCGATCGAGCAAAACCCGTTCGCCAATTTATTGACGCCCAAACTGCCGAAAAAATTGCCCAATTTTCTTTACCCCGATGAATTGAATTCTTTATTTGCCATGCCAGACGTGAAAACTCCAGCCGGGATGCGCGCTCGCGCCATTTTAGAAATTATTTATGGAACTGGGCTTCGGGTCATGGAAGTAATTCATCTAAATCAAAATGACATTGATTTTACCGAGCTGGAGATAAAGGTTCTCGGAAAAGGTTCTAAGGAAAGGATCGTCCTGTTTGGCGCGCAGGCCAAAGATTGTTTAGAGAATTATCTGAATAATGGCCGCCCCAAACTTTTGGGTGATAAAAAAAGTCCCGCCGTTTTTATCAATCAGCGCGGCGGCCGGCTTTCGATCCGCTCAGTCGAACGCTTACTGACTTTTTATGCCAAAAAAGCTGGGCTGACCAAAAGAGTCACACCCCATACTCTGCGGCATTCTTTTGCTACTCATCTATTATCCGGCGGAGCCGATTTAAGAATGGTCCAGGAGCTTTTGGGCCATGCCTCGTTATCGACTACTCAAGTTTACACGCACGTTACAAAAGAAAGGCTAAAAGAGGTCTACGACCAAGCGCACCTTAGGGCATGAAACTTATTGAAAGACTGGCAAAAATCTGGTTGGTCAGGTTACCGATTATAAGCTCTGCATAACCTTGAGAAGTTCTTTATTGATAAAGAAATGATACTTCCCAACTTTTTGTTCTCCTAACATTTTCGCTTTGGCTAATTGATGCAAATGCCGGCTCGCCGTAGCATAATGAATGCCCAATTCTTTCCCTAATTTAACTGGCGTTATTATTGGAAAAGTGAAAAGTGCTTCGACCAAATCAGCAGAATATATTTTTCTGTGTTCAATTTTTGATTTTTGTTTATATTCCTCGAACAATCTCATTATTTTAAGCAAAAGCTCTCTGGTTTCTTTAGCCTGCAAATAGAAACCATTGAGCATAAAGAGTATAAACTCATCCCATTTATTATTATTTGTTATATCATTTAATAACTGATAGTACTCGCTCCTGTTTTTATTTATGTAACCGCTAATAAATAAAATTGGCCAATCTAGAACTTCTACGCTCACCAGATAAAGCACCATCAAAATTCGCCCAGTGCGACCATTACCGTCTTCAAAAGGATGTATCGCCTCAAACTGATAATGGCTGATTGCCGCCTTGATAAGCGGGTCTATGCCCTCTTCCATATTAATAAAAGTTTCCCAATTACTCATCAGCTGAGGGATATCTCTTGCCACAGGAGGAGTGTATATCCTCTGCATGGTTCTATGGTTAACGATCGCATTTTGCTGTTGTCTGTAGTTTCCGTGGCTTGAAGGGATTAACTTGTTTTGAATGCCTAAAATTAATCTCGTTGAAATCGGCAGCTTTTCGAGCTGCGTCTTTCCCCATAAAATTGCATCCCGGTATCTCAAAACTTCTTTATCAGTTTCCCTTTGTTCTTTTTCGGGAAACAACTGATTTTGCAAGACTTCAATCATAGTCGTATGAATATTCTCAATCTCTGAACTGGCAATTGACTCCCTCAATATCGCGGGGGAAAGCAATAATAGGTAATAGTTTAGCTCGGTAAAAAGACATTCAAACCTCCTTTCAAAAAAAGTGCTGGCGTCCACGCAAAAAATGTGCTACAAATATATCCATGAGCAAAGTGATTCTAAAATCACGCGGGCGCGAGATAACCGAAAAAGATC
>JACRKQ010000058.1 GCA_016219705.1 Candidatus Saganbacteria bacterium | reverse complement strand
CTGAAGCGAGTATTGTTGGCTGATCAAGCGGAAAAAGAACAGTTATTGTCTTTTATCCGATCTCCATGAATTAGCCAATTAAAAATATCAAGATTGCATCGGTTGAGTCAGCAATGTTTTTACCGAGCTAAACTATTACTAAATACCTGCCGCTTCAGCCAGGCCTATTTTTCTCATTGTCATTGCCATTTTCATCTTCCTCCTATTTTTTTCTTTACTCCGGGGCTCAAGCCCGCTATAATATTATCGTTACCTTTTGAAGATAATTTCACTTTATTTCAAAAAATTAAAAAGAAAACGGAGGAATAGTTAATGCTTGATTATCAATTGACCGAAGAACAGCAAATGATAAAGGACTTGGCTCGTAAGGTTGCATTAGAAAAGGCTTTACCAAAACGGGCAGAATGGGATGAAACAGGAGAATTTCCCTGGGAGGCAATGAAAGCTTTTGCTGAAGCAGATCTTTGTGGCCTCTATATTTCAGAAGAATTAGGCGGGATGGGCCAAAGCGTTTTCAATTTTTGCTTAGCCACAGAAGAGATCAGCCGGATTTGCGGCGGCGTTGGAGTAACTTTTGCCGCTTCCGCTCTCGGCTCAACCCCAATTTTACTATTTGGCACTGATGAACAGAAGAAAAAATATATGCCCCCTATTGCTTCCGGCAAAAAACTGGCCGCCTTCGGTTTAACTGAAGCCAACGCCGGCTCTGACGCCGCGGGATTAGAGACCACCGCCAAAAAAGAGGGCGATTATTATGTTATTAACGGGACTAAACAGTGGATCACCAATGGTGGAGAAGCTGACACTTATTCTGTGATTGCCATCACCGATAAAGCCAAAGGTCCTCGCGGCGCTTCCGCTTTTATTATTGAAAAAGGGACGCCAGGATTCACTTTTGGCAAAAAAGAGAACAAGATGGGAATCCGCTGTTCCGCCACCCGCGAACTAGTTTTCCAGGATTGCAAAGTCCACAAGAGCCAACTACTTGGTAAAGAAGGTATGGGTTTTATTGTTGCTATGAGAACGTTAGACCTGACTCGACCAGGCATTGGGGCTCAAGCAGTTGGTATTGCTCAAGGCGCATTAGATGAAGCTTTGAAATATGCCCGCGAAAGAGTTCAATTCGGCAAGCCGATTATCGCCTTACAGGCCATCCAACATATTCTGGCTGATATGTCGACCCAGATTGAAGCAGCACGAGCTTTAGTTTACGCAGTTGCCAGAATGATCGATGCCGGCGCCAAGGATTATACCCTCCCCGCTTCTCAAGCAAAGCTTTTTGCATCTGATACCGCGATGAAAGTTACTATCGACGCCATTCAGGTCTTGGGCGGCTATGGCTACATGAAAGAATATCCAGTTGAGAAGATGGCCCGCGATGCCAAGATTACCCAGATTTATGAGGGGACCAACCAGATCCAACGCAATCAGATTGGGCTGGGATTGATCAAGGACGCGGTGGCAAAGCAGTAGTCAGCGTGCGTCTTATAAGCTCCCTTATTCTTTTTTTCTGTGTAATTAATCAGGTTAAGGCCGCGCTCCTCCCGGAAAAATTGGCGGCAATCGACCGTGAACTGCGCCCTTTTGTCGAATCTTATTACGGCCGCGCCGGTTTTTGTTTCCTTGATCTGGAGAGCAGCAGCGAGGTCTCCGTCTACGGACATCAGATATTTCCCGCCGCCTCCGTCGCCAAAGTCCCGGTCATGGTCACCGCTTTCCATCTGGCGGACGCCGGCCAGCTTGATCTTAATCAAAAAATTGTCTTGCGGAAAACAGATAAACAGGGCGGCTCCGGCATCCTGCGCTGGTTGAGAAGCGGACGCACTTATACCATCCAAAACCTGATTCGGATGATGATCGTTATCTCTGACAATACAGCGACAAAAATGATCGTCGACCAAGTCGGCTGTGCCCGGATCAACGGCTTCGTCAACACTGACCTCGGTCTGGCACAAACCCAGGTGGTCGACCCAACGATGCTAAATGACCCGACTGGCGAAGTTTTTAATCGCACCTCTCCTTGCGACATGGCGCGCCTGGCCGCCATGATTGAAAAAGGGACACACTGGCAAAAAAGCTCACGCCAACAAATGCTAACCTATATGAAAAGCCAGCGCTATCGCTGGGGGCTGTGGCGAGGCGTCCCGGCGGGAATAAAGATCGCCGATAAAACCGGAAATCTGGATAATGTTTTTAATGATGCGGGGATCATTTATTCTCCCGCCGGCCGTTACGCCCTCGCTATTTTTACCCGCGACATAAAAAGCCGCGAAGCCAGAGAAATTTTCAGACGCGTCGGCACCGCGGTTTATGAGACTTATACGGGGCAGAAGGTCGTCCAAGCAAAATCTAAGGTTAAAGTTAAGAAGAAAATTAAATACAGGAAAAAGCATTTAAAGAAGCGGCGATAAGGCGGGGAATAAGCTAATGTTCAAAATCACCGAACGGCAATATGGAATTATCATACAGCAGGCGATGGCCGCCTTTCCTCAAGAAACCGGGGGGATTTTGGGCGGACACGGGGAGACAATCCTTGGCATCCTGCCGATCGCGAACAAAGCGATCGATAAGGCCAATGAAACTTTTGGCATTTCCGCTGATGATGTCGAGCGCGCCTATCATTTCTTGGTCAAACATCAGCTTGAATATCTGGGCATCTACCATACTCATCCCCGCGGAGCTCCTTATCCCTCAACCAAGGACCTTTCTTATAAACAAAAACATCTTTTTATTATCGGTTTAAAAGAAAAAAATAATCCCGAACTCTACGCCTGGAAAGTTGACGATTTTGGCCAGGTAAGGGGAGAAGATATAAAAATTATCAGCGACGTCGGCGCGACGGTAGTCGACATCATGACCGGCAAACCCAGGTTATCAGAAAATATCGGAGGTCAAGAATTAGATCAATTAACCCAGCGGGTGAATGCCTTTATTCAAGGCCGGAAACCAGAATATCATCGATATAATCCAACCAATTGGGACGCTTCAACCTTCAGCACTTTTGCTTAAACTTTCGCCGGCAGTTATCAAGATTGAAGTTTTATCGCTCGCCGCCTCGATGACCCCGCCTTGATGCGCAAAGCTTAAAGGCTTATTCTCTTTGTCCCGCATTAATATCTTACCAGCTGGCAAGACATTGGCGTATGGCATATGTCCCGGCAAAATTTGCAGTTCGCCGTCGATCGCCGTGACTGTCACCCCCTGGGCTTCCCCCCAAAAAAGCGTCTTATCCGGCGTTAAAATTTCCAGCAGGAACGGCTTCATGATTCTTTCTTAGCGCGAGCTTGGACATCTTCAATCGTGCCGGTCATGTAAAAGACTTGTTCCGGTAAATCATCATATTTACCTTCAATTATTTCCTTGAATCCCCTGATGTTATCGGCTAACTTGACGAATTTACCCTGCAGGCCGGTAAAATTTTCCGCCACAAAGAATGGCTGCGATAAAAAGCGCTGGATCTTACGCGCCCGATTGACGATAACCCGGTCTTCTTCCGGTAATTCCGATGTCCCCAATATCGCGATGATGTCGCTCAACTCTTTATAGCGCTGGAGAATCTTTTGCACTCCCCGCGCCACATCGTAATGCTCCTGACCGACATAAACCGGCTCCAAAATTTTTGAAGTCGATGCCAGCGGATCCACCGCAGGATAAATACCTAATTCCACGATCTTGCGGGATAAAACTGTCGTCGCGTCAAGATGGGCGAAGGTGACGGCCGACGCCGGGTCAGTGATATCGTCCGCCGGGACGTAGACCGCTTGTATTGACGTGATAAATCCTTTTTTAGTCGAAACGATCCGTTCCTGGAAACGTCCCATCTCCGCCTGAAGTGTTGGCTGGTAACCAACAGCTGACGGCATGCGGCCCAGCAAAGTGGAAACCTCCGCTCCCGCCTGGACAAAACGGAAAATATTGTCGATAAAATAAAGCACGTCCTGACCAGCCCCATCCCGGAAATATTCCGCGTGGGTCAAGCCGGTCAAAGCGGCGATCAAACGAGCCCCCGGCAATTCCGACATCTGGCCAAAAACCATGACTGTTTTATCAAGAACTCCGCTCTCTTTCATCTCCAGCCAGAGATCATTCCCTTCCCTGGTCCGCTCACCGACACCGGAGAAGACAGAAATACCGCCGTGCTGTTTGGCCATATTATGGATCAATTCCATGATGATAACGGTTTTTCCCACCCCTGCCCCGCCGAATAAACCGACCTTGCCGCCTTTGGGAAACGGAGCTAATAAATCGATAACTTTAATCCCCGTCTCGAATAATTCCGCTTTGGGGACAATATCTTCAAAAGGCGGCGGATCACGGCGGATCGGGAGGCGTTTTGCCTCTTGCAACGGCTTGCCACCGTCGATAACTTTTCCAGTGACATCAAAAACGCGGCCCAAAGCATCTTCTCCAACTGGCACGCTGATGGGCTGGCCCAGGTCATAGACCTCACTGCCGCGACGCAGGCCGTCAGTCGGCTGCAGCGCGACCGCCCGCACAATATTGCCGGGAAGCTGCATCGCCGCTTCGGCCATCACCCGCTGTTCCCCCTGGCGCACTTCCAAAGCGTTGCGGATTTGCGGGATGTTTTCCGGCGGGAACTGGACATCAATGATGGCGCCGATAATTTGTTCCACCCGACCAATATTTTTACTCATCTATTCCTCTCCCTCTTTTAATATTTCAAATGAACTGACGATCTCTGACAGTTCCAGCGTGATCATCGCCTGACGCGCTTTATTTAATTTGATTCTTAAAGCGTCGATCATCTCTTTGGAGTTTTCGGTCGCGCCGCGCATAGTTATCAGACGCGCGGCCACTTCGCCCAATTGCGATTGCATAAAGACATCATAAAATATGGCTTTAAGGTATTGGGCGGCAACTGTTTTTTTAACCATTAAGCTGTTTGGTTCGCACAACAATTGCGTCTCCTCATCTGCCGCGCCGGCCGCGGTAAAGGGCAAAACTGCGGCCACCCTGGGGATTTGCGCCAGCATCGATTTAAATTCATTATACAAGATGGAAACTTGGCTGATCTCCCCGACTGTAAAATCATGCGCCAGCTGGGCGGTTTCTTTTGTCAGAAAAACATCTAGCTGTTTTTTGGGCGGCTGGATAAACCGCGCTATTTTGGGCATCCCCGGCAGACGGAACTTGTCACTACCCCGCCCTCCGACGATAATAATCTGAAAATCGTCTCCCTGTCTGGTTAAAAAGCGCCGCGTTTCGGCCACTATCTTGTCATTAAAATCGCCGCAAAAACCGCGCTCTGATGCCACAACATAGAGCAATTTTATCCCGGTTTTAGCGGCCGTACTGTCCATCGATAAACGCAGACGGGCGGCCAAACGATCGTAATGGCGTCGGAAATGGCGCGCGGCGGCCTCATGGTTCTGCGCCTGCTTCAACTGTGAAACAGCCACAACCTGCATCGCCTGCATCATGCTGTTAATGCGCACGATGCCGGCTAATTGGTTGCGAATTTCAATAACTTTTGACATTACTTTTGGTTCAAGGCCCCCTTAAAAGCCATGAATTCTCGACCAAGTTTTTCTTCCCACTGCGGCGTAAAATCCCCTGTCTGTTCTATTTCGCTCAACAGATCCGGCTGGTCAACTCGGACAATATCTAAAAACTTGCTCTCAATCTGTTTGATATTTTTCACGTCCAAATCATCCAGGAACCCCTTGACGGCCAGATAAATAATTACCACTTGTTCAGAGATCGGGACAGGGACAAAATTTATCTGCTTCAAGACTTCAGTTAAAATACGGCCGCGCTGCAGCTGCATTTTAGTCTCTTTGTCCAATTCGCTGGAAAAGAGGGCGAAAGATTGTTTTTCCCGGAACTGGGCCATGTCAATCCGCAAGCTGGAAGAGATGCGGCGCATCGCCTTGATCTGCGCCTTCCCGCCGACACGGGAGACAGAAGTCCCGACATTGACCGCCGGGCGGATGCCGCCGTTAAAAAGATCGGTATCTAAAAATATCTGGCCGTCGGTAATGGAGATGACATTTGTGGGAATATAAGCGGAAATATCCCCCATCTGGGTTTCTATCAGCGGCAGGGCCGTCAGCGATCCACCGCCGCGAGCGCTGCTCAAACGCGCCGCCCGTTCTAAAAGTCGGGAATGGAGATAAAAAACATCCCCGGGATAAGCTTCGCGTCCGGGGGGCCGCCGCAGTAAAAGCGAGAGCATACGGTAAGCTGCCGCGTGCTTGCTTAAATCGTCGTAAATCACCAGGACATCCTGTCCCGCATACATGAATTCTTCACCCATGGCGCAGCCGGCAAAGGGCGCCAGGTAGAGGAGAGAGGCTGGATCAGAGGCCGGCGCGTCGATAATAATCGTATAATCGAGACAGCCTTTCTCTTGAAGGGAATTGACCAGAGAGACGATAGTCGATTCTTTCTGGCCGATGGCCACATAAATACAGATAACATCTTTGCCCTTCTGGTTAATAATCGCGTCAATAGCGATCGCTGTTTTTCCTGATGAGCGGTCGCCAATAACCAGTTCCCGCTGGCCGCGGCCGATCGGAATCAATGCGTCAATTAATTTACTGCCGGTCTGCAGCGGTTTATCAACCGGCTGGCGGTCGATGACGCCGGGCGCCGGCGCTTCTATCGGCCGCCGTTTTTCGGTCTCAATTTTACCGCGGCCATCGACCGGCTGACCCAGCGCGTTGACAACGCGGCCCAGCAGCGGGCGGCCGACGGGAACCGACATAATCTGCCCGGTACAGCGGGCCGTGTCACCCTCCCGCACCATTGTGTGCTGTCCTAGCAGGACACAGACAACTTCTTCGGCTTCTAAATTAAAAACCAGGCCGTAAACACCGGAAGAGAAGATGAGCATTTCCCCGATCATGGCGTTGGGGAGCCCGGTCACATGGGCAATTCCATCGCCTGATTCCGTAACCAGGCCAAATTCTTCCGCCCGGATCTCCGGCTTAAAATCGGCCGCGTCTTTTTTGATCTCTTTCATTATATTGTCGACATTAGGAAATTCAATCATCCGTTTTTCTCCCTATTTTAATAAAGCTTTTTCCAAGTTTTGTAATTTATAATCCAGGCTCACGTTCCAGACTTCCCCATTAACTAATTTAACACAGACGCCGCCCAGAATATCGGGAGCTAAGCGGTAGCGCAGACGGACTTTAGCCCGTTTAAGCGCGGACATTACCCGCTCCACTTCGCGGCGGCTCTCTTCAGCCAGCGCAACAGCGCTAAAAACTTCGCCAATCACCAGGCCGGTGTCTCGGTTTAAATCCCGGGCAAAATTGAGCGCCGCCGCCTCCAGCGATATTTTTTTGCCGCAATCAATTAAGCCGTTGATCAACGCCAAAAAGTTTTTCGTCAAACCAGGCGGGAAAAGCTGGGAGAGCCGGGCTTTGCGATGGGCGGCATTATACCTGGCGTCTTCCATAAATAATTTCAGATCGTAATTTTCTCGCAGCAGCCGCGCGAACCAGTACAGCTCGTCCTCCAATTGTCCGGCCGCATTATCTTTTTGCGCGGCGGTATAAAGGCGGCGCTGGTTAAATTTATACCCGCAAAGCATCGGCCTCTAATTCCCTAATCGACGCGGCAACTAATTTGGCTTGTTCATCCGCCGGCAGTTCTTTTTTAATCAGCCGGCGGCTGACGTCGACAACAACCGCGGCAATTTCTTTTTTTAATTCGCCGACAGCGCGGCGTTCAAACATTTTGATCTCTTGGCTGGCCGCAGCCATGATTTTATTCGCTTCGGCTTGCGCTTGATGCAGGGCGGTTTCACGGAAAGCCTGGCTTTTTTGTTTCGCATCTTCAAAGATTGCCGCCGCCTGTTCTTCGCTCTTAGCCAGCTTCTCTTTATATTCCGCCAGGATTCCCTGCGCCAGGGCTTGGATCTTCTCCGCGTCAGCAATCCTGCCTTCTATGCTCTGGCGCCGCTGGTCGAACAGGGCATTGAGCGGCGGGAAGACGAAGCGATAAAGCATGGCCAGCAGGACCGCAAACGAGATCGCCGTCCAAAAGATCATTCCTGTTTCTATTTCAAACATTCCTTAACCCCGCTTTACTTAGCTAATAATAAGAAAGAGACTAATAAGGCATACAGAGCGATTGATTCCACAAAGGCAATGGCAATGATCATGGTCAACCTTATATTGGCCGTCGCTTCCGGCTGGCGCGCCATCCCTTCAACAGCTTTGGCCGCAATCCAGGCCATCCCGAGTGTTGCGCCCAACCCGACTAAACCGATCGTCATCCCTGCCGCAAAATGTGCTAGCATAATTTCTCCCCTCCTTTTTTAATGTTCTTCTTTAATGGCCAGGCCGATATAGAGCGACGCCAGGTAGGCGAAGACATAGGCCTGGATAAAAGCCACAAAAACTTCAAACATACTGATCAAAACTTTGCCAGTCACCGGCAAAGCGGAAAACCAGATGTTCTTAACCATGAAAATAAATGAGATCAGTGTCAATCCCACCATGTGCCCCGCCGTCATATTGGAAAAAAGACGGATCGCCAGGGAAAAAGGCCTGGCCAGATGGGCCAAAATTTCCACCACCGCCATCAAAGGCATGATAAAAATGGGAATCCCCTGCGGCAATAAAGACTTTAAGTAATTAAATATCCCCTTCTCCCTGATCCCCGCCCAGTGATAAACAAAGAACACAAACAGCGCCAGGGTCGCCGTGGTATTAATGTTGGCATTAATCGGATAGACCTCGGGAAGCAGGCCGCAGAGATTAGCGACCAGGACAAAACAGAACAATGTAACGATGAAAGGCAGCCAGAGGCGGCTCTGGTCGCCAAATAAATCCCTGGTTTGGGAATCGAGGAATTCATAAATAACTTCAAAGATATTTTGCAGCCGGCCCGGGATAAGGGAGAGCCTTCTGGTCGCCAAAAAAGCAATTAAAAAAACTGCCAGGGCCGCCAGCCAAATAACCACAACGGACGAGGTTATGGAAATATCAAAATTAAAAATTTTTAGGGGCCAAAAGATATGTCTAACTTCAGCACCTGGTTCCATTTTTTACCTTATCCTTTTTTTTATTTTCTTCCGGCGGGATTTTCCTGACCACGTTCCAAAAACCAGCCGCCGCCCCCAAAAACAGCCCGATTGCCAGACAAACAGGGGAAGACTGGAAACGGCTATCAAGATAGTAACCCAGCAGCGCAGCCAATAAGGCCGGTAAAACCAGCTCAAAACTTAGGGTTAATGACTCCCCGGCATCCCGGCCCCAACCTTTCATTATTATGTTAATTGTATCATAAGACGGGTTAAAACCAAAGTCTTATTTGCGTAACTCAGCTCTGACGAATAGTATTTGACACCGAAGGGAAAAATTCACTTCAGCAACCAAATTCTTCGCATGATTTTAACAAGGCATGGGAACCCCTTTTCCGCTTAATTTTTTTTGGACTTTACAATCTGGCAGATGTAAAAT
>JACRKQ010000054.1 GCA_016219705.1 Candidatus Saganbacteria bacterium | reverse complement strand
TGTAAAAGAATTAGACAAGCAATACATGGAAGAGCAATTACGCAGGAAGGGGAAAGCACGGCCAGAGGTGATTGGAATAGACGAGATATCAATCAGAAAAGGACACGAATACCGGATAGTGGTCAGCTAGGAGAAGCCTTGTCCTTTTATAATTATGGGTAAATGTCAGTTGGTTGCATAATTTAAGAATTTATTATAATATTGCCTACTACGGGCTATGGAGCGAAAGGATAAACTCCACAATCAGCTGGTTCCGGTTTACGCCCCATGAGTCCCGATTAATTTTTAAATGGACATCAACATTATCCGCAGCCATAAGCGGCGCCGCACCGTCAGCGCTCGTTTAGTCGACAACATTTTGCACGTTAGCGCTCCGCAGCATATCCCGGCCGATAAATTAGACCAATTAATTGAAGAATTTAAGACGAGATTGGAAAAACGTCTGCACAGAAAAGAATTGAATGCTCAAGTTAACCTGCATGAAGTGGCCGAAAAATTAAATCAAAAATATTTTGCCGGCCAAATTAAATTCGCTTCGATTGCATATTCAACGCGACAAACTCGCGTCTTTGGTAACTGTAACTGGCGTAACGGTTCAATCCATATATCTTCTGTTTTGGCCAAAATGCCGCCGTGGGTAAGAGACTATGTTGTCGTCCATGAACTGGCCCATATTCTGGAGCCCAATCATCGATCAGGTTTTTGGGCCTTGGTTAATCGCTATCCATTGGCGGAAAGGGCCAGAGGTTTTTTGCTGGCTAAAGGCTGGCCGGAAGAGGAAGACAGTGATTTAACTGACGATCATCCAATCTGTTGAAATAATTTGTCTGATAAGCTAATATGATGATATGAGTTTATGGGTCCCAAATAAAATGTTTCTGACCAAAGGCGTTGGCCGGCACAAAGAAAAGCTGGCCAGCTTTGAGATGGCGCTGCGCGATGCCGGCATCCAGGCGGTCAATTACGTCCATGTCTCCAGCATCTTCCCGCCCGGCTGTAAGTTAGTCTCCCGAGAGCAGGGGATCAAAATGATCAAGCCGGGTGAAATTACTTTTATCGTCATGGCCAAAAATCAGACGGATGAGGCCCATCGCTTGATCTCTTCTTCTGTTGGTATGGCCATCCCGGCTGACCCTAATTCATACGGTTATTTAAGCGAGCACAGCGCTTTTGGCATGACGGATGAAGAGTGCGGCGATTATGCGGAAGATATCGCAGCCCAAATGCTGGCGACAACCCTGGGCATCCCTTTTGATGAATCGGGCAGTTGGGATGAACGTCAGGAACTCTGGAAATTATCCGATAAAATAGTCCGCACCACGCACCACACCCAGAGCGCCGTCGCCCAAAGAGGTTTTTGGACCACGGTTTTAGCGGCCGCCGTCTTGATTTTTGATTATGAACTAATAACGCGTGAATTGCCGGAGAGTAGAGAATATAACGGTAAGACAGGCCAGCCTTAGTCATGGCCTTGGCGATCAAAGGTTTCCTGGAAACGTCGTTTATTGATTGGGATGGTAAAATCGCCGCCGTTGTTTTTCTCCCTCATTGTAATTTTCACTGTCCTTTCTGCCACAATTTTGGCCTGATTACCAATCCGCAAAATTTTGAGACTGTCTCCGAAGAGCGCGTCCTGCAGCATCTTCTTGATTATCATGATTTTCTCGATGGCCTCTGCATCACCGGAGGAGAGCCGTGTTTGCACAAAGCTCAAGGCTTGTCGGAGTTCATGAACAAGGTTAAAAAAAGCGGCTTTCTGGTCAAATTAGACACCAATGGTTCCGACCCCGATTGCTTGCAGTCGCTTATCAAGCAAAGGTTGGTTGATTATGTTGCGCTGGATGTCAAAGGTCCGCTGGATGAACGTTATTACAAACTAGCCGGCAAAGAAGTCGATTTAGAAAAAATTAAACAAAGCGTTAATATCCTGAAAGAAAGTAATATCCCTCATGAATTCAGGACGACAATTGTGCCGACCTTGCTGGCTGAAAACGATCTCCTTGATTTAGCCGGGCAGCTGGCGGGAGGAGAAAATTGGTTCTGGCAGCAATTTGTCGCCAAAAATTCCTGGGTGGAAGCGCTGCGCACAGTAAAGCCATATACGGCGGATGAGTTAAAAAACCTATTAGTAAAAGTTAAAGAAATTATTCCACAAGTTAAAATCCGCGGAAGTTGAAAAAAGTTAAAAAATTCGGTATGATTTTACTTAGACCCGGTAGCTCAGTTGGTAGAGCATTTGCCTTTTAAGCAAAGGGTCCTGGGTTCGAGCCCCAGCCGGGTCAATTTTGTTGCAGGGCGCGGTAGCTCAGTTGGTAGAGCAGCGGACTGAAAATCCGCGTGTCGCCGGTTCAATTCCGGCCTGCGCCATTTCTCTAAAAAAGGAGCGAGAAGAAGTATGAGAGATTGTCAGAATAATCCAGTTACGAATCGGGGGCTCTTTCTCTGGTGCGCGATTTTGGCTCTGATGGCGGTTTTAAGCAGCCAGGCTTTTTCTATCGCCAAGCGAGCTCCATCCCTCAGCCAAGTATTAGCCAAGAAACCTGTTCATGCCCGTCTGCCCGGTCCGGATTTTACCCTTCTGATAGCGTCATTGTTGTCCATGTCGCTGGCGACTATGTCGGCCGCGAAAGGGTATAAATTTTTCAAACGCAGTCGGACTTCAGCTTCTGTAGCTAAACTGGCAGAGCAGGAAGCAGTTATTGCTTTTCTACGTCAGCACATTGAGCAATTAAATAAAGGGAGAAATTGGCTGCAGGAAGAAAATATCGGATTAAAAGAAAAACTTGGCACCCTGACAGTCGAAATTGAAGAAGTTTCTCGCGCTGAAAAAATGCTGCGCAAAAGCAATATTTCCTTGAGCCAGGAAGGTGAACGGAAAAAAGCGGAGAACGAAATGCTATTGTTGAAAATCAGCGCCCTGGCCATTAAACCAAAAAAACGCATTGGAAAAATCAATAAAAAAGGAAAGTCGTTACCCTCATCCACTAACACTAAAGAGACCCCCTTCTCCCAGAGGGAGAAGGTAAAAGTAATGTCATGTCCCTCTCCTTCTGGGAGAGGGGGGCCACTTAATGGTAAGCGGGTGAGAGGTTTACACAAAAAATGAAAAAAACAATTTTTATTTGTTTATTGACAGTCTGCGGTTTATGCTCAATGGTTTCAGCTCAGTTTAGTTTTTATCTGATTGATAATTTCGAAAATGGGCAGTTTAACTCCAGTAAATGGTGGCGTTTTGGCGACTTAAGGGCCGAGGTCGTTCACAATGCTTCGGTGGAAGGGCGCGACTTGATTGCCGAGTCCTGCGGCGCTTATTCTTTAAGGCTTTCCGGCGATGCCAGGGATTGGTATGTGGGGGGGATTGGCACGGAGCTGGGAGTTGACGCGACTGAATTTTCCCGTTTCCAAATCGATATTTATGGGAACAAGGAGTATCACGGGAAATTAATAATCGAGATTTTTGAAGACGATAACCATAATTATACGATCGAACAGGACCCCAAAAATAATTATGCCGCGATATTCGATGACAAGTGGGTGGCGGAGGTCAATATCCAGGGTAAAGGTTTTACCCGCGTCTCTCTTCCCTTTTCGGCTTTTACCCTGGCTAATCCGGGGGTGGGGGATGGGATCTGGAATCCTGACCAGAAAAATAGCTCCGGCGGCTTATTAAAATTACAACTGGTGGTAATTTCTGACAAGCAGCAGGGACCGAGCGATTTTGCTATTGATAATATTTTATTGAATTATTAAGTTAATGCGCTTCAGTGCGCGCAAGGGGGAACAAATGAAAAAAGCGCTTTTAATTGCCGGATTGATCTTGTCCGTCTCACAAGTTTTTGCCTTAGATCATTCTATCATTAATCGGGAAGATTTAAGCCTGAAAGCCGGGCCGACTGAACCAGGGGAAGAAGTTTCCTTGGTGTGGTTGGAATGTTATGTTTATCCAAAATCGGTTAAGGAAGAAAAAGTAATCTCCTTGGGCGCGCGCACTACCGCCAAAGTTAAATCTGTGGCGACTGCTTTTGATTTTGGCCGCGACAAAATGGCGTTGACGTCCAACGATGGCTTGTATTGGAGCGGCGCTTACAAAATTCCGGACAGTGTCCCGGCCGGTTTGCATGTGGCGCGTTTCGAAATTAAAGGAAGCCAGGGCAGCCTGCGCCGGACCGTGGAATTTTTTGTTGAAGAAGTCTTGGATGTCGCCGGCAATGCGGAAAAGCCTGTTGCCCAGGGGGAAGCCATTAATAATCAAAGCTGGCCATTAACTGTGACGGCGACTTGCGCGGCTTTGACCGATGGGTCTACCCGGCTCCTTTATGCGGGAGAAAAACTCGTCGGCATCGCTAAAATGCCCTGGTATAAAGTTGCTTTTTCCGACGGTCGGGAAGGCTGGGTGGCGGCGAACCAGGTTAAAGAGCCCTTGGAAGAATATTACCAATTAGCCTTTGCCGCTTTCCGCGATAAAAAATATGATGCGGCAATAGAACTTTACAAAAGCACGATTAGCATGAAACCGGATTTTATAAAAGGTTATTTTTGGTTGGCGAAAAGTTATCAGGCCAAAGGAGACCTTGATGCGGCTTACAATACTCTAATTGAAGCGCTGCGTTTGGACGAACGTAACCTCGATTGCCGGGTTTTATCCAATAATCTGGCGCGCCGTTATTTTGAGACTGCCCGGCAGAAGTTTAACGATAAACGTTATAATGAAGCGGTAGCGGCCTACCAAAAAGTTGTAGAGTTGAAACCGACTTCAACACTTTCCTGGATTGAATTAGGGCAAAGTTATGATGCTTTAAATTTGCCTCTGGAAGCCAGGACGGCCTGGCGGGAAGCCTTGCGTGTTGAGCCCGATAATAAAGAGATTCGCGCTTTGCTCAACCTGGAGCCGGCGGCAGTGACGGCGATTATAAAGGAAGAGAAGAAAGATCGGCGAACAGTAAAAATTGCCGATCGGGCGGCCGCCAAAACTGTTTCTGACGTGCCGGCGGCGCTGGCCGATGATTCCCTGGCGATTGTCCGCGATGGCAAAACCAAACGCGGGACAAAGATTACCAATGCTTTAAGATCTGTGATTGCGCTGACAAAGTCACTGGGGACTCCTGTGGTGGAAAAGGGGTGGCAGGCGGAAAAGCGCGGGGACCAGTTTTTGGTTCGTTATGTCTGTGAGCAAGCTGGCGGTGTCAGGGAAGCTTTTGAATGGCTGGTTAATATTGATACCAAACAGGTCCAGGCCAACAATGCCAACTCCAAACTCCTTCTTGAGCGCTGGTAAAATCTTCTTGCCGACGTAGCTCAGTTGGTAGAGCAACTGATTTGTAATCAGTAGGTCGCCAGTTCGATCCTGGCCGTCGGCTATTTTGGTTCGTAAATAGGTAACGGTTTTATCTTAAAACAATACCTTTGGCTTTGACTTCTTGTTGAATAAAAGTATTATCAGTCGAATTAAAGTCCTTAAAGCTAAAAACCAATGGTTGAAAGTCTAATTTATATTTTGGAACTCTGGCAAATATTTTTGTCATAAGCGACAGACGGTTATTATCATTGGCGGACTTGGAAAAAATTGCCAAATCAATATCGCTATCAGGCTGACCTCTCCCTTTGGCAAAAGAACCGTACAAAATTACCCTGTCCAAACTACAGATGGACTTAATATCGTTAAGGAATGACGAAACAGAAGTTTTTATATTGTCTGGGATTTCAGCCATTTAAATAGTTCCTTTGTTTGGTTCAATAAGTTTTGGGATTTATCTTTATTGATTAATTTCGATATTTTTTCTTTATATGTTGGATACCGCCCTTCAAGATAGTAAGTGGATAATTCCGCCAGAAGATTAACGTCATTTTCCTGGGCATTTATGTTGCACATTCCTAAAAGATAAGATAAATTATGGCTGCGTGGTGCTTCCGCATTATTATTTTTGAGATAAATGGCTTTAAGGATTTTTTCCAATGTTTGCTGACACATAAAAGCTGTGTAAGCATATCTGGCAGAACTATGCATGACTTCAGCGGTTTGCAAATCATATTCTGCATTTTCCATCCAAAATTGAACTTTTTCTTTTGTTTCCATAAGATTATCAATTATTGTAAAGGAGAATTGTTATTAAGTAAAGTGAAAATCAAGAAATATTTAATAGCCGCCAGTTCGATCCTGGCCGTCGGCTATTTTAAAATGCGGTTGCTTGCATGTATCTCCTTGGGCGTAAAATATTTTCGCCTCTGTTTTCACTTAACCAGTCCATGTTATAATATTATCGTTAAAAAGACCCGAGAATTTCACTTTATCGCCAACGTAGATCAGTTGGTAGAGCAATCCGACGTACGTCGGATAGGTCGCCAGTTGTGTGCCGGGATAGCTCAATGGTAGAGCAACGCATTCGTAATGCGTAGGTTATGGGTTCAAGTCCCACTCCCGGCTCTTTTAATAAATATGAAAATCAAAACAATTAAAGTTGGCGGCTTACAGACCAATTGTTATATCGTCAGCGATGAAGCGAGTAGTGCAGCGCTGGTAATTGACCCAGGCGACGAAGCTGAAAAAATATTGCCCAACCTCTCGGGCTTAAAAGTCCTTTACATCGTATTGACTCATGCCCACTATGACCACGTCGGCGCTCTGGATGAGATTAAGAGTAGGACGGAGGCAAAATTATTAAAGTTAAAAGATGGAGACAAAATTAGCCTCGGCAAAATAATTTTCCGGATCATAGCGACGCCAGGCCATACTGAAGATAGTCTTTGCCTTTACTCTCCCGGCGTATTGTTTAGCGGCGATACTTTATTCTCCGGCACCTATGGCCGCACTGATCTGCCCGGCGGCTCGGAAGCGACAATGCGGCAGTCGCTGAAAAAACTGGCTGATTTGCCCGATGATACCATGGTTTATCCGGGGCATGATGAGATAACGACGATCAAAACGGAAAAGGAGCGGGGGACTCTTGGCTAATATTTATCTCCTCTATGGCGAAGCGGAATTATTGATTAAAGAAAAAGTCGACCGCTTGAAAGCCGATTTTACCGGCGATAATCTTAACATCGAACAGGTTGACGGCAGTGAGCCGGATTTTGAGCAATTAACGACGATGCTGCAAACACAACCCCTCTTTTCCAGCGGGGATAGATTGGTCATCATTAAACAGGCCGACCTGCGTAATAAAGAATGGGAAGCGTTCCTGCCGGCGCTAGGCCAGGCGGCGGCTGGCATCCGGATAGTTTTTGCCGCGGCGGCCGTTGACCGGCGTTCAAAAATTTTCCGCTGGTTTTCCGACCAGGCCGAAGTCTGCGAATTCAAAGCCTTTACCGATTGGGAACAAGAGGCTGTTGTCGCCTGGATCCGCCAGCGGGTCATGGCCAGTAGTAAGAAAATTGAACCAGCGGCGGCCGAATATCTCCAGAAGATTTGCGGCAATGATCTGCTGAAGCTCAAATCAGAAATAGATAAACTGATCACCTTTATTGGTGAGAAGGGGACCATTACTCCTGCTGATGTGGAGACACTAGCTTCGCCGGGGGAGATGAACGTCTTTGCTTTAGCGGATGCTGCCGCCGGCCGCGACTTAAAAAAAGCGTTATCTGCCTGCGCTATTTTAGCCAGGGAAAAAGTTGAGTTTGTTCCCCTGCTGGCCAGTTTGGCCGGCCGTTTTCGCATCATGTTAATGGCCAAAGGGGCTGCCAATCCCGCTACTCTGGCGCAAACTCTGAAGGCGAGCCCTTTTTATGTAAAAAAATGCTGGCAGGAAGCGAATCGTTTTAGCTCAGTTGAATTACAAAAAATTCTGGAACTACTTCTTGATACTGATCTGAAGTTGAAGAGCGGTTACAACCCTGCTTCCATCTTTGAAACCTTATTGACAAACATCTGCCTGCCCAATTGTTTAGAAAAAATTGGATCAGCTTATGGGTGAGCGACGGCGCTTGGCCGCCATCCTTATTTTCTTTTTTATCTCTCTAGCGTTAATTGTTTTGCGATTAGCTTATATCCAGATTTTACGCCACGATTTTTACCAGAAATATTCTGCGGAACAGCATACCCGGATCATCAATCTGGCTGCCCGCCGCGGAGACATTTTTGACCGTAATGGCAATATTATCGCCAGTTCCATTGACACCTATTCCGTTTATCGCCATAAAAAGGGGTGGTTGGGGCGCAAGTTATCTTTGGTTGAAGCGCAAAAATTACAGCAGGCTGATCCTAAGGCAAACAGTTTAGTCAAAGAAAAAAAACGGATTTATCCTAAGAGCGATCGCGCGGCGCAATTGATTGGCTTTGTCGGGTTAGATAATCAGGGATTATCCGGCGTTGAGTTGTCTTTTGATGAATATTTGCGCGGTAAGGAAGGTAAATTGGTTACCGAAGGAGACCCTTCCGGCCGCGAACTTTACGGAGCTCTGCGCGAACTGGAGCCGGGGAGCAACGGGTTGAATGTCACCCTGACAATTGACGAGAATATCCAATATGTGGCGGAACGAGAACTGGCGGAACAGATAAAGTCTTTCGGCGCGAACTCCGGGATGTGCATTGTCATGGATGCGCAAAATGGAGAAATTTTGGCGCTGGCCAGCAAGCCTGATTTTGATCCCAATGATTATGGAAAAGCCAACAGTACAAACTGGCATCCCCGTTTTTTAAATCCTTATGAACCTGGATCGACATTTAAAGGCGTGACAGTCGCGGCTGCTTTGCAGGAAGGAGTAATTACGACCGACACTAAGCTGCAAGCCCTGGATCAAATCGAGATCGGCGGTAAAATCATAAAAAATTCCCACCAGATCAAATGGGAGGGTAAACAGCTTTCTATTTCTCGCATGCTGGAGCAATCAATCAATACAGCGACGGTTCAAGTTGGTTTGAAGTTGGGGCCGGAACGCTTTTATCGACAAATTAGAAACTTTGGGTTTGGAGCAAAGGTGGGTTGTGGTTTATATGGGGAATCTAAAGGCATTGTCAGGGATTGGCGCGATTGGTATAAATCGGATATTGGGATGATAACCTTTGGCCAAAGTATTTCGGTGACGCCGCTGCAATTGATTGGCGCTTATTCAGCTTTTGCGACTGACGGTTATCTGTTAAAACCGATTTTAATTAAACGGGTGGAGAGCGAAGATGGCCGTTTTGTAAAAGCTTTTACTAACGAGAAAAATCAAATGCTCTCGCCCCAAGTGGCGGCTGATATGCGCCAGCTTTTGCGTAATGTTGTTGTGTTGGGGAGTGGCCGGAGAGCTTCGATGGAAGCCTTTGCTGTTTGCGGCAAAACCGGTACGGCCCAAAAGGCGGCCAGAGGGATCTATTTGAAAGGAAATTATATTGCTTCGTTTGTCGGTTTCGCTCCGATGAAAGAGCCGAGGATTGTCTGTTTGGTGATTCTTGACAATCCCAAAGCGTCAATTTGGGGTGAAAGTGTCGCTGGCCCAGTTTTTAAGCGAGTTGTGGAATTTACTCTTCGTTATTTGAACGTCCGACCTGATATGCTATAATTTATTCAACAAATTATGACTAAAAAGCGTGTTTTATCCGGGATTCAGCCGACAGGGAAGCTACATTTGGGAAACCTGATGGGAGCGGTCGATAATTGGGTCAAGCTCCAAGATCAATACGACTGCTATTTTTTTATTGCTGACCTTCATGCCTTAACCACTGCTTACGACGATATCGCTGGTTTACGTGAAGCAACTTCTCAAGTTCTGATCGATCTTCTGGCGGCCGGACTTAATCCCGAGAAATGCGTCATTTTCCGTCAATCTGATCTTCCCGAGCATGCTGAACTTCATCTGCTATTGTCGATGATCACTCCCTTGTCGTGGCTGGAGCGCGTGCCGACGTATAAAAACAAAATTGAGGAATTAGCCGGCAAAGATTTGCATACTTATGGTTTTCTGGGCTATCCTTTACTCCAGGCGGCGGACATTTTAATTTATAAAGCTGATTTCGTGCCGGTAGGGCAGGACCAATTGCCGCACATTGAATTAACTCGCGAAATAGCCCGGCGCTTTAACAGTTTTTATGCTAATGTTTTGCCGGAGCCACAGAGCTTGTTGACTCAATTTCCTGTACTGCCGGGAACCGATGGGCGGAAGATGAGCAAATCGTATAATAATACTATTGCCTTAGCTGATGCTCCCGACGTGATTATGAAAAAAGTTTCCATCATGGTAACCGATCCGGCCCGCATGAAAAAAGATGATCCAGGACATCCGAAAGTCTGCTCCGCATATGAGTTTTATAAAATATTCAGTCTGCGGCAAAAAGAGCTGGTGGCGCAAGAGTGCCAACAGGGAAAACGCGGGTGCGTTGCCTGTAAAAAGGAATTAGGAAAAGCTATTGTCGATTATTTAGCGCCGAGACAAGCCCGACGTCTGGAATTAGAAAAACAGCCGGAAAAATTAAAAGAGATCATAGTCCGAGGCAATGAACGGGCGCGACTAGTAGCGTCTAAAACGTTGCAAGAAGCTAAGCAAGCCATGGGGTTATTATGACGCGAGACACGGTTTATAAGATCGAGAGTGAAGTTTATACGGGGCCGTTTGACCTTTTACTGAAAGCGATTGATGACGGTGAAATTGAAATTTTTAAAATTTCGTTGGCACAGATCACGGTCGCGTATTTCTCTTACTGGCAAAGGGAAGCTCCGGCGCTGGTCTTGGCTGCGGATTTTCTCCTGATGGCGGCTTACCTGCTGGAAATAAAAGCAAAAGCCTTGCTGCCGGCGCGGGAAACATTGCTGGAGCAGGAAGTTGCCGGAGTAATCGAAGAAACTTTGATTGATCATATCCAGGAATATCAGGTTTATAAAGAAATGGCCCGGACCCTGCGCCAGCGCAAAGAAATTTTTGAAAAAGTTTACGGGCGTCATGAGGGAGAGACGCAGGAAAAACATTTTGAACTGGTGGACGTTGACTTGCGCGACCTGGTTTTAGCTTTCAAGCGGGTTTATGATGACGCCGCCAAACGTGAAGCGGTCGTGCCGATCATGGCGGAAGAAGTCACGTTGGAGAAGCGTATTACGGAGGTTAAAACGCTTATTGCCGGCCGTAAAGATGGTGTTCCGTTTATTGATATTTTTTTGCGCAAGACAAAATTGGAAATCGTGGTAACTTTTTTGGCCATCCTGGAATTAGCGAAACAGAGCTTTTTGCGCATTGTTCAGGACCGGCGTTTCAGCGCTATTTTAATTTTTGAAAGGGGGATGTATGATCAGCAACATGGAAGTAGTGGAGAGTCAAATAACCCAACCGTCGGGAAACCAGCAGTTGAACCTGGCGCCGAACAATCTTAAGAGTGTTTTGGAGTCGCTGCTTTTTGTGGCGCGCAAACCTTTAATCCCGGCGGAATTGGAGGCGCAATTGCAAGCACCGCGGGAATTGATTACGGCCTCCCTGGAAGAACTCATCAATGAATATGAAAGGCGGGGGATAAATATTGTCCGGGTGGCGGGAGGATACTTGATGGGGACAAACCCTGCAAACGCTGATCATGTTAATCTCCTCCTTTACGCGAAAGTTCCGACGTCATTATCACCGCAGGCGTTGGATGTCCTGGCGATTGTCGCGTATAAACAACCAGTGACGCGGGCGGAGGTGGAGCGGATCCGGGGGGTAAACTCTGACGGATCGATCGATAGCTTGCTGCAGAAGAAATTAATTGCCGAAAAAGGGCGCGGCGAAGCCTTAGGCAGGCCCTTCCTGTATGGCACCACGACCGAATTCCTCCGGCATTTCGGCCTGAAAGATTTAAGCGCTCTTCCTGTTCTGCCAAACGTTCAAGGAGAGCAAAATACGCTTTTTAAAACTGCCCTGCATGAGTAGTCAAACAACAGCCCAACTTTATGAAATTTTTAATTCCATCCAGGGTGAAGGGCTCTATGTTGGAGAGCGGCAGATTTTTATCCGTTTTGCCGGCTGTAACCTTTCCTGCCAGTATTGCGATACGCCGCAATCACAGAATTTAACGCCGGAATTTAAAGTCGAACAGACGCCGGGGAAGCGTGATTTTAAAAATTACCCTAATCCGGCGACGGTAACACAGCTCCTGGAGATCGTCGGAAATTTTAATAAACATAAAGGGTTAAACCATGCGATCAGTTTAACCGGCGGTGAACCGCTCCTCCAGGTCGATTTTCTCAAAACTTCACTGCCCATATTAAAGAAAGAGATTGGCCTGTTTTTTTACCTGGAGACCAATGGTGTTCTACCCGACCATTTAGCCGAGATAATTGAATGGGTCGATATCATTGCCCTGGATATTAAATTGCCGAGCGCCACCGGTCTCTCGCCATATTGGAAAGAACATCGCAAAACTTTGGAAACAGCGGCTCTGCAAAACGTATTTGTTAAGATTATTTTTACCCGTGAAACCCCGCCGAAAGAAATTGACGATGCGACGTCTTTAATTGCCGAAGTCTCCGTCGATATTCCTCTTATTCTGCAGCCTGTTACTCCTCATGGTTCAATCAAGCATCGACCACAGCCGGAGCAGATTCTGGCGGCGCAAGCGATTGCGAAGAGAAAATTGCAGACGGTCAGAGTGATCCCGCAGGCGCATAAAATATTTGGCATGGTCTGATTTTCTCTCTGATTAAAGTTTATTTCTCCAGCTGCTGAATCAGCCTCGTCAGCCACGCGATAGTTTTTTTATGCTTATCGTCAAGCTGCATCGTCTCCAGCGAATTTAATAAGCTTAATTTATATTGGGCGGCGCTTAGCGTCACTTTTTTTAATTGCTCTTCCAGCCAGGCCCGATTTTCCGGACGGACAGAAGCCAATGATTCCACCGTGATCTTGCTGGACAAAGAAATGAATTCCTCTTCGTTATCCGTAAACAAGCGGTTCAAATGATAGCCCCTGATTTTTGGCAGGATGGAGGAGAGACTTTTTTGTTCTTCATTAAGCTGGTCAAAGATACCGGCAATATCATTGTGCTGCGGGGCGGCAGCGACGATGGTTTTTGCCGGCGGATTTTTCTCTCCGCCTAGCGCGACTTTCTCCGTAGTGAGCGTTGGCGGAGGTGAATTTACGGCGGCTGTTGCTGGCGCTGGAGAAATTTCCGGCTGTGTCCCGTAGGCATCAGGGGCGCTGTTGGTTATGTCGACATGTTCATGAGGGCGGGTGATCGCGGAATGTTTTATTATATGGCGGTAATCGCGCTGGCGGCTTTCCAGCTCTTTGATATTGGTCTCCGGTTTATTGCTGCCGACTTCGTTTTCCACTTTTGGCGTGAGGGCGCTTTCAGATTTTAAGGCTTCAATAAAAGTTCGGGAACGGTCGATGGGGCTGTCGGTCCGGTCTTCGATGATTTTACGATCAGCGGCGGTAAAGATCGCGCCCTGTGTCCCGGCCACTGCGGCTTCCTGACCGGCCAAACGGGCGGGAATCGGGGGAACTGCATCTGGCTCTGCCATCCTTGCAGTATTGTAGCACTGGAAATTCTTCTTGACAAAGCTGGAAATTAAAAGCTACAATCTTTTCAAGTTAATAATTGGAGGTGAAAATAATGGTAGAAGCATATTGTGTAAAATGCAAAGCGAAACGGGAGATGAAAAACGCGAAGACCGTGACGATGAAAAATAAACGGAAAGCATCTAAAGGCGAATGCCCCAAGTGCGGCACGAAAATGTTTAGGATCGGCGGATAACGAAATCGGTTGGGGTTGTTGTTGCTACCATTGGCTCTTTTTGTTACAATGAAACACCATGCCTCAACCCGGTTTTGTCCATCTTCATTGTCACTCTGAATTTAGTCTGCTTGACGGCGCTGGGCGCATCAGCGATTTAGTTTCCACCGCCAAAAAATTGGGAATGCCGGCCCTGGCCCTGACTGACCACGGGACCATGTATGCCATCATTGATTTTTATCGGACGGCCAAGGCGGCCGGGATTAAACCAATTCTGGGTTGTGAAATGTACCAGGCGCCCCGCACCCGTTTTGATAAAGAGACAAAAGAAGATCGTTCGCCCTATCATTTAACGGTCTTAGCCAAAAATGACCAAGGCTATCGCAACCTGCTCCGTTTAACTTCTTTAGCCTCGCTGGAAGGTTTTTATTCCCGCCCGCGCGTTGATTGGGAATTATTGGCCAAATATCCTGAAGGCTTGATTGTCCTTTCCGGCTGCCTGAAGGGCGAAATCGCCCAACTCTTAAGAACTGACCAGTATGAAAAGGCCCGCGCTATCGCCGGCAGGCATCGGGAATTATTCAAAGATGATTTTTACTTGGAGATCATGGACTTAAACCTGCCGGAAGCTGTTTCGGTTAATACTGGTTTGATCCGTTTGGGCAAAGAATTAAACATTAAGCTGGTGGCGACCAACGATGTCCATTATGTCAGACGCGATGATGCTTATGCCCAGGATGTCTTGCTTTGCATCCAAACCGGAGCCTTTTTAGAATCCACTAAACGGTTAAAATTAGATACCAATGAATTTTATCTGAAATCGCCGGAGGAGATGGCGGCCCTTTTTGCCGATCAGCCCCAGGCTTTGCAAAACAGTTTGGAAATTGCGGAGAAATGTGCCGTGGCGATAGAAACGGGAAAACTGCATTTACCGCATTTTATTGTTCCGACAGGGGAAACTCCCGATACTTTCCTGGAAAAGTTGGTATGGGAGGGGGTTAAGATTAAATACGGCGTGACAGTGTCAGACGATAAAATGCTGCTGCCGCCGGAGATTATCGATCGCGTCAAATATGAACTTTACACGATTGAAAAAATGGGTTACGCGGCTTATTTTCTGATCGTCCAGGATTTTATTAATTATGCCCGCGGTAAAGGGATTCAGGTTGGGCCGGGAAGGGGTTCCGCGGCGGGGAGTCTGGTCGCGTACGCTTTGGGGATTACCAGCGTTGATCCCCTCAAGTATGGCTTGCTGTTTGAGCGGTTCTTAAATATTGAACGCGTCTCCATGCCTGATATTGATATTGATTTCTGCATCGAGCGTCGCAATGAAGTTATCGATTACGTCTCCAAAAAATATGGGCAGGACCATGTCGCCCAAATCGTGACCTTTGGCACTATGGCGGCCAGAGGGGCGATCCGTGATGTGGGCAGGGTGCAGCAGGTTCCCTTGCCTGAAGTTGATAAAATCGCCAAATTAATCCCTTTTGGCTCCGAGGTTACGCTGGAGAAAGCTTTGGAAGCGGTTAAAGAATTAAAAGACCTTTACAATTCTGATCCCCGGATAAAAAATTTAATCGATACGGCCAAAAAGCTGGAAGGCCTGGCGCGGCATGCTTCGGTCCACGCGGCCGGAGTGGTGATATCAGAGGCGCCGCTGACGGATTATGCGCCTCTTCAAAAACTTGATGAAAACGTCATCGTGACGCAGTACCCGATGAGCGATCTGGAGAAGATCGGTTTGTTGAAGATGGATTTTTTGGGGCTGCGCAATTTGACGATGATTGCCCACGCGCTTGAGATAATAAAAAAGACGCAGAACATTGATGTCGATCTCAATAACCTGCCGCTTGATGATCTCAAAACCTATCGCCTCCTGGCCAGCGGCGAAACTGTCGGCGTCTTCCAGCTGGAAAGCCGGGGGATGCAGGCGCTGATCAAAGACTTGCAGCCGAATAATTTTGACGAGATTATCGCCTTGCTGGCGCTTTACCGGCCCGGTCCTCTGGAAAGCGGCATGGTCGAAGATTATGTGAAGCGCAAGCATCGCCAGATTCCCGTTAAATACATGCTTCCTCAATTGCAATCGATCCTGCAGGAGACCCACGGGGTCATCCTTTATCAAGAACAGGTCATGGAAATTGCCAGTAAAATTTCCGGTTTCAGTCTGGGGCAGGCGGATGTCCTGCGCCGCGCCATGGGGAAGAAAAAAGCCGAGGAGATGGAACAACAAAAAGAATTTTTTGTCGAAGGGGCGGTCAAGCGAGGAATCTCCCATCATAAAGCGGTAGAGTTATTCAATCTTATCGCTAAATTTGCCGGTTATGGTTTTAACAAGTCGCACTCGACTGCTTACGGCATTATTTCTTTCCAGACAGCCTATCTCAAGGCGAATTATCCGCGCGAGTTTATGGCGGCCTTGCTGACGTCGGTGATGGGCAATACCGATAAGGTGACTGATTATGTTAATGAAACGCGCCGCCTGGGGATTAAAATCCTGCCGCCCGATGTCAATGAAAGCGAGCGGATTTTTACCGTGACCAATGAAGGACTTCGTTTTGGCCTCTCGGCGATAAAAAATGTGGGGACGGCGGCGATTGATTCGATCATCACGGCGAAGGAAGCCGGGGGGGCTTTCCGGACATTTGCCGAATTCTGCCAGCGCGTCGATAATCGCACAGTGAACAAAAAAGTTATGGAGAGCTTGATCAAAGCGGGCGCCTTTGATTATTTTGGCCAAAACCGGGCATATTTGCTCGATAACTTGAGCCGGATCATTAGTAAAGCGGCGGCGGAGGAGAAAGCGCGGGCCAACGGGCAGGGTCTGTTATTTGATGGTTTAGTTGCCATGACCGAAGCGTCATCATCATTGAATCAAGGGGGAGCCACGGTTGTGGAATTTCCTCCGGAACAATTATTAAAGTTAGAAAAAGAGATGCTGGGGCTTTACATTTCTTCGCACCCGTTGGATTATGTTAAGGACTCGCTGGAAGCCCAGGCGTCAACGCGTATAGCGGAAATTGCTGACATGCGCGAAGGGGAAGTTGTGACTATTGGCGGGCTGTTATCCGACTGCCGGCGTTTAACGACGAAGAAAGGCGACAATATGCTCATCGCAAAAATTGAAGATATGTCGGGAAGCATCGGGCTCATCGTTTTTCCGAAAACTTTTCGCCAGGCCGCGGAGCTTTTGGTCAACGACCAGGTCGTGATTGTTAAAGGCCGGGTCAACCGCGACATGAGGACGGAAGAATTTAACATCGCGGCCGAGAGCGTTAATGTCATGGCGGAAATGGAAAAGATCCGCTCCCTGACAATTGAGCTGGTCGGCGTTAATGACAATAATATTTTATCAAAAATGAAAGAGACCCTGCTTAGCAATAATGGGTTGGATCCTGTTTTTGTTAAAATGGACGGCAAGCGGGTGGCTTTGGGCAGAAACTTCCATGTGGCAATTTCTCCTGAGATAGTAAATCAGCTCGAAGGTTTGCTGGGCTCCGGAGCGGTCAATGTGGAGATGCGGGCGGTCAAAAAAGAGGGAGCAACAATAAAATGACAAATGAAGGAAATATTATTGATCAAATAAAATTTGATGAGAAAGGGCTGGTGGCGGTGATTGCGCAGGATTATCGTGACGGCGCTGTCTTAATGCTGGCTTACATGAACAAGACAGCACTGCAGAAGACCCTGGAGACAAAAGAGCTGTGGTATTGGTCGCGTTCGCGTAAAACTTTGTGGCATAAGGGAGATACTTCCGGCCATGTCCAGAAAGTGAAAGAGCTCTATTATGATTGTGATGCCGATGCCCTGCTGGCCAGGATTGAACAGGTTGGGGATATTGCCTGCCATACGGGGAACCGGAGCTGTTTTTTTAATAAAGCGATCTAAAAATAAAAAAGGAGGAAAAGGCAATGGCAGAAGAAAAAAGAGTTAAAGATGTCAACGATTTATTAAAGCAGATTGCTGATTTTGAGAAAACGATTGGAGAATTAGAGAAGAATGTCAAGGTCTTGAAACAAAAAATCGCCGAGAACCAGCAGAAATACGGCTCGGACCCAAGCAAATGGCCGAAAGAATAATCAGCAGAATATTTTTGTCTTTAATAATTTTTGCTTTCTGCAGCAGCGTTGCTTTGGCTGCGGTTAAGAAATTCCCTGTTCTGGAATACCACCTGATCCGCTCGCCGGAGGCGCGCTGGTCGAGGACGCCGGAAAATTTCCGTCGTGATCTTGAATGGCTCTATGGCCATGGTTATTATCCGGTAAACTTGCGCGATATTCTGGCCGGTTTCCCTGATCTCCCTGCCGGAAAAACTCCGGTGGTGTTGACCTTTGACGACTCATCCTCCAGCCAATTTCGTTATCTGCCCAATGGTTCTCTTGATCCAACTTGCGCTGTCGGGATTATTAAATCGTTTCATGATCAGCATTCTAAAGAGTGGCCGCTGCGGGCGACGTTTTTCATCCTGATCGGCACCAATAACCCTGATCGCAATATATTTGGCCAGCCGGATATTCCTGGTGTCCAGAAGAAAAAATTAAAACAGTTGGTTGATTGGGGGATGGAGGTGGCGTCGCATACTTATTGGCACGATCGGTTAAGCAAGGTGAGTGAAACGTTCGCGCGTTATACTTTGGCCAAATCATATAAAGTATTGAAAGAGATGAGCGGCCAGGAGATCGTTAGCCTGGCGACCCCAATGGGGCTTTATCCGAGCAATGAAGCCGTTTTCTTTGGCCGCTATCAGAACATTGATTATAATTACAAACTTGTTTGCGAAGTGGCGGGGGGATTAAATGATTGGCCTGGTTTGCCCAATTTAGATCCGCTCCATGTCCAGCGAATTCAGACGATCGCCTCGGAATGGGTTAAGTTTTTTGGGCGGCGGGACGACTAAAGAGATAAGGCCCGTTTTACTGCCGTACTTTGCGGTTCAATCACCACTTTAATGGCGGTCTCGCCTGCTAAAATTAAAGCGAAACCTTTTTGAATGTCCGCCAGCGGCAAGGTATGGGTAATTAATTTTTTAACGGCGATTTTACCGTTACTGATTAAAGCCAGTGATTCTTCCAAATCAGCTGGCGCGGCGCCATACGAAGCGGTCATGGTAATTTCATTGCGCCAAAAATTTTCCATGGGCAGTTCAATGTTCCTGTCGGGAATGGCAAAAAATAAAATAATACCCTTGCGATCGACGGCCTTAAAGGCTTGGGCGACAGCCGCAAAAGCCCCGGTGCAAATAATAATCCTGTCCGCTTTAAGATCAAAATTTTCTTTGGCGTTTATGGTTTTGTCCGCTCCCCATTCCCTCGCTAATTTTAACTTAGCCTCATCGATATCTGTGGCAATTACTCTGGCCCCCTTTAATTTCGCCGCTTTAATATTTAACAAGCCGGAGAACCCGCTCCCCAGGATTAATACTGTTTGCTGCTTATTGACGCCGATCACTTTTTGTCCTCTTAAGACGCAGCCTAAAGGTTCGATCATCGTTCCCTCGGCAAAAGAGACGTTTTCCGGCAGGCGATAAGTTCCTAGTTCTACGTTTAATTGGGGCGCCCGGACAAACTCGCTGAAGCCGCCGGGATCGTAATTGCCTCTGTGCAGGGTTTCACAGGCAGTCTGGTTATTTTCCCGGCAATACTTGCACTGGTTGCAGGGGACATGATGGCTGACAAAAACCCTGTCGCCGATTTTAAATTTGTCCGATTTTGAGAAAACGATCTCCCCGGTAATCTCATGGCCTAAAACTCGCGGCGCTTTTTTAATGCGGTACCATTCCATCACATCACTGCCGCAGATACCGCTGGCGATAACTTTGACGAGGATCTCTCCGGAATTGATGCGGGGGAGGGGTGCTTCCTCTATTCGGATGTCGTGATTGTTAAAATATCTGGCCAATCTCATTTATTTTTAAATTCATTAAATATTTCAACCGCTTGCGGCAAATTCGCCGATTCATGGATAATGGCCTGCAGCGCCCTGGCCATGGCGACCGGATGCGGGCTCTGCCAGACATTTCTCCCCAGATTTATCCCGACAGCTCCTTTCTTCATTCCATCATAAACAAATTTGAAGACCTCCTGTTCCGTCTCGCATTTTGGCCCGCCGGCAATAACTACGGGGACGGGACAGCCGTTGACCACCTTATCAAAATCTTTCTCGCACCAGTATGTTTTTACCACCCGCGCTCCCAACTCTGCCGCGATCCGACAGCATAATGACAAATAGCGCGCTTCGCGTTTTTCCATCTCTTTGCCCACGGCGGTAACGGCCATGACCGGGATGCCGTAGCTTTCGCATTCATCAACGAGTTTTGCCAGGTTGAGTAAAGTTTCCCGCTCATAATCACTGCCGACAAAAATAGAAAGGCCCACTGCCGCGGCATTTAAACGCAGTATTTCCTGGATGGAAGTGGTCAGCGATTCATTGGCCAAATCTTTACCGACCATGCTTGTCCCGCCGGAAACCCGTAAAATTATCGGCAGCGTATTAGTCGGATCAATACAGGCGCGCAAGACTCCCCGCGTCACAAAAAGCGCGTCACAATAGGGGAGCAGCGGTTTAATCGTCTCCCCCGGTTTTTCCAAACATTGCGTCGGGCCCTGGAAATAGCCATGATCGATGGGCAGAAAAAAACAATGCCCGTCCTTTTTAAAAAGTTTTCCCAACCTATTTTTCATTCCCCACATAATTTTAATTTCTCCTTTTACTCCCGCGCCGGTAATCTAGTCATCAAATCGCTAATCGATTTAAACGGCGGCTTGTTATGAAAGAGAACCTCAACCACTTCGTTGGTTACCGGCATCTCGACATTAAATTTTCTGCCCAAAGCGGCAGCTGCCCGGGCTGTGGTCACTCCTTCCGCCACCGCCTTCATCCGGCGCAAAATGTCATCTAACTTCTTCCCTTTGGCAATCTGTTCCCCCACCTGATGGTTGCGGGAGAGCGAACTGCCGCAGGTGGCGATCAAATCTCCCATGCCGGACAAGCCGGTAAAAGTTTTGGCTTGCGCTCCCATCGCTTCTCCCAGACGACCGATCTCTGCGATCCCGCGGATCAAGAGGGCCGCTTTTGCGTTATTGCCCAGACCTAAACCGTCTGCGATGCCGGCAGCGATAGCGACGACATTTTTCAGCGCGCCGCCCAACTGTACGCCCAAAGGGTCAGTGCTGGCATAAACGCGAAAACGTTCCAGCATAAAATTTGCCTGCAATAATTTTGCCTGCGCCAAATCTTTGGCCGCAATCACGCTGGCCGCCGGCAGGCCGCGCGCGATCTCGTTCGATAAATTGGGGCCGGAAAGGACGGCGTAATTGCGCGGGCCCAGCTCTTCTTCTAAAATTTGCAGCGGCAGTAATAAACTGTTTTGCTCAACGCCTTTACTGGCGCAAATGATGGGGAGGTTAGGCCCGATGATTGGCTTAAAAATCCTGGCCACGAAGCGCAAGAATTGGCTCGGTACGACAAAAAGAATAATTTCCGCCTGGGCGATTTGTTTGGCCTCCGAAGTAATAGTGATATTTTCTGACAGGGGAAAACCCGGTAAGAAAATTTTATTTTCCCTTTCGGCCTGCATCTTTCGGGCCAGATCAGTTTCATAGGCCCAGAGATTAATTTGCTTTTCTTTTTCGGCCAGGAGGATGGCCAAGGTTGTGCCCCACGCCCCGGCGCCGATAACGGCAAGGGATTTAGAATTACTTGGCGATGACATTGTTCATCCCGATCTTGGGTTCTGTGCCGGCCCGCAGCCGTTTAATATTCGGTTGGTGCCGCAGGATAATAATCAGGCTAATGAGTGCTGCGACCAGAGTGTAGGCCAGGGGACGGCCGAAACTTATAAAAGCCAGCGTTACCAAAATTGGCGTCGCCATCGAAGCGACCGAGACATAGCGCGTCACAATAATGATAAGCAAGCCGACGATCAAGGCGATCAGGAAAATATCCGGGGCCAAACCGAGCAAAATCCCCAAGCCCGTCGCAGCTCCGCGCCCCCCTTTAAATTTCATAAAGATTGAAAAAGTATGCCCAAGGACCGCGCTGGCCGCGACCATCGTTATCAACCAGGGATTGCCGATGAACCAGTTTGCCAGCATTACAGGAATTGTCCCTTTTAACATGTCCAGGGCGAAAACAGTAGCGCCGGCCGCCGGTCCCAGCGTGCGGAAAACATTAGTGGCGCCGATATTGCCGGAGCCGTGCCGACGGATATCAACCTGCCAGATGAGAGGAATAAAGTAGCCGAAGGGAATTGAGCCCATAAAATACGCCAGCAGAATCAAAATTATTAACAT
The DNA here is from genome assembly GCA_016219705.1 of Candidatus Saganbacteria bacterium. Lineage (GTDB taxonomy): Bacteria > Margulisbacteria > WOR-1 > O2-12-FULL-45-9 > O2-12-FULL-45-9 > JACRKQ01. The sequence goes on along the minus strand of JACRKQ010000054.1, from coordinate 8,541 downwards.
CATTAAAGCCATTCTACCCGACTTAAAAAAAATCGTCAAGATGAGACGCTTTGAAAACGTTTGCACAGTTCAATATCAAGTGCTAAAATTGCTGCCAATGAAGCGCCAGGGATTTACTCTCACAGAGCTCGTTATTGTTTTAGTTATTATTGGTATTCTGGCCGTTGTGGCGAGCCTTTCTTTGAATTCATCTAAAAGCGTTAAACTCGAAGCGGGGACAAAAAAAATTATCGCTGATCTGCTTTATACCAGGAATCTTTCTCTTTCAACTGCCAAATGGTATGGCATGAGTTTTGAAGTCGCCCCCGTGAACAGCTACCAGGTTTACACGACCGACGGTTCAAGCGATACGCTAGTTGAAGACCCGTCAAATTTAGGCAAAAATTTTATAGTTAATCTCTCCGACCTCTATGGCGGAGTCAATATTGTCGGAGTTAGTATTGGCGGCGGAAATAAAGTTGAATTCCATCCTTATGGCCGGCCTTTCAACGACCGCAGCGGTGCGGCGATCGCCACAACAGGATTGATTACTCTGGAATACGGCGGTTCTACCAAAACAATTTTTATTACCCCCGATACTGGAGTGGTGACCACTCCATGAAACGACGAGCCGGCTTCACCCTGGTCGAGGTGATCGCCTCGCTGACGGTAATGGCGATCATCATGTACGCTTCAATAGCGATTTTTATCAATGCCGGTTTTAAAGGCGTTAACGTTGATGTTTATACGACGGCCCAATCACTGGCGGAGCGCAGGCTCGAAGAGATAATGTCCCGAGATTTCGCCGGCATCAGCGCTGAAGTGGAGACCAATTTCAGCGGCGACTTCAGCCGCTATTCCAGCCAGGTCCTGGTTAGTTATGTGGCGTCAGATGCCCTGGACGTTCCTGTTGTCAATATAACGCAGTATAGAAAGATTGCCGTGATTATTCGCCATTCCCAGTTAGCCGGGGGGCTCTCTTTAGAAGCGATCAGAGCAAATTATTAAAATGAAAAAAGTTTATCCAAAGTGTCATCGCAAGGCCTTCACATTAATTGAAGAGGTCATGATCATCGTTATCATCGGTGTCCTGGCTATGGTCTTTGCGGTCTATATCCGAGAGGGGACAGCCGCCTGGCAATTTTTGAGCACGCAAAAAAACCTGGCCCTCTCCAGCCGCGCCGCCCTCAATCGCATCAACCGTGAACTTAAACGAGTGAACCAGAATTTTAACATCACAATTTATTCCAGCAGTGAAATCTCTTTCATTGACATTGATAATAATGTTGTCGATTTTCGGCAGAGCGGCAGCCAGCTTTTGCGCGGCAGCCAGGTCTTATTAAATAATTTGCAGTCTCCCAATGGCCTGACTTTCCAATACTTTAATAGTTCAGGTGATATTACCGCTGACCCCAGCCAGATGCGCGTGGTCCGTTGCCGTTTGGCGGTGGTTGATCGCGGCAACAAATTTGCTTTGGAGTCAGCCGCCGGCATCAGAGTGCGGAGGTTAAAATAAGTGAAAAAACCCGGATTTACCCTGGTAGCGGCGGTTTTTGTCCTGATTGCCACGTCACTTTTGGCCATTACGTTATCGACCTTTGTCGCTTCCGACGCGCTGGTGGCGGTAAAAAATAATCAGGCCTTAAAAGCTTTTTATATCGCCAGTTCCGGTGTGGAATATTACTCCCGTCTGCTGGAGGATGATACGGATTGGGCAACCCCGCCGGCTGATAATAACAAGCTTTTCAGCGACGGGCGTTTTATTGTCGCGACCAGCAATATTTCCAGCGATCGCATAACCTTAACCGTGACGGGACTGGTGACCCAGGGGGTAGCGACTTACAGCCGGACTATCCAGGTAGATTTCCAACGCAGTAGCGGAGGAATAAGCCAACTGCGCAATAATTATGCGCTTTATTATGGTATCAATTCTCCAGTTCTTTCGCATATTGCCAACAACGCGAGAATTTCCGGCAGCTTCTTTTCCGGCGGGACGACAGAGGTGGCGAATAATGTCACCATTATCGGCAATGCCCAGGCTTCTGGCAACATCATTTTTGGGACAAATGACACTGTTTCGGGAACAGTGGAGACCTATATTGATCCTCCATTTGCGATGCCAACCCTGGAAACTTCTTCTTATGATGCGCAACTGGCGGCGGCGGCAGGATACCCGCCGGGCAATCAAACCTGGGCCAGCAACAAAACTCTTTCCGGCGCGATATACATAAATGGCAATTTAACAGTTAATAATAATGTCCACATAAATATTACCGGCAGCGCGGAACTTGTCGTAAACGGGACAGTCAATTTTCTTAATAATGTTGAGGTGGCCGATAATTTTAATTTAATCGCCGGCGGCCAGGTTACGATGGCCAATAATGTTGAATTAGGGGAAAATGGCAATTTATACTCTACCGTGGGCTTTAACCTCGGCAATAACGCCGAATCCGGCGGCACGGTTACCGGGGAAGGGACAAGCATCTTGACACCAGGCAATATTTCTTTCGGTAACAATGTCGAATGGTATGGGTTTGCTTATGCAGGCAATAATTTCAGCCAGACAGGCAACAATTTTTATTTTGAAGGCAATATCTTGGTCGGCGGCGGGGTAGGAGTTGATAATAACGCGACGATTGTCAGAAACCCTTATCTGGTCGAGCAGTCAGACCTGGTAGGGTTTGGAGGCGGGGGGAATGGGACGCAGCATTATGATATCTCCAACTGGAACGAGGTTTACTGATGGCCAATATTAAAACTATGCTGGGCATTGATCTGCGAGTTAATTCGGTTAAATTTGTGGAAATCGAATTTCGTCCTGACGGAGAAGTCATTAAAAATTGGGGCTTGATCGAAGTGCCGTATGAACTAGTTGACAAACATCCGGAAAAAGAAGAGGCCCAGGCGGATGCTTTGCGCAAACTTTTGCAGACGAGGCAAATTAAAACAACTGACGCGGCCGTTGTGCTGGGCGGCAGTGATGTCTTTATAAAATTATTTACTTTGGCGGCCGTTCCCAAAGATGAATTGCTGGAGAGCATCAAATGGAAATTTTCCGAAGAGATAAATTTTCCGCCCGAAGATGCCTTGATCGATTATTATCTCCTGCCGCGCTCTCTCAATGCTCCCAGTGAAAAAAAAGAATATCTGGCCGCTTGTGTTAACCGGCGCGTCTACGATGATCTGGAGCGCATCCTGCGCCAGGCCGGTCTTAATCTGGCGGCAGTGACGATTTTGCCAGACGCTCTGCAGAAAGTTTTTGCGCCGGCCATTAAAAAAGAACCGGAGAAAATTATCACCTTGATGTACATGGGAAAAAGGACAACCAATATCAGCATCCTTAAAGACGGTAACCTGGAGTTTAATCGTGAATTAAGCATTGGCGGTGAGAATATTACGCTGGCGATGTCAGGAGTACTGCCGTCAGAAAAAGGGGAAATTGCCATCAGTCCGGAACAAGCCGAGCAGTTTAAATTAGAACATGGCATTCCTGTCAGCACGGGCAACTACCCCGAGATGGGAGCGGCCGCTGGCGCCCAGCTCCAGGCAATGGTACGGCCGGCGCTGGAACGGGTGGAGGGGGAAATTACCCGGACCTTTGAATATTATAAAGGACAGACTGGTGAAGCGGCAATTAGCAAGATCTTGCTGACCGGCGGCAGTTCTCTGACGATTAATCTGGCCCAATCTTTATCTGAAGGCCTGGGCCTGCCCGTGGAAGTTCCCGATCATTTACAGCAGCAGGTTATTGATGAAAACCTGCCGGACCGGCCGGCGCTGGAAAAAGTTCTGCCCCGATTGTCGACGGCCTTAGGGGCGGCGCTGGTCGGCATAACACGCATCAATCTCATGCCGGAAGAAAAGAAAAATCCTGGGGAAATACTCCGCCGGCGATTTTTTCAGCCCCAGTACCTGGCGCTGGCTGGCGTCGCACTGCTAATATTGATTTACGCCTTGTTTGGAGTCAGGGGATACTGGCTGCAAAACCAGATTGCCGCTATGCAAAATAAATTAAAACAATACGAGCCTCGTATTGCCAATCTTGAGTTGCTGGAGAAAAGCACCCAGGAAGAACAGCGGCGTAAGCTTTTGATAGAATCTTACAGCCAAAAAAGGCTGTCGATGCCGGAGCTTTTCCGGGAGATCAGCCGATTGACGCCGCCCAGCGCTTTCATTAATGTTTTAAATTTGACACCGGAAGAATTGCATCTCAACGGCACTGTTTTTGAGGATCGGGATACGGCGGAGGACATTCTCTCCCAGTTTGTGCTGGCCTTATCGGCCTCACGCTATTTTCAGGAGGTTAAATTGGTCCAGGCGGCGCAAAATAAAGGGTACCGGCAAAAGTCCCTTGATTTCGAACTGGCGGCGCAGATTAAGATTGGGGAAAAGAATAATAACAAATGAAATTATCAAAACGCGAACAAATTTTAGTCCTGGCGGCAGTATTCTGCGGGATCTTTTATCTCTTTTTTCAATTTCTTCTCCTGCCCAAATTGGGAGAGATCGATCAGCTTAAGGTCCAGATAAAAAAAGTGCGCCTGGACTTAAAATCAGCTGATAGCAAGTTAAAGATATTGGAAACAGCGGAAAAAAAACCAGGAGAAGTTAAACGGCCGGAAAAGATGGTTCCTCTTATACCGTCGGCAGGCGGGTTGGAAGTTTTGCGCGTTCTGGCTAGGACGACGTCAAAATCTTCACTTCAGCTGGTTTTTATCAAGCCTCTTCCGGGTGAATTGACGGATGGCCTGAAATTTGAGCTGGCCTGCCAGGGGCGTTACCGCCAGCTTTATGATTTTCTCTCAATCCTGCATAATGTCGATCTGGTCATTCTGATCGATTCATTAAGTGTCGTTGGCAAGAATGGCTTAAGCGAGCCTTTAGAAATCAGGATGGTGATAACAGCCCATGTTTAAGCGATGGTTATCTCAATGGAACTTAAGGCTGAAAGCCTCGGTTCCATTTTCTATTCCGCTTTTAACTTTTTTATTGATTTTATCGCTGGCCTATTGTTTGTATATATATTTTTCTATTGTCCAATCCTGGTCTGCTCCCAGGCGGCCGATTAGTCAAACGATTCCCAACCTTTCCTTAAACGTCCTGACAACTCCTGCGGCGGAAGCGCGGACAATGGCCTTAGCCTCGCTGGAAGTAAAGGCGCCGCAGCATCAGGGCCTGGTCGATCCCTTTGTTTTGCGGGTAGCGGTCCAACCAATAGTGGAGGCCAAAAATCAGCCTGGCGTTTCTGCCATAGTAGAAGTGAAAATTTTTGAACCGCAGCTGGAGGGGGTCTGGATCGGGGAAGACATGAAGATTGCTTTTATTTCCGGCCAGGCGTTAATAGAAGGTGGTACAATTGGGGGTTGGCGTGTGCGGACGATTGCCAGGGACCATGTTGTTCTCGTTAAATCCGATGGCCAGGTTAAAAATTTAAGATTGGAGGGACAATAAAATCATGAGGGAAAAAAGCAGGATGATAATGAAGCCAGTTAACAATCGATTGCTAATCAGTCCCTTTTTATTTCTGATATTATTTACTATCCTGTCAACGGCAGCCTGTTGGGCGGCTGAAACGACGAATATGGAAATAAAGAAAGGACGCGTCTTTCTCAACCTTAAAGACGCAGACGTGAAGACTGTCCTCCAGATTTTTGCCAAGGCAACTGACACTAATATTGTGACCTCTGATGATGTCACGGGAAAAGTGACAGTGACGTTCACCGGGATTGATCCACGCGCCGGTCTGGAAGCTGTCCTGCGGACCAAAGGGCTGGATTGGTTTGAAGAGGCAGGGACGATTTTTGTCTCGACCAAACGGATTCTGCGGACCTATTATCTGGAAAATGCCCGGCCGTCGGACATCGCCCAGACCATCAAAGATGTTTTACCGACCGGCAGCCATGTGTCAGTTGATGACTCTTACAATGTTTTAGTCGTCCAGACATCGTCGGATTATCTCCCCCGCCTGGAAAAATTGATCAAAGAGCTTGACGTTTCCCCCATTCAGGTGATGATCGAGATCAGGATGATCCAGATTGATGACAATGATAACGGCCAGACCGGGGCGGAAGCTAAGTACACCAATCCGCGCACCACGGCAGATGTCCTGGAGACGAAAGGGCTGGCCGGCAAAAGCACTGATTCTGGCGCCCAAGGAGTTTTTGCCCATATCCTTTCCGGCGACATGGACGTCTATTTATCATCTTTGAGAACAAAGTCAAAACTTAACACCATCGCTTCGCCGCGGATCACGACTATCAGCAACAAAGAAGCCAACATCTTAATCGGTTCAAAATTAGGCTATAAGACAACCGTCATCCAGAATCAGACAACAACCCAGCAGATTGGTTTCCTGGAAGTCGGGACATCTTTGAAAATAACGCCGCAAGTAACCAAGAGCGGCTTTATCCGGATGCTGGTCCAGCCCAAGATTAGCGAAGGGAGCATTGTCGGCGACCTGCCGCAGGAGAACACGACCGAAACCAAAAATGAGGTTATGGTGCGAGACGGCCAGACTTTTGTCATTGGCGGTTTGACCAAGGATAAAGATACAGAGACAAATTACGGGATCCCCTTCCTGATGGATATTCCTCTGATCGGTTCGATTTTTCGCAAGACTGTTGTCACCAAACAGAAATTTGACCTCCTGGTCTTTGTCACGCCTCATCTCCTGACGCCGGAATATTTAAAACAATTATCGGAGAAGATCATCCCGGCGATTGAGAAAAAATCAGCTGACGTCAAAGCCCGGCTGGTGCATTGAGAGGGATATTTTTTTGACAGCAAGTAAATTTTAGCGTATAATATTGTTCAGTGAAAAAACATAAGCGATTAATCTATTTATTCCTCATCACTTTTGCCGGTCTGATCCTGCTTTCCGGCTTCTGTCTGGCGATGGAGAAGCACTCTTGCTGTCGGCCAAAAACATCCGATTGTCCAATTGTTTCAGTGCCGGATGCTGCTTCGCCGGAAGCGACCAAATTGATCAATAAACCAGATATTAAATCCGTGCCAGTTTTAAAGCCGGTGAAAAATAAAGTCATTGCCCCGGCAGAACACCAACACAGCGCAGTCCCTGATTTTATCCCGCCCCAATATCATCTCTGCGTAAAAATTTCCCACCAGACGGCTGCTCCGCCCCAAGTTTAAATAACGATCCCCAATTGTTAGTTGTCAGTTATCAGTTGTTAGTTATATAATACTTGAGGTGAAAAATGTCCCGATTAATAATTAGCTGTTTAATAGCCTTTCTGTTTATGGCCGCGGTGTGGGCCGAACCGTTGTCCCTGAAGGATGCGGTCGCACTGGCGCAAAAAAATAATCCCGAACTGGCTGCCGCCAAAGCGCGGTGGGAGGCGGCTAAGGCTAAAATTCCCCAGACTTTGAGTTTACCCGATCCCAAGCTTGGCCTGGAATATGAGCAAATCCCCTCCGGCTCGCGCAATTTAGAAGACGGGATGAAAATGTACACGGCCGAGCAGATGATCATGTTCCCTGGCAAGATTGCCGCTGAATATTTAATAACCGAGCGTGAAGCAGCAATATTCAAAGCACAGTATCGGGCCAAAGTTTTGGAAATATTTAGTCAGTTAAAATCAGCTTATTATGACCTTTTTATCGCGGACCGTTCAATTGAAATAGTAGCTGAAGTGCGCGACCTCCTTGCTCGCATCAGAAAAACGGCCGGGGCAAAGTATATTGTTGGTGAAACGATCCAGGCGGATGTACTCCAGGCTAATATCGAGTACCTGATGATGGAGAATGAACTGCTTACCCTGCGTCAGGAGAGAAGTGTTAAAGAAGCCAGATTAAAAGCTCTGCTTAATCAGTCTGATGCCGCCACAATTGAGGTTGCCCCTGCTTTATCCTTTACTGAAACACTTGAGGCGGCGACTAGTTTAGAACAAAAGGCCTTGACGGTGCGCCCCGAGCTTCTCTCCATGAAAGCGGCCCTGGAGGGCAAGGATTATTCCCAGCTTAAAGCGAAAATGGAGTTTTTCCCAGATCTTGATCTTGGGGTGAAAAAGAGAGTTGGTGATGGTTGGGACGCGATGCTTTCTTTTTCCGTCCCGCTTTATTTTTGGAAGCAGGGTTATGGGCTGGCGGCGGCTGGGCTTGAAAGGGAAGCGGCCGCGGCTGAATATGAGGCGATGGTAAACACGACCCGCTGGGAGATACGAGAAGCCTGGGTAATGGCCGATGCGGCCGGCCGGGCAATAAAACTCTACGAGACAAGCATTATTCCGCAGAGTTCCGCTGCCTTAAAAGGGGCTCTGGCGGCTTACCTGGGGAAAAAAGTCGAGTTCCAGACACTTTTGCAGATTGAAAGGACATATCGAGAAGCGAAACTTAAATATTACGAAAGCCAGGCTAACTATGGTAAAGCCCTGGCGGAACTGGAAAGAATTACAGGAGGGAATCTATGGGTGTGCCGAGAGAAGCTTGTGAAGTCCAGTCCGCCGAAGGCGGAACAGGGCAAAGGTTAGCCACCAGCCCTGAACGGAACTCTGCATTTAGGGAGGTAACAAACTAGATGAAGCCAGAGGGAAGGAGAAACCAGGC
>JACRKQ010000053.1 GCA_016219705.1 Candidatus Saganbacteria bacterium | reverse complement strand
GAGATTGGTGCACAAAACTCCCCAGTAAAACTTCCCATTTGATGAATACCATTAAATCGCTTATAATAATGATTGTTCTCAGCCAGAGGCTGATCCGCCTTTGGCGGAAAAATAGGTTCGAGCATCGTTCAATATGTTCGATATTTCATGCGCCCGTAGCTCAATGGATAGAGCAACAGATTTCTAATCTGTCGGCTAGAGGTTCGAATCCTCTCGGGCGCGAGTTGCGCCGAGGTGGTGGAACTGGCAGACACGCATGGCTTAGGACCATGTGGGGAAACCCGTGCAGGTTCAACTCCTGTCCTCGGCAATAAGGTTAAAAGGAGGAAAAAATGCGTATTGTTTGCTCTTCTCTGCTGCTTTTCGTTTTGGCTTCGGTGACGCTGGCCGTCTCTGATTCCGGCCTGCTTGCGGCTAAAAAAACTTTTGGTTATTTTGTGATGCCGGCGACAGATTTTGCTAATTATTCTTCGGGGTTGTCTGTCAGTAAATGGGAAAATAACGGCCAAGCCCTTCAGTTTGATTTCCTGGCCTACCGTTCCCCATATTTACTGACAAAAAATATAACCAAAGCTGGCATTCACCAAAATTATCGTTTGCTGCAATTTGGCCCCTTAGAATTAAGGGGGGCAGTCGGCGGCAGTCTGGTCTACAGCCCCGCCGTCGGCGGCGGCCTGGCGGCGGACCTCGGGGGAACAGCCATTATAAAACCATTGGATTATCTTTCTTTTTCGTTGCCGATTAACACCTCCATTTTTAATGACGGTTCGCAGATCAATGTGTCAGCCATTGTCAGCTATCTCCCCTGGTTTTTGTCAGGCAAAGAGATCTTTGGCGGCGTCCGCATCGATGCCTCCGTCTTGAATGCAAGCCTGACTTCAGCGACGACCGCAACTTATTTTGCGTTCGGTTTAAGATCGGAAATGTAAGTGGAGGAGAAGGAATGAAAAAAACATTATCGTTATTGTTCGTTTTAATTTTTGTCTCGGGATTAATTATCGGCTGCGCCACCTTGAAAGATTTCTTGTCAGGCAGTACGACACACTTAACCAGCAGGTCTTTGGCGACCGCGGCTGCTTTGCGCGCCGCCGGTGTCACGGTTGCCGGCACCCGTGAAGGGAGCAACTGGCTAATTACCCCGACAAAAATCAGCGGAAAAATCCTTTCAGTGGTCTTGCCGGTAAATGGTCGTGAGGATGAGGGAATTGTCCCTTTTGGCGACGGGCGGCCGGACATTGCGCCGGCTAATTCAACATTATACGATTTCGATCTTACGCAAGTCACCAGGCTAAGAAAAGATTCCATTGGCCTTAAACCGGGTTATACCGGCGGCCAGGCGACCCAGATAATTATGCTTTTCGGTTATTTTGACGTGGAATTCACTCATAACGGCCAGTCCAGGAAAATCCGTTTTGTCTACGGGGATACGGGTAATTATGTCCGCGGCGATAAATTACTGTTAAATGCTAACAGCGCGACGGACAATAAAAATTATTGGTATAATACGGCCAATGGATTATTCGTTTCAGAATCAAGCACTCGCCCCTCCTCGCCGGAAGTAAATACCTATGTCAGGGATTTTTCCGACCCGATCAGACCGGAAATGCATTATTATTTATTAGGAGCAAATCTAAGGAATAATACCGATTATGACGGCCTGGCTAAAAATTATATCACCCTTACCAGGCGGGTGGTTGAGGACAACCAGCTGGCTTTTACAGTTGATTTTGACGTCAGGAATGCGGTATTGTTTGCCAATGTGTCGTCGGAGGCTGCTTTCAATAGTTTAACCGATGCGCAGCTGATACAAAAGTTTAACATGAAGCAGAACACTTCCCGCTGGGACACCAGCGAGCTTGACTGTCACATTAGTTTTGAAGCAACGCCGAAATATTAATTTTTAAGGATGCGGGTGTAGCTCAGTGGTAGAGCTCCTGCCTTCCAAGCAGGAGGTCGTGGGTTCAAATCCCATCGCCCGCTTATTAATGCGCCATTAGCTCAATTGGTAGAGCAGCTGACTCTTAATCAGTTGGTTGAAGGTTCAAGTCCTTCATGGCGCATTTTTCTTTTTTAGACTAGCGGCCAGCGATCAACTTATACTCCAAGGCATCAACCAGCGCCTGCCAGGAAGCTTCGATAACATTGGTGGAAACGCCGACGGTGTTCCAGACATTTTTTTCATCAGCTGATTCGATAATAACGCGGACCTTCGCCGCCGTGCCGGCTTCAGTGTCCAGGACGCGGACCTTATAATCAGTTAAGCGGACCGTTTTTACTACCGGATAAATCTTTTCCAAAACTTTCCGCAAAGCTGCATCTAAAGCGTTAACCGGCCCGTCGCCTTTACCTTTCGTTTCATAATGCCGGCCGTTGATCTTTAATTTAACATGAGCTGTCACAACCGAGACCTTTTTCCCTTGTTTATGCGTCTCCACTAAAAATTTTTCCAACTCAAAAAATAATTTTACTTCTCCCAACGTGCGGCGCAGTAAGAGCTCAAACGAGGCCTCGCCTTCCTCAAAAGAATAGCCCTGATGCTCCAGTTCTTTTAAACGCTGGATTAAAGCTTTGACTTCCTGGCCATCCTTTTTCAAATCAACGCCGTATTCTTTGGCTTTGACTAAAAGATTGCTGACGCCGGAAAGCTCGGAGAGAGTAACCCTCCTTTCATTGCCAACCAATTCCGGTTTTATGTGTTCATACGTTCCCGGGTTTTTCGTTATTGCGGAAACGTGGATCCCGCCTTTATGGGAAAAAGCTGAACGTCCGACAAAAGGCTGGTGCGCCGACTGCGGCAAATTGGCAATTTCTGCAATATGACGGGAGATCTCGGTTAATTTGGCTAATTGTTCATCAGAGACGCAATTTATGCCGAGCTTTAATTTTAAGATCGGAATGATGGAACAGAGATTGGCATTACCACAGCGTTCGCCGTAGCCGTTTACCGTCCCCTGGACCTGGACACAGCCGCAGAAAACCGCCATAGCCGAGACAGAAACAGCGCACTCCGAATCATTGTGAGCATGGATGCCCAAAGGAATTTTTAGCTGCGGCTTTATTTCATTAATGATTTTCTGGACTTGAAAGGCCAGCGAACCACCATTGGTGTCACATAAACAGAGGAGGTCCGCTCCCGCCCCTTCCGCCGCTTTTAAACATTGGAGCGCATATTGCGGATTGGCCTTGTATCCATCAAAGAAATGTTCGGCATCAAAGATTACTTCTCTTCCCGCCGCTTTGGCAAAAGCAATCGTATCTTTGATCATCGCTAAATTTTCTTCAAGGGTTGTCTTCAACGCATCGGTAACGTGAAAATTCCAGCACTTGCCAAAGATAGAAACGACTGGCGTTTCCGCTTTAAGCAGCGTGGCAATATTTTTGTCATCCGCAACTTTAATGCCTACCCGACGGGTCGAGGAAAAGGCGACAATTTTGGCTGTTTTCAGAGGGACATTTTTGATCGCTTTAAAAAATTCAATATCTTTGGGGTTGCTTCCCGGCCAGCCGCCCTCTATATAATGTACGCCCAGCTCGTCAAGTAATTTAGTAATTTTCAGCTTGTCCTCGAGAGAAAAACTGATCCCTTCGGTTTGGGCCCCATCGCGGAGTGTTGTATCGAATAATTTAACTGACATTTCTTAATTCCTAATGCCTAATGAACAATGCCTAACTAATGTATACCATAAATGCAATTTTATATTTATATAATAAAATTCCGAACAAGGCAAGTGCACTCGATCATTAGGCACTCGCAATTTTTCATTAGGCATTTGTATTATACTGGTTTTCTTTTGATCTGAACAGGATGGCGCTAATAATCCTTTTTAATTTTTCGCTCTCAGCCAATAACTGGGCTAATTCCAATTTATTGTTTTCATTATTAATTAATTGGGATCCATCAATAATTTTCAACCAATAATTTGTCTCTTGAATTTCTTTCTTTGATATATTTACTTTGTTAATGAAATCTCTTTTTGATGATGCCGCATCTGCCTCCTGCATATTGGCTCCGACCGAAGTTCCGGATCGAATTAATTGATCAGCAATGGATCTGTTCTCTAATTGTTTGGCCAAGATTCGGCTTAGCATTACAATTCTTATGCCAAATTTAAGTAGCCGATCGTGAATGTCAATGTTTCTTGTCATTCTATTAGGCCCCATTATATAATAAAACGCCCGGCGAAGCGAGGTACTCATTAGTTTGTCATTCGGCATTTTGCATTAGGCATTTATCCCCCTTTACGCAACCATTGACACAAACTATACGCTTTGCTACAATAACCTGTGACTTAAGAACGTCTGAACCAATGCACTTATGTATAAACCAAGTTATAGAATAACACCGTATCTTTTGAACTTGATCGATCAAGCCAGTTCTCTTAGAACCTGGATCGAGCTGGCCCCTTTGCAGGTCGCCTGGCTCCCTTTGATGCAAAAAGACGCCCAAACTAAAACAGCTCATTTCTCTACCTCCATCGAAGGGAACTCCCTGACTCTCACCCAGGTTAAAGCGATCGCCAGAGGAGAAGCAGTCGACACACAAGAGAACCAGGAGAGAGAAGTTCTGAATTACCTCAAAGCGATGCACTGGACGGAACAGCACAGTAAACACACGATTATAGAAGAGACAATTTTTGAGCTTCATCAAATCATCACCCAGGGACTTTTGGATGAGGCTAAAATCGGCCGATATAAGATTAAGCAAAACTATGTGGTTGACGAAAAACACATCAAGATATACACTCCCACCCCGCCTAAAGACACCCCTGCCGCAATCAAAGATTTAGTCGCCTGGCTAAACAACCCGGAAGCCCTTAAACTCCACTGCATCTTGACCTGCGCGATCTTTCATCACCGGTTTGTCTCTATCCACCCTTTTTCCGACGGCAATGGCCGCCTGGCCAGAATTATGGGGACAATGCTCCTTTACCAGCGGGAATTCGATCTCCACCATATTTTCAGCCTCGATGAATTTTTTGCCGCCGGCCGAAAACGCTATTACGAAAAAATTCAGCAGGCCCGGGAACTGGATAATGATTTAACTCTCTGGATCGAATATGTCGCCGAAGGCATCGTGGCAACTTTGCAAAAAGTCAGAAAGAGGATCGAAGATCTCCAGGTCACATCCTCCCATCCGGTTAATCTTTCGCGGCGGCAGGAGGAGACGCTCCGCTTATTGCGCGACAACCACTCGCTTCATGTTTCTGATCTGATCAAAGAGCTAAACGTCACCCGCGCCCGGATCAATCAGATACTCTCCCCGTTAGTCGAGAGCGGATTGGTGATGAAAAACGGCGAAAGCCGGGCCACGCGATATAGATTAAATATTCATTAAATCTACCTTGTGCTTAAATAGGAAGAATTGCTATAATTGTCCTAGAAGACATGAATAACCAATTAATAACTGATAAACTAAAAAAATATTTTTCTGATCAGAACAATATTTTACTGGCTTTTCTTTTCGGTTCAACTGCCGCCGGCCGCAACAGCGCCCGTTCTGACGTCGATGTCGCTGTCCGCCTGGCTGACGGATATTCTCAAACCGAGGTTGATAAGATTTGGCGCGAAATCGAAACAATTGCGCAAAAAGAGGTTGACTTGGTTGTGCTTAACGACTGCCGCCCAACGATTGCCTGGACTGCCCTACGAGGCAAGCCATTGCTTATCCGTAATTATCGTCTTTATCTCTCAATGATAACAAGAGTGTCAGCGGAAGCGGAAGATTTTAGGGAATTTGTCCTTGATTTCTGGCGCTGGCGCAAAAAATTAGGAGGGACATTTGCATGACACCATTAGTTTCGGAACAGAAAGAGAGCATCACAACTCGATTAGCGTTCATTGAAACCGAATTATCTGATTTAACGAAATTCAAAGATACAACCTGGAACACTTATCAAAATTCGCGGGATATCAGACGCAATATTGAACGAATAGCGGAAAACCTGGTTAACGCTTGTATAGACATCGGCAAAATTATTCTGGCCGGCGAAACAGATGAAATCCCTGGCACCTACAAGGAAGTTATGTTAAAACTTGGATTGAAAAATCTTATTCCTCAAAATCTGGCCGAAGAACTGGCCAACCTCGTAACAATTAGAAACGCCTTAGCTCATCAATATCTTGATCTTAAGTGGGATAAAATTAAAGGCTTTCTGGCAACGGGAGCCGAGACCATAACCCAATTTGCCAGTATTGCGCAGAAACTAGCGACATAAGAGTGCATAAACTATTTTTCCTGATTTGGGGTCTATTTATCATGACTAATGTCTCATTTGCCGATAATCAAGTCTATTTTGAAGCCGGCGGGCCAGAGGCAGAAGATGGCAAATTTTTGGCTCCTGCGGGAATTGCGATAGACCAGCAAGGAAACATATATGTCGCCGATACAGGGAACAATCGTCTTCAGAAGTTTGATAAACAGGGAAAATTTTTAGCGAAAATTGTCAGCAGCGAGAAAAGTGGCTTGCTTGTTGCCCCCAGGGGAGTCGCCATAGACAGAGAAGAAAATATCTATTTAGCTTGCACCGACAAAATCCTTAAATTCAATAAAGCAAGCCAACAATCTGGATCTTTCGGCTCCCATTCCGCAGATGATGGTAACCATTTAGCCAATCCCTATCAGATGGCTATTAAAACTGATGGCCAGCTGCTGGTTGCCGATCGAAGCGCGCTTCGCTTAAAAGTATTTACTAAAGAACCAAAATTTGTTGGTTATTTTGGTCCACAGCACCTGCCCGCTCATGTAATTGCCCCAAAAGGAGTTGCTACCGATAACCAAGGCCATGTATATATAACAACAGAAGACAATCACGTGTATAAATTTGATGCATCAGGGAAAAATATTCTTTTAAGATTTGGTTCCTATGGCAGTAAAGAAGGGGAATTTGACCGACCGCATGACATCACAATTAATCATCAAGGCGAAATATTTGTGGCCGATTCCGGTAATCACAGAGTGCAAGTCTTTGATGCGCGAGGTAAATTTATAACTCAATTTGGTCAGGTTGATTATTTGGGTGGATTAACTGTCGATCTTCAAAATAACGTCTATCTGGTCGATTCTGGCAATAATTATGTCCTGAAATTTAACTCGCGTGGCCAACAGCTTTTGCAATTCGGCGCTAAAGGAACGGCGGGATACCTTTAACATCATGGAATTATTTTCAACCGCACCGGAATTTACCAATCAATCTTACGACGAGGTGAAGGCCAGCGCCGAAAAGTGTACCCGCTGCCAACTCGCCAAAGGACGAAATAAAGTTGTTTTCGGCAACGGGCCCGTCCCCTGCAACCTGATGTTAATTGGTGAAGCACCGGGAGCTGACGAAGACATTCAGGGACTCCCTTTTGTCGGCCGCGCCGGAAAATTACTAACCCAAATTTTGGAATCGGTCGGCATTAAAAGGCCGGACGACATTTATATTGCCAACACTGTCAAATGCCGACCGCCGGAGAATCGGGCTCCGCTGGCGACAGAACAAGAGAGCTGCCGCCCCTATCTGGAAGCACAACTAAGACTGGTTAATCCTAAAATATTAATTTTGGCCGGTACGCCCGCCGTGAAAGCAATTCTCAAGATTGACGAACCGATCACTAAAATTCGCGGTAAATGGCGCAAACTGCCGGGGACGAATATTGATGTCATTCCGATCTTCCATCCTTCATATCTCCTGCGCAATCCGCAGAAAACAAAAGATTCGCCCAAATGGTTTACCTGGCAGGATATGCAGGAGATCAAAAATGCGCTGGATTACTTCAAAAAAGTGGCGGAGATAGGGAAATGAATAACCCTGTTTTTTTCTCTCCTAACCTAAACGGTATCGTTCAACTTTTTGACGCCGCCGGCTTTGAACAAATCATTAATAAAGATGATTTTGTCGCGCTGAAAGTCCACTTCGGCGAAAAAGGCAATCGGGCTCATCTTAAACCGCTAAGGGTTGCAGCCGTTGTCGAGAAAGTTAAAGCGCTTGGCGGCCGGCCCTTCTGGACCGACAGCAACACTCTCTACCGCGGGACCAGAAGCGATTCCCTCAACCATTTGAAGACCGCAGATGAGCACGGCTATAATCTGCAAAATACTGGCGCGCCGGCCTTGATTGCTGATGGGCTGGAAGGAAAGTCCTACGCGGAGATCGAAGTTAACTTCAAACATTTTAAAAAAATCTCTGTCGGCTCCCTCCTCATGGAAGCTGACGCCGTTATCTCCCTCGCCCATTTCAAGGGGCATGAAGTGGCCGGTTTTGGCGGCGCGATCAAAAATGTCGCGATGGGACTGGCTTCCCGCGCCGGCAAACAGCAGATGCATGCCGACTTAAGGCCGATAGTCGACAAAAAAGCCTGTACGGCTTGCGGCCGCTGTGCGCGCTGGTGCCCGCAAAATACAATCCATTTTCTATCTGACGGCAAGGCCGAGATTGACCTTACTCGTTGTATCGGCTGCGGCCAATGCGTCGTCACCTGCCGTGTTGGCGCCATCTCCATTTCTTGGGCAGGAGAGCCGGATTCCGTTCAGGAGAAAATGGCCGAATACGCCGCCGGCATTGCCAATCACTTTAAGAATAAAATTGCTTATATTAACTTCATTACAGATGTTTCAGAAAACTGCGACTGCTACGGCCATAATTCCGACCCGATAGTCCCGGACATCGGCATCCTGGCCAGCTTTGATCCTGTGGCGCTTGACCAAGCCTGCGCGGATATGATAAATAATATTCCTGGCCGGATCAAAGGAGCGGATAAGTTTCGCGCGCTCTGGCCAAACGTTGATTGGCAAATCCAGCTCAAACACGCCGAGAAGATCGGATTGGGCGGAAGGGAATATGAACTTATCACCCTATGATCGCCGAACTTTTCAAAGACAAAGAATTTCAAACGCTGGAAAAAGAATATAAATTTCTCTCGCGGGCTCGAGGCGAATCACTCGATAAGATCGAGTGTGTAATTTTTGACATTGAGACCACCGGGCTGGAACCGACAATAAATGAAATTACCGAGATCGGCGCTTTCAAGGTCAGGGGGGGACAATTCTTTGATCTGTTCAGCCAGTTAATCAAACCGCGGGCGATGATTTCCCCGGAGATCACCCGCCTGACCGGCATTGATAATGAAATGGTCAAAGACTGCCCGCCGATTGAAACCGTTCTCCCCCGTTTTCGGGAATTTATCGACACAGCCGTCTTGATTGCCCATAATACAAATTTCGATGTCTCTTTTATTAAAGAAATGTCACGCCGCACCAATCAGTCGGAGCCGACCAACCAGATTGTCTGCACACTAAAACTAGCCCGGCACCTGCTCCCGGGCCTGGTCAATTATAAATTACACACTGTAGCCAGCTATTTTGGAATCAGCGCCCGGAACCGCCATCGGGCGATCGGCGACGTGGAAATCACCTTTCAGGTTTGGGGACATTTTATTCAACTCTTGGAAGCAAAGGGCATCAACTCACAAAAAGCGCTAGAGACTCTCATTGCGCAACTACCAAAGAAATGATATATTTTAAATGACAAAATCCGAAATCCGAATTAGCGAAATCCGAACGAGGAAATTTAATATTAATAATTTTACATTGTTCGGACATTCGGATTTAGGACATTAGGATTTTTATTAATATGGACTTCATCCAAGAAATCTGGAACAAAGCCAAAAGACTAAATAAAACCGTCGTCTTGCCGGAAACAGAAGATAGCCGCGTCTTGAAAGCCGCGGAATTGATCACGAAAAGCAAATTGGCCAGAATTATTTTAATCGGCCAGCCGGAAGAAGTGAAAAAAGCTGCCAGGGAAAATAATACTGATCTTGCCGGTATCCCCATTATCTACCCACGGGAACATCCGAAACTTGATAAATACACGCAAATACTTAAAGAGAGGCGCGCTCACAAAGGGATGACGATCGAAAAAGCCCGTAATTTGTTAGCGGACGATTATCCCTATTTTGGCGCGATGCTGGTCGCCCAAGGCGAAGCCGATGGGCTGGTCACCGGCGCAACACATTTTACCGCCGACACTATCCGCGCCGCCATTGAGTGCATCGGCATCGCCCCGGGACAATCCATTATTTCCAGTTTTTTTGTCATGATTCTTAATGATCAGCCCCTTATTGAAGCAGGAATTTTACTCTTTGCTGATTGCGGGGTTGTCCCTAATCCTAATCCGGAACAATTAGCTGATATCGCCATCCAAACAGCCCTTTCTTACCAGAAACTGATCGGAGAAGAACCGCGAGTCGCAATGTTATCTTTTTCCACTAAAACGTCGGCTGTCCATCCTGATGTCGCTAAAGTCGTCAAAGCCACTCAAATTGCCCAGCAAAAACGGCCAGATTTACTCATTGATGGCGAACTGCAACTGGACGCGGCTATCGTTCCAACAATTGCCCAACGTAAAGCGCCCCAGAGCCGGATTGCCGGTCACGCCAATATTTTAATTTTCCCGGACCTTGATGCCGGCAACATCGGTTATAAATTAACGGAGAGGCTCGCCAACGCCCGCGCTTTTGGCCCCATTTTACAAGGCGAAGCAAAACCAGTCAACGATCTCTCCCGCGGCTGCAGTATCGATGATATTGTAAACGTCGCGGCCATTACCGCAATCCAAGCAGGTTAATACCGATGCCATTATCTCCTCAAGATATCCTGAAGAAAATTAATATAAAAGGCATCGACCAGGCGGAAGTTTATCTGGCCTTAAGCCGGACGCTGACGATTGATGTTTTGGACAGCCGCGTCGAAGCAATTAAAGAGATCACGGAAACCGGTTATGCGCTTAGGCTCATCAAAAACAATCAATTAGGGTTCGCTTACACGACGGATTCCGATGAATTTGTCCTGGCAGAAACAATAAACCGCGCAATTAAAAATTCCGACAACGTCAAACCAGACGAATATAATTTTCTGCCTCGCACAAATGTCGTTTTACCGAAAGATTTAATTATTTACGATCCCCAAATTGATAAGATTTCCATTCAAGAAAAGACAAAATTATCTTTGCAGATTGAAAATGCGGCTTACGAATTTGACCCTCGCGTCAAAAAGACAGAGAAAATCCAATATAGCGACACTTCAACCGAAATCTGGCTAGTCAATTCTTATGGCCTCTCGCTTAATTATAAAACGAACCATTGCGGCGCCTTTGCCCAAATCGTCGCGGGGCATGACCGGCAATTTGAATCCGGATTTGGCGCAAACTTTGTCAAAAATTTCACCGATTTTGAGGCTGAAGCAATCGGCCAGCAAGCGGCCCAACATGCCTGTGAATTATTAAGCGCCCAGGCTATCCCCAGCCAAAAAATTTCTCTTGTTTTTGCTCCCGACGTCGGGGTTGAGATATTATCGGCGCTCATCCCCGCCCTTTCTGCAGAATCGGTTCAAAAAGGAAAATCGATGTTCTCCGGAAAGATTAGCCAATATGTCGCCAGTAACTTATTCACCTTAATTGATGACGGACGATTGACCAAAGGGTTGGGCGCTGCCCCATTTGACGGCGAAGGCGTTCCCACCCAAGAGACCAGTTTAATTGAAAATGGCCGTTTAAATACTTTTCTACATAATACTTACACGGCTGCCAAGGATAAAACCCGTTCAACCGGCAATGCCATCCGTCCGACGCTGAAAGGCTTGCCTGTAATTGGCACGACAAATCTTTATTTAAAACCCGGCTCACAATCACCAGGAGAATTAATTAAAGCGCTGGGCAAAGGGCTGTATATAACACGTGTTATGGGGATGCATACCGTTAATCCAATTTCTGGGAATTTTTCTGTTGGGGCGGCGGGAATATTAATTGAAAATGGCCAAAAGACACAACCAGTTAACGGCATCACGATTGCCGGGAATTTACTGGAGATGCTCTGCCAAATATCTGCGGTCGCCAATGATCTGCGGTTTGTGGCAGACACCGGATCCCCCACAATTGTTATAAGTGACATGACAGTCAGCGGAACTTAAGTTCTTTAGTTCATAAGTTCTTTAGTTCATGTTATAATTTTCCTATGAGAACAATTCGCATCTTCGATACAACCCTCCGCGACGGCGAACAATGCCCTGGAGCTTCCCTCAACCCGGAAGAAAAGCTCGAGATTGCCCGTCAGCTGGCAAAATTAAACGTGGATGTTATTGAAGCCGGGTTTGCCATTGCTTCGCAAGGCGATTTTGACGCCATCAAAACGATTGCCCAAACGATTAAGGGCCCGCAAATCTGCTCGCTGGCGCGCTGCCGTAAAGAAGATATTGATCGCGCCTGGGAAGCGGTCAAATATTGCGAACGACCGCGAGTTCATACTTTCTTAGCCACCTCTCCCATTCATATGGAGAAAAAATTAAAAATGACCCTTGACCAGGTCTACAAACAGGCAGTTGAAATGGTAAAATACGCCTGCTCTCTCTGTCCGGATGTTGAGTTTTCTCCTGAAGACGCCGGCCGTTCAGAACTTGAATTTCTTTGCAAAGTCGTTGCCGGAGTTATCGAAGCTGGGGCTAGGACTGTCAACATTCCCGACACCGTCGGTTACACGACCCCTTGGGAATTCGGCAAATTGATCGAGAATATTATTAAAAATATCCCGCAAGTCAGGGAGAAAAATGTGACGATTAGCGTCCATGTCCATGATGACCTTGGGTTAGCGGTGGCAAACTCGCTGGCCGCGGTCAAAGCGGGCGCTGACCAGGTTGAGTGCACAATTAACGGCATTGGCGAGCGGGCTGGCAACGCTTCTCTTGAAGAAGTGGTCATGGCGATTAAGACCAGAAAAGATTTTTTTGACTGCGCAACCAGGATTAACACCAAAGAAATTTATAAGAGCAGCCGGTTGGTTTCTAATTTGACCGGCCTGATGGTCCAGCCCAACAAAGCCATCGTCGGCGCCAATGCTTTTGCCCACGAGGCGGGAATACATCAGCACGGTGTCCTGCAGGATCGCGCGACTTATGAAATTATGCAGCCGGAAGATATTGGCTTAACCGAATCAAAAATCGTTTTGGGCAAACATTCCGGGCGCCACGCGCTGGCGAACAAATTTAAAGATATGGGTTATGATTTAGATAAAGCCGCTTTGGAAAAAGCCTATCAGCGTTTCCTGGAAATCGCGGACAAGAAAAAAGATATTTCGGAACGAGATTTAGAAATAATAGTAGCTGAAGAGATCTATGTCGCGCCGGAAGATTATAAATTAGAAAAGATCGCTGTCAAATCGGGAACTCATGATAAACCAACCGCCAAAGTTCAGTTGAATTATAAGGGGGAGAAAATTAAAACAACCGCGACCGGCGCTGGCCCTGTCGACGCGGTTTACCAGGCTATTGCCAATCTAACTAAAGTTAAAGCCCGGTTGATTGATTATTCCATTCAGGCAATTACCGGCGGAACAGACGCTTTAGGCGAAGTGACCGTCAGGCTGGAAGGGAAAAAGAGGCTCTTCGTGGGACATGGAGCGGACACAGATATCATCGTTGCATCGGCCAAAGCGTACCTAGCGGCGATCAATCGCCTGCTATACGCAATGACAAAGGAGCAATCATGAATTCAGGTTTCATCTGGCAAAAATTGAGCAGCTATTTTCTGCGCGGCTTGATTACTTTATTGCCGCTTTTGATCACCATCTGGCTGCTTTATTTTATCTTTTCTTTCCTGGACAGCATTTTAGGTAATTTCATTACATTAATGATGGGGCATCCTGTCCCGGGTTTGGGTTTTGTTATCACCATTATTCTAATTTTATTGGTTGGTTTCTTTGCCACCTATATTATTGGCGCCCAAATATTTAAACTGGGAGAAGAAATTCTCTGCCGCGTCCCTTTGATCAAGAGCATTTATATCTCGGTTAAACAAATCAATGATGTCCTCTTTATGCAGAAGACGGCGGAAGATTATCGCCGGGCCTGCCTAGTGGAATACCCAAGAAAAGGAATATGGTCAATCGGTTTTATAACTTCTGATGCAGCCGCAGAAATTGAGGCTAAGGTTAAGGAGAAAATGATTAATGTTTTCATCCCTAATACTCCCACCCCGGCCACCGGCTTCCTGATTATTGTCCCCGCCCGCGAGATAACATTGCTGGAGATGAAGACGGAAGAGGCCTTTAAGTATGTTGTTTCCGGCGGCGTCCTTCAACCACTTGCCCTGCCGGCGGAAATGCCGATCAAGAAAGAGCAGTAACCTTCATCCCCTGCTCCCTGATCCGACAGCTATCACACACTCCACAAGGAACTTTTCCCCCTTGATAGCACGACCAGGTTAAATCCAACGGCGCTTTTAATCTTCTGCCTAATTTGATAATTTCAACTTTAGTCATTTTAATCAGCGGGGTAATAATTTTAATCTTCTTGGCTCTTGTTCCCGTCTGGATAATTTTTTGGAAGGCCCGATAAAATTCCGGCCGGCAATCAGGATACCCGCTGTAATCAATGCTGTTTGCCCCAATAAATATTGCCTCTGCCCCGCTGGCTTCGGCAAAAGAGAGCGCAAAACTTAAAAAAATAGTATTACGCGCCGGAACATAGGTTGAGGGAATTCCCCTTCCCACTCCTTTCGTTGGAATTTTTTGCTTTTTATTTAGCAGAGAGCTCCCCTGCCACGGAAGTTTGATTTTGAGAATCTGATAAGGAACTTTTACCCCCGACGCCACCGCCACCGCCGAACGCAATTCCCGTCTATGCCGCTGGCCATAATCAAAGATGAGCGCCTGGCATTGATAGCCCTTGTTCAAGGCATAATATAGTGTAGTGGTTGAATCTAGGCCTCCGGAGAGAAGGACAATGGCTTGTTTAGGCATAAGCTATCCGCGCTTAATCCACCATAAACCCAGCAGGCCAATGATTATTAAAGGGATCACAATCCATTGCGACGGGGTTAACCCCAGCCAATGCAGGGGACTGTAACGCAATAATTCCGTCAAAAACCGTTCAATGGAATAAAGAATTATTCCCCAAAAGAATACCTGGCCGGAAAATTTCCGCCGCTGATAAATAAAGACTAAGATAACAAAAACGATAAAAAGCCCAATAATATCCAAGAGTTGGGTTGGTTGGAGGGCTTCATTAGGAAAATAAAAATACGCCAGCGCGCCAAAAGGAAATTTTATCCCCCAGGGCAGAGTCGTTGGCAAACCAAAACAACATCCGTTCAGAAGACAACCGATACGGCCGATCGAAAAACCTAAAAGCGATCCGGGCGTGGCCGCGTCCAGTATTTTCCAAACGGGGAGACGGTTGCGCCAGGCGACGAAAAAGATGGCCGCTAACCCAAAAATTAAGCCGCCCAAAAAAACTAGACCGCCATTCTGTATCATTATAATATCGAGCGGATTTTGCTGGAATTGGTTCCACATGCCAATAACATAAAATAACCGGGCGCCAATAATCCAGGCAATTATATTATAAATAGCGAGATTAAGAATCGTTTCGCTTGATATCCCCTCTTTATCAGCATAGTATACGGTCGATAAAAGCCCGGCCGTAAAACCAAGAGCCGCCAAAAGACCATAAGAATGGATGGTGAGCGGACCGAGCTTAATGAGAATCGGTAGCATAAGATTTTACCGTAAACAACGTAAAAGCAATTATAATGACGCCAAGGTTGATCATGATATCGGCGAAGTTAAAGACCGGCCAAATTGTGAAATCAAGATAATCGACGACATAGCCGCGGAAAATACGGTCCAGTAAATTGCCCAAACTGCCGCCCAGCACGCAGGCTAAAGCAAATTGTAAAAAGATTGCTTTTGGCGGCAGGCGATAATAAAAATAAATGACCGCCAGGACAACCAGCAGCCCAACCGCGATCAAATAGGGTGAAAAACCGATGAAAAGAGAGAAAGCGGCGCCAGTATTGCGGACATAAGTCAGGGCAAAAAAACCATCCAGCAAAGGCCAGGACTGGCCAAGAGTCATGAAGCGATGGATAAAATATTTTATTAATTGGTCAAAAAATATAATCAGGCCGGCAACAGCGTAAAACGGCATAAATTAATGGGCGGGCAAACCTTTTTGCATATATTGGTTGACCAACTGGACGATTTCGGCGATGTACATGCCAATGATGGGGATATTGACCATTTTCGTCAGCAGTGTGACCAGGATATAAATGGCAACTGCCGCCACAAGGGTGAAACCAACTGCCGTGCCAAAACCGCGCAAGACCCCGATTAAAAAATTAGCCCAGAAAAAACGCCAAGGGGTAGTTGCCAAAGCGGCGTAATGATTCGCGCCAGCCTTTTCAATCGCTTCGGCCAGTTTATTAAATTTATCTCCTAGCTCTTTAATCCCTTCGTCTGCCATATAATAATTCTTCCTTCATTTGTCATTTGTAATTTGGCATTTGTCATTTATCTATGTCCCCTCTTGCCAAGAAGTTAGATATTTCTCTTGTTCCGGCGTCAGCTTATCAATTCCGATCCCCATCGACTTTAATTTTGCGGTCGCCACCCAATCTTCGATCTCTTGCGGGACGTTATAAACTTTCGCCGCCAGTTTGCCAATATTATCTATAACATATTCCGTAGCTAGCGCCTGGGTGGAGAAACTCATGTCCATGACCGACGCAGGGTGTCCCTCCGCCGCCCCCAGGTTGACCAACCGGCCTTCGGCCAGGAGATAGATACTGCGACCGTCCTGGAGAATAAACTGGTCAACAAAATTGCGAATGTTTTTCCGCTCTTCTTTGGCCATCTTCCTTAAACCTTTAATATCAATTTCGATGTCAAAATGGCCGGAATTACAGACAATCGCTCCATCTTTCATCCGCGCAAAATGTTGTGGCCCAACAACATGCATATCACCTGTTAAGGTACAGAAAAGGTCGCCGATTGCCGCCGCCTCAAGCATGGGCATGACACGAAAACCATCCATGGCCGCTTCGATCGCTTTGATGGGATTGACTTCGGTTACAATAACGTTCGCTCCCATCCCTTTGCATCTCATGGCGAATCCTTTACCGCACCAGCCATAACCTGCTACGACGACATTCTTGCCGGCTAATAAAAAGTCTGTCGCCCGGATGATACCGTCAACTGTGCTCTGGCCAGTGCCATAGCGGTTGTCGAATAAATTTTTTGTCTGGGCGTCATTGACGGCAATGACGGGGAACTTTAAAACGCCATCGCGCTCCATCGCTTTCAGACGGATCACTCCGGTCGTTGTCTCTTCCATACTGCCGATGATTTTTTCGGCAATTTTCGGATATTTTGAGGAGATAGCGGAAACCAGGTCACATCCATCATCCATTGTCACGACCGGCTCAAACTCAACGGCCGCAATCAGATGCTTAAAATAAGTATCGTTATCCTCACCTTTGATCGCATAAACAGGAATCCCGTACTTCACAACAAGAGCCGCCGCCACATCATCCTGGGTCGATAAAGGATTGGAAGCGCACAGGACAATGTTCGCGCCGCCGGCTTTTAGCGCTCTGACCAGATTAGCCGTCTCCGCCGTCACGTGCAGGCAGGCGCTCATTTTGCGCCCTTTGAGAATCTGGCTCCTGGCAAACTTTTCTTTGACCTGGTTTAAGACCGGCATATCCCGCTCTGCCCATTCGATCCGCGCTTTTCCTTTGGCCGCTAAACTTTTATCTTTTACATCTGAATTCATTTTTTTCCCCACCTTTTTACTTTTATTTCCCTTTTCTTAAAAAAGGAACAACTTCCCGATTGATCCCTTCCATTATCCACATTCTTAGCAATGTTTGATATGGAATGCTTTTCTGACTGGCAATCAACTTGGCAGCCTCAATCTGCCCTTTTTCCAACCTTAAAGTCAATAATCTTTTTTGCTTCCTGGAAAATATTTTAGCGCTTAATTCCTTAGATAAACGAATTGACGTTTTAACTTCCTCCAAATCCCCTAAATAATCAGGAACTTCATGTGTATCCCAGAACTCCCTCTCTTTTTTTTCTGACTTGAATTTTGGCAATGTTTTCATCCTTTTTTCCTCCTGAATAAACGTCGTTCGCTATCGCTCATATCTCGAGCGGTAATAACTCTAATTGCTTCGGCTTCGCAATATCTATACGCAACCATCAAATAACGACCAACATCGGACTGTCCTAAAGCAACACAACTCTCGTCTCTGCTTTTAAAAATTAATGGCCGACTTTCAAACATTTCTTCGACTTCTTCAGGCGTTACATTGTGCCTAGCGATATGCGTAATATTCTTCTCATCCCAATCAAAAGCCGAAATAAGCAATTTTCAATCTCCCATATTGTACTACAATGTAGTTACCCTGTCAATTCCCTGACAACCTTTTCACAACGCTCACACAAATCCGGATGTTGATGGCTCTTCCCCACCGTCGGGAGCAACATCCAGCAACGGCCGCATTTTTGATCAGACGCCTTACTTACTGCGATTTTATCTCCGTCGACCAATTTGACTTGGGAAACAATTAAAACCATCGGGAGAATTTTGGGATCAACAGCTTTCAGCCATTCCCGACCCTGCAAGCCAATCTCCACAACGGCTTCAATCGAAGCCGAAATAATTTTATTGGCCCGCTTCTCTTCCAACACTTTATAAACTTCCGCTCGCAAAACCATAATCTTTTCCCAGCGAGCTTCTAACTCTTTATCTAAATATTCTTCCTTAATTTTAGGGAAGTTTGATAAAAAGATACTGCCTTCATTAGGCATTAGGCATTTGTCATTAGTCATTGCCGCCATATGCCGCCCGATGTCTTCCGCCGTAAAGGAGAGAACAGGGGCCATCATTCCAACTAAGGCAAACAATATCTCCCACATCGCAAATTGGGCCGAGCGTCGCTCTGGCGAACTTTTACCGTCGCAATACAGCCGATCTTTGGACATATCGAGATAATGAGCCGAGAGATCGTTTACACAAAATTCATAAAGAGCGTGATAAACAACGTGCAGTTCATATTCGTCGTAAGATTGGATTATCCTCTCAATTAATCGATTCAAGCGCAAAAGTATCCAACGGTCAAGTTCAAGCAACCCCCTCTCATTCTCCCCCTTTTCAAGGGGGAGACTCCGACGCACGTCGGAGGAGGGGGTAAAATCATATAAATTACTGATTAAAAAACGGCAGGTATTGCGAATTTTTGAATAGGCCTCTCTGACCTGAACTAGAATATTCTTTGACGCCGCCATATCGTTGCGAAAATCTGTCGACGCAACCCAGAGACGCAAAACATCCGCTCCATATTCTTTAACCACCTCTTGCGGACCGATGACATTGCCCAGGGATTTGCTCATCTTTTTTCCCTTATCATCAATGGTAAAGCCATGAGTCAGGACAGAATTAAACGGCGCCCTCCCTTTATATCCCACAGCAATCAATAAAGAACTTTGAAACCAACCGCGATGCTGATCAGAACCCTCAAGATATAAGTCCGCCGGCCAATGATGATCCGGCAAGCGCTCCAGCAGCGCGTGAGACGAGCCTGATTCAAACCAGACATCGAGAATATCGGTTTCTTTAGTAAAAGAATCGCCGTCGCATTTTGAACATTTTGTTCCCGACGGCAAAATCTCCTTGGCTGACAAATCAAACCAACCATTCGTCCCCCGTTCTAAAACAATTTTGCGGATTGATTCATTAAAAATTCCGGTCATTGACGGCTGGTGACATTTATCACAATAAAAAACCGGAATCGGCACCCCCCAGGTTCTCTGACGAGAGATACACCAATCCGGACGGGTTTCTACCATCCCGCGAATCCGATTTTCTCCCCAAGCCGGATACCACTTTGTATCAATAATGGCCTTCAATGCCTTCTCGCGCATTCCAAGATGATCAACAGAAACAAACCACTGCTCGGTTGCCCGAAAAATAACGGGATTCTTACAGCGCCAGCAATGAGGGAAAGAATGTTTTATGTTCTCTAACCTGAGAAAACTTCCTCCATTTTTGAGTTGCTCAATAATTAAGTCATTCGCTTTCTTATAAAATTCACCGCGGATAAATTCCGGGACCGTTTCGTCAAAGCGCCCATCAGCCGTAACCGGCATGACAATGGGGAACAATTTATATTTTAGACCAACTTTATAATCTTCAATTCCGTGTCCTGGAGCAATATGTACCAAGCCCGTCCCCTGCTCCAGGGTGACATATTCATCCAAGACGAGCATAACGTCGCAATCAATAAAGGGATGTTTAGCGACAACGCCTTCTAAATATTCCCCTTTGGTCTTATCAATGATTTGATAATCTGTAATCCCGACTCTTTTTACAAAATCTTCCAGCAAACCTTCGGCAACAATATAAATTTCATTCCGATATTTGTCATTTGTCATTTGACATTTGACATTAATAAATACGTACTCGTATTCCGCATGCGCTGCAATCGCCATGTTCGCTGGCAGAGTCCACGGCGTCGTCGTCCAAACGACAAAAAACCAGGGCAAATCAGTTGGCAAGTTTGGATTTTTAATTTTGGAATTTATTTCTGATTTCGGATTTCGGATTTCGAATTTGACGTAGATTGACGGCGACTTATCCTCCTCATATTCCAATTCCGCTTCCGCCAATGCCGTTTCGCAATGCGGACACCAGTGAATCGGTTTTAAGCCGCGATAAACATAACCTTTTTCGGCCAAATCCCCAAAGAGGCGAATTATGTCGGCTTCATATAGAGGATCAATCGTTAAATATGGGTTTTCCCAGTCGCCAAGCGCTCCCAGGCGTTTAAACTCCTGGCGCTGCAAGTCAACATATTTTAAGGCATATTCTTTACACCTATTCCTAAACTCAACTTTTTTATTCGGCTCTTTATATTTTTTGCGCTCTTCATCTGTCAACTGCTTGATCAGCTGTGTTTCGATCGGCAAACCGTGACAGTCCCAACCGGGGATATAGGGAGAGGCAAAGCCCTGCATCGATTTATATTTAATAATGATATCTTTGATGATTTTATTCAAAGCATGGCCAAGGTGAATATCGCCATTAGGATAAGGGGGGCCGTCATGCAAAACAAATTTTTTAGCGGCTGTTTTATTCTTGGCTTGAATTTGCTGATAGAGGTCAAGATTTTCCCAATGCGCCAGCAAATCCGCTTCAATTTTTTGCAAATTAGCGCGGATGGGAAAAGCGGTCTGGGGCAGATTGAGGGTTTGTTTGTACTCCAGAGTCTATTTCTCCTCCATCATTTTTTCTCTCTTGGACAGCCAAAAGGCTAGACCAATTAAGCCGACGGCAATTCCAACAACTGTATATCTAACCTCGGGAGCTAGATTAATGATAATCATCGGAACAATTAGAATCGCCACCAGGTTCATCACCTTGATCAATGGGTTCAGCGCCGGGCCAGCCGTATCTTTAAATGGATCCCCGACCGTGTCACCAATAACCGCCGCTTTGTGAGAATCGCTCCCCTTGCCGCCATAAGCCCCCATTTCAATCACTTTTTTGGCATTGTCCCAAATAGCGCCCGAATTAGCCAAAAGAACCGCCAGCAATTGTCCAACCAGAATCGCACCAGCCAGGTATCCGCCTAATGCCGCCGCGCCTAAACCAAACCCAACCGCGATCGGAGTGCAAACGGCTAAAATGGCCGGACCCACCAATTCTTTTTGCGCACTAGCCGTAACAATATCAACACACTTAAAATACTCCGGCTTATTCTTCCCTTCCATCAAGCCAGGAATTTCCCTGAATTGGCGCCGAACTTCTTCCACCACTTTAGTTGCCGAACGACTGACGGCGCCGATTAAGAAAGAAGAGAAAAGAAACGGCACCGCACCGCCAATTAATAAGCCGATAAAGACTTCGGGCATATTCAACTGAATACCAATATTTGCCAGTCCGCCTTCAGCAATAAATGATTTAAATAAAGCAATGGCCGCGATAACTGCGGTGGCAATCGCAAATCCTTTGGTTAGCGCCTTAGTCGTATTTCCCACCGCATCCAGCTTGGTGATGATTTCCTGCGCCTTCGCCCCTGCCCCTTTGTTCGCTCCCGACATTTCGAAAATACCGTTAGCATTATCAGATATCGGACCGAAGGTATCTTCGGCCAGAATAAAACCAGTCGTTGTTAATAGCCCCAGGCCAGCCAAAGCAACGCCATAAGCCGCTAACGCCAGGTCTCCGGCAAAGATGCTCATGGAGACAAAAATGGTTACGCCAATGGCCAGTATCGCCCAAACCGAAGATTCTTGAGCTAAGCCGAAACCCGTTAAAATTGTCGTCGCTGGGCCAGTCTTCGTGGAAAAAGAGGTCTCTTTTACCGGCCGATGTTCGGTGTGAGTATAATAATCGGTGATCCATTCAATCACAATTGCCAAAATGATACCGGTTAAAGTCGCAAAGAAAAAACGCCAATCTTTTAAATACAAATAATTAACCAAGCCAAAACCAGCTATTGATGTCAAGGCGGCAACCCAAAAACCAAATTTAATCGGCTTCATTGCGTCGCCAACCTGCTCACCGTCCTTACCGCGGACGACCATCGTGCCAATGATTGAAGCAAAGACACCAACAGCACGAACCAACAGCGGATAAATAATTAACTTTAAGGCCATAGCCGAGGCTAAGACCCCGTAAGCAGCCTTAAAGCTTGGTTCCAGAAGAACACCCGCCCCCAAAATTATCGCCGCCACCAGGGTTACTTCGTAGCTTTCAAAGACATCCGCCGCCATGCCAGCACAGTCACCGACGTTATCACCAACATTATCAGCGATAACGGCTGCATTGCGCGGATCATCTTCAGGGATATTTTTCTCGACTTTTCCGACTAAATCGGCGCCGACATCAGCCGCTTTGGTAAAAATACCGCCGCCGATCCTCATGAAGAGAGCGACCAAACAGCCGCCGAAACCAAAGCCGACTAAAACCTTCATCGCATCCTGGCGGAAGATCATGAAGATTATGACAGCGCCCAGGAGACCAAACCCCACGGTAAACATGCCGGAAATAGTCCCGGCCTGAAAAGCAATTTCCAGTGATTTTTTGAAACTGGTTAACGCGGCGTTAGCCACCCGAGTGTTAGCTCGAACAGCTAAACTCATACCGACAAAACCAGCCCCGGCGGAAGCAATCGAACCCAATAGGAAAGCAATCGCAATCCCGATAGGTAAAACCGGATTATTAGAATATATCGGCCGATACATAAAATAAAGGCCCGCCGTTAAAAGTAAAATAAAAACCGCCATAACTTTGAATTGGCGGGAAAGATAAGCCGCTGATCCCTCCTGGATGGCTTTTGAGACTTCAATCATCGCGTTAGAGCCTTGCGGTTCCCTTAGAACTTTCCAGGCCAGGAACCCACCGTATAATAAAGCAACAATAGCCGAACCAAAGACCAACCAAAGCAAATTTAATTCTAACGCGCCCAAAACCGGTAGCACAACACTAGATTCTGACATTAATTCTCCCCTTTCTTAATTGAATTCATTAAGATATTTATATTTTAACATATTTTAATGCTTTATGCGCCGCAATTTCTCCCGCGGCGATCAATTTTCTGGCTTTATGCATATCAAAAGGATAGATATCTTCGGAATAATGCGGCTCGATCAGAATATCCGCCAGCTTGCGCTCTTGAAAAGACAATTTATTAAGGAGGATATCCAGGGCCCGTCCAAAAACATGCAGAGGCGTTTGGGGTAAATGGTGTGGCGGAATTGCCGGGATAACATCTGAAGCTATAACAAAATTTGCTCCCAGCTCCCTAACGACGCTAACTGGTAAATTATAGGCCAGGCCGCCGTCAATCAAATGCTGGCTATTATAGATAACCGGAGAAAATAAACCAGGAAATGAGGCGCTAGCCGACACTGCTCTAGCCACACTGCCGCTTCTAATAATTACTGGCCCGCCGGTTTTAAGATCTGTGGCCACAACGGCCAGAGGGATTTTCAATTCTTTAAAATCTTTATCCCCTATGTATTCAATTATTAGATCTTCAATTACCTGGGAGGTTATTAATCCTGGGCGAAAAAAAGCTAGTTTCAAAATTTTCGACCAGCGGATCTTTAAGGCGAGTTCTTCAATTCTTGCCAGGCTTAACCCGGCGGCATAAACCGCGCCAATTATCGCCCCGGCCGACGTGGCCGCGACATATTCAACCGGAAGGCGGGATTCCTCAATAACTCGCAACACGCCAACATGAGCAATGCCCCGCGCTACCCCGCCGCCCAAAGCCAAGCCTATTTTCTTGCGGCCCAACCAGAACATTTTAAAGTTTTACCAGCGTCGCCCCGGCAATCCCATCAATCGCCGTTAAATCTTTTATGACAGTATCAGAGACAGTATTATCTACATTGAGAACCATAACTGCTTTTTCATTGACTGTAAGCCGCCCGACATCCATGGAAGCAATGTTTATACCATGCTGCCCCAAACAAGTCCCAACTTTACCAATCATCCCCGGCTTATCAATATTGGAAATTATTAATAAATAACCGCTGGGATCGGCGTCAACACGGTAGCCGTCGATCAAAACCAGGCGATCTCCCACCCCAACAAAAACTGTACCGCCGACTTCGCGGCTCCCCTGGGCGGAGACCACTTTTACTTTGATTAAATTTGCGAAATCACGGGCCTCGCAATTTTTAGTCTCCGTAATTTCTATCCCGCGTTCTTTGGCGATCAATGGCGCGTTGACAAAATTAACGACGACATCCATCATTGGGGTTAGCAAACCCTTAAGCAGCGTTGTCGTCAGCGGCGAGATCTCTTTCTCCGCAATTTCGCCGCTGTATTCAACACTGACTTTAGAAACCGCCCCCGGGACTAACTGGGCCGCTAAAGTTCCCAATTTTTCCGTAATCCCCATAAAGGGCCGGACCGGAGCGATCAATTCCGGTTTCATCGAAGGAATGTTTACCGCCGAACGGGCCACCCCACCCTGCAGAACATCAATAATCTGCTCGACCACATCAATGGCCACATTGACTTGAGCTTCAACGGTCGAAGCGCCAAGGTGCGGAGTAACAACTATATTATCCAAATTTAATAATGGACTGTCCGCAGACAAAGGCTCTTTTTCAAAAACATCAAGCGCCGCCGCCGCAACTTGGCCGCTTTTTAACGCTTCACACAGATCAGCCTCATTGATAATTCCTCCGCGGGCAACGTTGATCAAGCGAACACCTTTTTTCATCTTGGCCAAAGTTGCTTTGTTAATCAAATTGGCAGTCTCTTTGGTCTTGGGAATGTGAAAAGTTACAAAATTAGCCTGGTTAAGAACTTGATCAAGCGGTTTTAATTCGACTCCAAGTGACTTGGCATATTCTTCGGTCACAAAGGGATCGTAAGCAAGAACCTTCATCCCCATACCCAGAGCATACGAAGCCACGCGGCGGCCAATTTTCCCTAAACCGACCACACCCAGAACTTTGTTCAAGACTTCGACTCCTTTGAAGCTCTTTTTGTCCCAGACGCCGGTTTTCAATTTTCCGTGGGCCTGTGGAATTTGTCTGGCCATCGCCAGCAGCATCGCAAAGGAATGTTCCGCGGCGGCAACGGTGTTTCCCTCTGGAGAATTGACGACGATCACGCCGTTTTTGGTCGCCGTCGGTAAATCGACGTTGTCAACGCCAACGCCGGCCCGTCCGATAATTTGTAATTTTTTTCCGGCTTCAATGATTTTTGGCGTAACTTTGGTATCAGAGCGGACGATTAAGGCGTCATATTGCGGAATAATTTTGACCAATTCTTCTTCCGGCAATCCAATCTTCATGTCGGCCTCAATACCAGCGTCACGGAGCATCTTCAAACCACTTTCATCAATTTTGTCAGAAGCTAGGACTTTCATATCTTTAACACATCCTTTCTAATGATATTTTTTACTTATACGCATCGCGACGATGGCGGACGTAAAGAATGTAAATCTGGTTTCTGCCTGACAATAAATAAACGATGCGATAGTCGCCAATGCGAAAAGAATATTGCCCTTTTAAAATGCCTCTAAGCGGCTTGCCTGATAAGGAATTTTCTCTGATCTCCAAAACCGCTGTTTTAACCTTTTCCAGAACATGATTTGGCAATTTTTTTAGATTTTTTTTCGCTTCGCGGGTAAAAAGCACCTCGCGCGTCATCAGGCCTTGTCTCCAAATATATCTTCAAAATATTTTACCCGGCCTTTTTTAATGTCGGCAAAAGCCCGGGCCATGGCCTTCATCTCCGCCCGATTGGCGACAATGTCCAGCGTTTCCCCCCAGCTTTCAAATTCTTCAGAACTGACAATCACCGCCTCTACCTTGCCGCGGCGGGAAATAAAATAACGGTTATGCAGCTTTCTAACGTTGTCCACCAGCTCCGGGAGTTTCTGGCGCGCTTCGCTCACAGGAATAGTTGTTTCATTTTTTTTCATACCCCACCCTTTTTTTTAATTGTACGATATTATGTACAATCTGTAAAGTTCAAATTATCCCCTTTTTGGAATCGAGCCGACATAAATATCCGCCGTTTTGTTAACGTATTCAGCAACAAGAATTTTAAACGGCACATTGTCGCCATCATCAGCTTTTCTTATGGCATGATAATAAATAGTCCGCGGCTCCTTTTCACAATCAATAATAGCAATGGGATAACCATATTTCATTAAAATCAGATTCATCAACAAGCGGGATGTTCTGCCGTTGCCGTCAATAAAAGGATGAATATTGACCAGCTGATAATGTGCCAGCACCGCAAATTCCACAGGGTGCAGATCTCTT
Organism: Candidatus Saganbacteria bacterium; assembly: GCA_016219705.1. Taxonomy (GTDB): domain Bacteria; phylum Margulisbacteria; class WOR-1; order O2-12-FULL-45-9; family O2-12-FULL-45-9; genus JACRKQ01. Next base: position 60,315 of record JACRKQ010000053.1, on the reverse strand, counting down.
GTCTCCTGTCGGTCCACCAGCCACAGGGAAAAATCATTCATCAGTGCGGGAACTTTATCGGGCAGCGGAGGGATATGTTTGGCGCCGACAATAATAACGTCAACATCCCGATAATGTCCGGCGTAGCGGTCATTGATCCCCCGTAAAATCAAGGAGTGGAGATATTTGATATCGTTTTGCGTAATCGGCTCAACCTTAGTAAATATTTCATTAATGTAGGTAATGGCCGCTTTATGATTAATGGCCTCTAAATGCTCTTTTAAAGACTTGCCACCAATGGTCGCACCGTCTTTTAAGACAGCCAGAGTTTCCGCCCGGTCCAGAGTGTTCCCTTCTATCGCATTACTCGTATAAGTCCACTCAACCGTAAAATATTCCGACAGCTTGTCGACAATAATTTTCGGCAGCGGCCTCGCCTGATCAATTAAGGCCTTTTTGCGGTCGATTTCTTTAAGCAGTTCTGATAGATTGGGCATGATATAATTCCTTATTTTACATCAAATTATTAATAATGTATAATATATAAACATGTTCGCTAAAAGTATTAAAGAGCAGATAGAATACTGGCTAAAATCAGCCCATCATGATTTAGAAACAGCAGAAGCTTTATTCACAAGCCAACATTATGACTGGTGTCTATTTTTAGCTCATCTCGTAATAGAAAAAGTTCTCAAAGCTTATTATGTCAGGGATAATAACGCTTTCCCACCAAAAATCCACAAATTAGATTATTTAGCAGAGAAAACAAAATTAAGCTTGCCAGTTGAAACGATAAATTTTCTTAAAGAAATCAATGATTTCAACTTAGAGGCCAGATATCCGGACAACAAATTTCAATTTTATAAGCTTTGCACCAGAAAATTTACAGAAATTTATTTTTCCAAAATAAAGGATTTATATAAATGGCTTTTAAAAGAAATAAAAATATAATTAAAAAACTGAAATTTTTAATTGGGCAGCTTAATAAAAATATTCCTATCAAGCAAGCTTATTTATTTGGATCCTACGCCAAAGGTCAGCCAACAACTGAAAGTGACATCGATTTGGCGTTGGTTTCATCTAAATTTACCGGCATCAGATTTTATGATTCAAAAATGCTGATCCCGTATTTAAGTAAAACATCAAACCTTATTGAAATTCATCCGTTTACATCCGGTGATTTTACACAAAAAAATTTATTTGTCGATGAAATAAAAAAAACTGGTATTAAATTGAAATAATTTAATACTCCACTTTCATCCAGCACAACCCCTGCGGCGGCAAGATTTCTCCCCAGCTTTCAAATTCTTCAGAGCTGACAATCACCGCTTCCACCTTGCCGCGGCGGGAAATAAAATAACGATTACTGCTTCAATTATCCCCCTTTTGGAATCGAGCCGACAAATTTATCAGCAGTTAAATTTACATATTCAGCAATTAAAATTTCGAATGGAAACAAATCTCCCGTATGCCCTGTTCGGATCGCCTGATAATATCGTTTTCTTTTATCTGTTTCACATTCTAAAACCGCGATCGGATAACCATATTTCATCAGAATCAAATTCATTAGAAGCCTCGCTGTCCGGCCATTGCCATCGATAAAAGGATGAATTGTCACAAACTTATAATGGGCCTCTGCCGCTAATTTAACCGGATGTAAATCTTGCAGTTCTTGTCGCTCCACAAGCCATTTGGAAAAATCGAGCATTAATTCTGGCACTTCAGCTGGTTTTGGAGGCAAATAAGTTGTACCAGATATATATACTTCAACGCTCCGATATTTCCCCGCGTTTTCATTATTAATTCCTTCTAAAACTAAAAAGTGAATACGTTTTACATCTTTTTGGGTAATCGGCTCAACTTTAGTCAAAAGCTCCGCCAGGTAATCAATCGCATTTTTGTGGTTAGTAACCTCCAGATGTTCCCGCATGCTTTTTCCAGAGATGGTTAAGCCTTCTTTTAAGATTAACATCGTCTCCTGGCGGGTCATCGTGTTCCCTTCAATCGCATTGCTATTGTAAGTCCATTCGATATCGAGGTATTCGGTCAGTTTATCCAGGATGATGGCAGGCAACGGCCTGGCCTGGTCGATCAAGGCCTTTTTGCGGTCGATTTCTTTGAATAATTCTGATAGATGGGGCATGATCTTCTTTTAATTATACCATCTTCATTAATAAGCGTTAATAGCGAATCTTCACCAAGCACAACCCCTGTGCCGGCGCAGTTCTACCCGCTTTTTGGCGATCTTTAGCTTCCAGGATCCCTTTGACATCAGCCACAGTCAACTTTCCTAAGCCAACACAAACTAAAGTTCCGACAATGTTTCTGACCATCTTGTACAAAAAACCGTCGCCGGTCACGCGGATTCTGATCAAACGATACTTCACTCCACCCCAAATGACAAATGATCCGCCTAAGGCGGAACAAATGTCAAATGAATGTATTTTTTTGACAAAGTCCTTATCATCTGAATGGGCCGCGCAAAACGAAGAAAAATCGTGTTTGCCAACTAGATATCTTGCCGCTCTTTTCATCGCCGTGAGATTAAGCGGGAGCCCGACCTGCCAGACCAGATGATTTAACTGCGGCGGAAGGTTTTCCCCATTAAAGATTAAGTATTCGTAAATTTTTGTTTTAGCATCATGGCGGACATGACCATTGTTTTTTTCAGCCTTGATAATTCTGATGGTCCGTGGGAGAACAGTATTTAACACTGTAGGTATTTTATCAAGCGGAATACTATTTTTGGCCTTAAAGCTGACCACATTTTCTAAAGCATGCGCCCCAGCATCAGTCCGAGCAGCAGAAATAATTGATATTTTTTGTTGGTAAACTTTGGCCAGGGTTTTTTCCAGTTCTCCGCGAATGGTGCGCTGGCCAGGTTGCAATTCAAAACCGGCAAAGTTGGTCCCATCGTATTGAATAAATAAGATAACATCGTGAAGCAATTCCTTCATTAGACATTAGGCATTAGGAATTAGTCATTCACTAAAGCATTTCCATCGCCGCTTTGACGCCCGCGCCGAAGTCAGTCTTCGCCCCTAAACGCTTGAACAAAACTTCTAAAGCCGCAAAAGCGCCAATAATGTCCAAAGAATCAACGTATCCAAGGTGGCCGATTCTAAAAATTTTACTTTTCAGTTCTCCCTGGCCGGGCGCTACTTCAACGTTAAAATCTTCCCGCATTAATTTACGGACTTCTTCGCCATCAATGCCTGCAGGCGGAGAAATCGCCGTCACGGCCGGTGAGGCATGGGCATCATCAGCTAAGAGTTTTAAACCCAAAGCTTTCGCCGCGGTCCGGCAGAGATCACGATTGAATTTATGACGGGCAAAAACATTCTCTTTCCCCTCTTCTTTCAACATCCGCAAACCTTCCCGCATGCCAAAGATCAGCGATTCCGGCGGCGTGGTATACGTGTGACCTTTGGGCGCTTCTTCTTTCATCAAAGCCCAGTCCCAATAATGTTTTGGACATTTGGAACTTGCGTGCGCTTTCCAGGCCCGGGCAGAAATGGAAACAGCTGAAACTCCAGGTGGGACCATAAAAGCCTTCTGTGAACCGGAAACAACAACGTCAAGATCCCACTCATCAGTTTTCAAAGGCGCCGCCATCATACCGGAGACCGCGTCGACAATAACCAACGCATCAAGCTGATTTTTTCTAACCGTTTTAGCTAACGTTTCGACATCATTTAGCACTCCGGTTGAGGTCTCATTTTGCTGAAAGAGAACAGCTTTGACCGGACCTTTTTTCAATTCAGCCTCCAAGACCGCAGGATCGGCTGGTTTGCCTCGTTCAAATTTCACGTCGTTAACATCAACACCGTAAGCTTTGCAGATTTTCACAAAGCGGGAGCCAAAATTACCGATATTCAAAACAATAACTTTGTCTCCGGGAGAAAGCGTATTGACGACTGCTACCTCCATCCCGCCTGTTCCCGAAGAGGGATAAATAAAAATTTCATTCTTAGTATCGTAAGCCCAGCGCAACAGCTCCATGACTTCCTTCATCACGGCCGAAAACAGAGGCCCGCGATGGCCGATCATGTCATGGTTCATGGCTGATAAAACGCGAGTGGGAATGGGGGTTGGACCGGGGATCATCAAACTGTACTTAATCATTTTTCTTGCCATATTCAGGTCCTTTCTCTAATCATTCCTCTGCCAATCGACTTCAACAAATTTCTCGCCTTTAGTAAATTTATATTGGTGTTCGCCTTTGTAGGCGTGAAGCAGGGCTTTCCCAATGCGCAGAGCTAAATGATGGTCGCTGGTTTCGGCGACAATTCCGCCGTCAATTTTGGCCAAAGTGAGGATTTTATTTTGTGGGTTTTTTTCGGCGGCGAGCAGGCCTTCGTGTTTGATCAAATTGAGGATATCTGCTTCGTGGTCGAGAAGGAAAGAACCGCACAAGCGGACAATCCCACCTTGTTCAATTTTCTTCTGGTCGCGATAACCTTCGTAATGACGACCGGTAGGAATGTTTGACATATATCACCCCTTTCAACGTTTTAACGTTTGGTATACTGGAAAGCTCGTCTGGCGCGCTTAAGGCCGTATTTTTTCCGTTCTTTAGTGCGCGGATCCCGCGTCAGCAAACCTTCACGTTTTAATTTTATCCTAAAATCCGGGCTGATTTCAAGTAAGGCGCGGGCAATTCCCAGGCAGATCGCTCCCGCTTGTCCCGGGACCCCGCCGCCGTAGGTCTCGGCCAGGACATCATAGCTGGTTCTGGTATTAGTTGCTTCAAGCGGCCGAAGAATTTGATATTCTAAAACACGCCGGCCGCAAAAATATTCTTTCAAGCTATGGCCATTAATCTGAAAATTACCGCTCCCCGGCTTGAGCCACACCCGGGCGACGGCTTCTTTACGCCGGCCCGTCCCATAATATTTTACTGACTCGTCTTTTACTTTTCTGGCGCGATGAACAGCTGTTTCAGCGGTTTTATGGGCCTTCGGCTTGGTCGTCTTTTTTTGTTCCGTCATATTTTTCACTACACCTCAAGTTCCTTAATTTTTTGTTCTGTATGCGGGTGTTTGGCGCCGCAATAAATTTTAAGCTTCTTAATCATTTGCCTCCCTAAACGGTTTTTCGGCAGCATGCCGGCAACGGCCAGGCGGATAACCTGGGCGGGATCTTCGGCCATCATCACCTCAAGGTTCAATAATTTTTGTCCATGAGGATAACCAGAATGGGTAAAATATATTTTTTGTTTTTCTTTTTTACCCGTGAACCGAACCTTATCAGCATTGGTTATAATGATAAAATCTCCGCAATCGACATTGGGGGTAAAACACGGCTTATGCTTGCCCCGCAGATAAGTCGCAACTTTTGTGGCCAGGCGCCCCAAAACTTTTTCCGCCGCATTAACAATATACCAGTCGCGATTTAGCGTTTCTCGTTTGGCAAATATCGTCCGATTCTTTTTCATGGCTTAAAACTCCTCACATTTCACAATTATAACAATTCTAACACTGCCATGGGAGCGGCGTCTCCCCGGCGAAAACCTGTTCGCACCAGCCGCGTACAACCACCCGCCCGGCCTTCAAAACGCTCTGGCGCGTTCTTAAAAATCCAAGTTGTGATGGCGCGCTCGCCCATAATCGACTCGACCTGGCGCCGCGCCGTTAAATTGTTCTGCTTGGCAACAGCAATTATCTTTTCCGCTAACCGCCTGGCTTCTTTGGCGCGGGCCACAGTCACGGAAACTTTACCTGATAGGAATAATGACCGGACAATCGCCCGCAGCATGGCCAGACGCTGGTCGGCCGGACGGCTTAAATGTTTATTGCTTTTAGCATGCCTCACTCTACTTTATCTCCTTTTAATCCCAATTTATATTCCGTCAATTTTTCCCGGACTTCGTCAAGCGATTTTGAACCAAAATTTTTGTTTTTCATCAGTTCTTCTTCCGAATTGGAAATCAGTTCCCCCACCGTCTTGATTTGCGCTTTTTTGAGACAGTTCAAGGAACGGGCCGAGAGTTCCAGATCTTCAATATTCATGTTCAAGACTGATTCCGGCACTTCGCTTTTTCGCTCCTGGTCCGTCCCTTGGACCTCCACCTGTTCACCCAGATGGATAAAGAGGTCAATGTGCCTATCCAGAATACGGGCGCTCTCTTTAACCGCCTCTTCCGGTTTCAGGCTGCCGTTGGTCCAAACGGAGAGAACCAGACGATCATAATTAATTTCTTGTCCGACACGCACTTCTTCGGTCGAGATATTAACCTTGAGGACAGGCGTAAAAATGGAATCGATCGGTAAAAAACCAACTGCCAGGTTCGCTTTCTTATTGCGCTCGGCCGGAATATACCCTTTGCCCCGTTCGATAATCAGCTCCATTTCCAGCTTGCCGGAGCTGTCTAGTGTCGCAATGACATGTTCAGGATTGACAATTTCAATTTCAGCATCATGCTCAATGTCACCGGCTTTGACTTCACCGCGGCCTTTAGCTTTTATGGTCACGGTTTTAGGCTGTTCAGAATGGGAACGGATCACCACTTCTTTTAAATTAAGTATTATCTGCAAGACATCTTCCACCACGCCCGGGATGGTGGAAAAAGAATGTGAAACTCCTTCAATTTTTACCGCCGTGACCGCCGCGCCGTACAAGGAGGATAATAATACCCGCCGCAGCGCATTGCCCAGAGTTGCCCCAAAACCTCTCTCCAGCGGCTCCACCACAAACTGGCCAAAGGTATCGCCTGATTCCGCAACTCTGACCCATGGTTTCTCTTTCATTATAATCATCTTCTTTCTTTTCCTCCTTTAACTAACGCGAATAGTATTCAACAATCATCTGTTCTTCCACCACCGTATCAATCTGGTCCCGGGAAGGAACAGCCGCGACTTGCCCTTCAATCTCACCTTTCTGCGTCAACCAGACCGGCACAGTATAATCAGGCGCTTTTTCCTGGACAGCTTTGACCAAGGCCACCCGTTTTGGCTTAATTTGGATTACATCGTTAATTTTAGTCTGGAACGAAGGAATGTTAGCTTTACGGCCATTGATATTAACACCGCCGTGCTTGACTAACTGGCGCGCCGCCTGCCGGGAAGCCGCGAAACCAAGACGGTAAACCACATTATCCAGGCGCAGTTCTAAAAGCTGGAGCAGTTGTTCCCCCGTATCACCGCGCCGGGCGGCAGCCATGTCAAAATATTTCGCGAATTGTTTTTCTGTTAAGCCGTAAATGCGGCGCGCTTTCTGTTTCTCGCGTAAACGGATGCCATATTCTGATACTCTAACCGGTGCTTTCCCATGCTGGCCCGGCGGAAAAGAGCGCCGGCTGAAGGGGCATTTTTCTGACGCGCATTTATCCCCCTTAAGGAAGAGTTTGACTTTTTCCCGACGGCAAAGTTTACAGGTCGCCGTAATATGTCTGCTCATTAGACCCTTCTCCTTTTCGGCGGCCGGCAGCCATTATGCGGGATCGGCGTCACGTCTTTAATGGAGTTGATCTCCAACCCCGCCCCCTGCAGCGCACGGATCGCCGTCTCGCGACCGGAGCCCGGACCTTTAACAACAACATTAACTTCACGCACGCCCATTTCCAAAGCTTTTTTGGCCGCCAGTTCCGCCGCTGAAGAAGCAGCGAATGGCGTCCCTTTTTTGGTCCCTTTGAAACCCACCCCGCCGGCTGAAGCCCAGGCCACTACCCCGCCGCTTTCATCAGTAATCGAAACAATTGTATTATTGAATGTCGCTTTGATGTGCGCCACGCCTAAGGCCGATACTCGCTTATGCTTTTTTTTATGGACAACCGTTTTTTCTTCGCTCATTAAATCTTCTCCTCTTCCTTTCGTTTACCGAGACCGACAGTCTTCCTCTTACCGCGCTTGGTCCTGGCGTTAGTTTTTGTCCGCTGGCCGCGGGCCGGCAAACCTTTACGATGGCGGGAACCGCGGTATGTCCCAATGTCCATCAGCCGCTTGATCGCCAGGGAAATATCTTTGCGTAAATCACCTTCAACGGCGTAATTTTTTATCTCGTCGCGGAGGGCCACTACTTCACTATCGTTTAAATCTTTAATTTTACGGTCCGGACTAATCCCGGTCTTTTCCAGGATAACCCGGCTAAGGGACTGACCAATGCCATAAATGTAAGTTAAACCAACTGCCACCCGCTTATTAGGCGGTAAATCAACCCCAACAAGTCTTACCATTTTTTCCTCCTAGCCTTGTCTCTGTTTATGCTTAGGGATTTCACAAATGATGTACACCCGGCCATGCCGGCGCACAACTTTGCACTTTTCACAGATTTTTTTAACTGACGAACGTACTTTCATTTAATTCTCCTTGTCCCGAACCCCGATCATCGTCGAAGGGTTATTTCATCCGATACGTAATCCGGCCGCGCGTCAGATCATAAGGTGAAAGCTCAACTTTGACCTTATCCCCCGGCAGGATCCGGATCCAATGTCGCCTGATTTTCCCCGAAACATGAGCCAGCACAGGCTGGCCGGTCTCCAGTTTTACGCGAAACATCGCGTTAGGCAATGATTCGACAATCTCCCCTTCTAATTCAATTACATCCTTATCTTTAACCATCTGTTGTCCTTTTTGTCAGGATCTCCGGACCGCTTTCATTTATAAAAATAGTATGTTCAAAATGACAGGACAATTGCCGATCAGTTGTGACAACCGTCCAACCATCATTCAAAGTTTTAATGCGCCAGGTCCCAACATTTAACATCGGCTCAACCGCTAAAACCATCCCCGCTTTTAATAACGGGCCTTCTCCTATTCGTCCAAAATTTGGGACCAGCGGATCTTCATGAAGCTCCACGCCAACACCATGACCGTAAAGCTCGCGAACCACCGAATAACCTTTAGCCTCCGCCACGCGCTGGATAGCCGCCGAGATATCACCCAAATGTTTTCCAGGCTGCGCCTGTCTTATTGCCGCCCGCAAAGCTTCTTTTGTTGTCCGCAGCAGCCTAGCCGCTTTGGCATTAATTTTTCCGACAGCCACTGTGGCCGCCGTATCACCGCAATAACCATGATATCGAGACCCGACATCCAGGCTAACGATATCGCCTTCTTGTAAAACCCGTGATCCAGGAATCCCGTGAACAATTTCTTCATTGACCGAGATGCAGGTCGCGTGACGGTAGCCACGATAACCGATGAACACCGGCTCCGCTCCAGCTTCCCGAATTAATTTTTCCGCAAAATTATCAAGGTCCCCGGTTGTAACACCAGGCTTAACCTGCCGGGCCATTTCTTCCAGCGCGCGCGCCACAATTTGGCAAGCTTGCCTGATTACGGCAACCTCCGCCAGGGACTTAAGCTTGATGTCCGCCATCATTTATGGCCGCTAACACCCTCGCAAATACATCATCAATTTCACCCTGCGCAGCAACTGTTGCCAATAAGTTTGCTTGTCTGTAACCTTCCAGCACAGGCAACGTCTGTCGCGCATAAACTTCAAATCGAGTTCTAATCGCCGCTTCTGCATCATCCGGGCGCTGGCAGAGCATCTCTCCATCATTATCACATCTTCCGGCGACCCTGGGCTGATTAAATTTAATGTGATAAACAGCGCCGCATTTTTTACAGCTCCGCCTCCCTGACAATCTCCCCACCACTTCATCTTCGTCGACTTGGAAATACACTACTTTATCAAGTTTCATCTGCAGATCATTCAATATCTGCTCTAAAGCCTCCGCTTGAAGCAAAGAACGCGGAAAACCATCAAGAATAAAACCCTGCTGGCAGTCCGGTTTTTTTAACCGTTCTCTCGTTAATTCAATCGTCAGCTCATCAGGGACCAATTTTCCCGCATTCATTATCTCGCCGGCGCGTTTTCCAATCTCGCTTTCTGCTCGCACTTCATCGCGCAACATATCTCCCAGCGAGATATGAGGAATGTTAAACTTATTTTTTAACAATTTAGCCTGGGTCCCTTTTCCTGAACCAGGCGGGCCAAAAAAAACCAGGTTCACGCCAGCAAGCCTTCGTACTGACGCGTCACCAGATGGGTCTCAATCTGCCGAACCAAATCCATCGCCACGCCGACCATGATCAACAACGCCGTTGAACCCAACCCCTGGAAAGAAGTGATATGCGTGGCGCTCTCAATAAAAGTCGGCACGATCGCAACAATCGCTAAAAATAAAGCCCCGACCAGCGTCAACCGGGAAATAACATATTCCAGATATTGCGCCGTCGGTTTTCCCGGCCGGATACCGGTAATAAATCCGCCATACTTTTTAATATTTTCCGCTAATTCCGTCGGATTAAAAGTGATCGCCGTGTAAAAATAAGTGAAAAAGAAAATCAAGGCGAATAGCAAAAACGTGTAGAACGGACCGGAAGGAGACAACCAGGCAATCAAGTGCTGGGCCGCTCCATTCGGAATAAATTGGGCCATCGTTGCCGGAAATAACAAAACCGACGAGGCGAAAATTATGGGGATAACTCCTCCCTGGTTGATGCGGATCGGGATAAAGGTATTTTGTCCGCCGTAAATTTTACGGCCGACTACGCGTTTCGCGTATTGCACCTGGATGCGGCGCTGGCCTTCCTGGACAATCACAATCGCCACAATCATCGCCACAAAAGACAGCAACAGGATCAGCACTCCAAAAATAGAGGCACCGCCCCGCACCAGAGTAATTGTTTGAACAATATAAGCCGGGATGCGGGAAACAATTCCAACAAAGATCAATAAGGAAGCCCCGTTGCCAATCCCGTTTTCCGTAATTAATTCGGAAAACCAGATAACCAGCGTGGTCCCGGCAGTCAGAGAAATAATCGTGCTAAGCATAAACAGAGGGAAACTATAGCCGTCAACCATCGCGCCCCTCATCCAGAAGGACATGCCAAAAGATTGGAAGGCCGCCAGGACGACCGCTAAATAACGGGTAATTTTCGCAATTTGTTTGCGCCCGGCGTCGCCCTCTTTCTGCAGTTCTTCTAATTGCGGTACGACAACAGTCAATAACTGCATAATAATAGAAGCATTGATATAAGGGACAATCCCCATGGCAAAGATCGAAAATTTCAGTAAAGCGCCGCCGGTAAATAGATCGAGAAAACCTAAAAGGTTGCCATGGCCAAATAAAGCATTGAGCTTGATCGGGTCAATGCCTGCGACCGGAATATGGGTGCCCAAACGAAAAAGGACAATGATCCCCAGCGTATAAAGAAATTTCTTACGCAGGTCATTGATATTAAAAATTCCGGAAATTACGTTAAGCATTGTCCTCCCGCCGCCTCAATTTTCTTTTTTGCTTGAGCCGAAAACTTATCAGCTTTCACCGTTAACGCTTTCTTGATTTCGCCCTGGCCTAAAATTTTAAGCAATCCGCCGACCCCCAACGCCTGTTTATCTACTTCACCTTCATAATCATTTAAATCTGCGACATTAATAATTGTGTAATCTTTTTTAAATGGATAGTTTTTAAAGCCGCGTTTGGGTAGCCGTCGATAAAGAGGTGTTTGTCCACCTTCAAAACGCAAGCCTTTGGTCCCGCCGCTGCGGCTCTTTTGCCCCTTATGCCCTCGGCCGCAGGTCTTGCCAAAACCGGAGCTGGTTCCGCGCCCCACTCTTTTTTTATTTTTCTTGGCCCCTGGCCGACAAATCAGATTATTGAGCTGCAGCATTAAACTATCTCCCGGCTGTAGATTTGCTTAACTGTCGCCGTATCTTTAAGAATGGAAAGAGCGTTCAGGGTGGCGCGCGCTACGTTAATCGCATTGTTTGACCCCAGGGACTTGGCGACAATATTTTTGAAGCCGGCCAATTCTAAAATTGCCCGCACCGCTCCTCCGGCAATAACCCCCGTACCAGGCGACGCTGTTCGCAGGAAAACTGAACTGGCGCCGAACATTCCTCGGGCGTCATGAGGCAGGGTCCCTTCAATAATAGCAATATTAATCTGGCCTTTCTTGGCTGCTTCAACACCTTTACGGATCGCCGACGCCACTTCAGCCGCTTTCCCAACTCCCAAGCCGACTTTTGATTTCATGTCGCCAACTACAACAACGGCGCGGAAACCCATTTTTTTGCCGCCCTTAACCACCTTTGTGACCCGGCGAATCTGGACCACCTTTTCTTTAAACTCCTGGTCTTTATCCCAATCCCTGTTTCTGCCTCTAGCTTCGCTCAAAAAAGCAATCCTCCTTCTCTGGCCGCGTCTGCCAAAGCTTTTATCCGGCCATGATATTTAGCTAACCCGCGATCAAATACAACTTTACTAATGCCTGCCGCCACAGCCTTTTTCGCCGTCATTTTTCCGACCTGCTGCGCCGCCGCAATATTGCCGCCATTTTTGATCTTTAAACTTGTAACCGCGACGAGAGTCTTCCCAGCCGCATCATCGATAATCTGGACATGGATATTATTTAATGTCCGGCGAACTGAAAGGCGCGGACGTTCTGAAGTCCCGAATATTTTTTTCCTCTTGCCTTTTTGCCTCATAATTTATGCTCCTGATGCCGTCTTGGCCGCCTTACCAGCTTTCTTCCTGACAATTTCACCCTGGTATCTGACCCCTTTGCCTTTATAAGGCTCAACTTTTCGCATTTGCCTGATCTCAGCGGCCAATTCACCAACTAATTGTTTATCAATACCTTTGACGGTAATTTTATTTTGCCCTTCAACTTCGAAATCAATGCCGGCCGGCGGCTCAATAATTATTGGATGAGAATAACCAAGGGACATTTGCAGGCCTTTCCCTTGTTTCGCGGCGCGATAACCGACACCAACCAATTCCAGCCGTTTTTCAAAACCTTTGGTCACCCCGTCAATCATATTTTTCGCTAAACTGTTGTAGAGACCCTGCAAAGCCAGCGCCTGGGGATCTTTTGAATGGCAAATCGTTAATAATTTACCGTCTTTAAATTCAATTTTGATCCCAGGTTTATATTCCTGCGCCAGCGTCCCCTTCGGCCCTTTTACCTGGAAAGAGGCGGCCGAGATTTTTATCTCCACACCCGGCGGAACAATTAATTCTCTTTTACCTATTCTGCCCATAATTTATTACCAAACATAACCGATAATCTCTCCGCCCAACTTTTTCTGCCGGGCAAATTCATCGGTCATTAATCCTTTTGAAGTAGAAACAATCACTCTACCAAAACCCGACTGCACCAGCGGCAAAGCCGCGCAATTAGAATAAATGCGCCGGCCGGATCGGCTGACGCGTTTAAGCCCGGCGATAGCCCCCTGCTTGTTTTTATTATATTTAAGCCCCAAACGCAAAAATTGCCGATCTGTTCGTTTTAACTTTTCGCATTTGCTCAAATAACCTTCGGCAACCAAAAGCTGGCCGATGGCTTCCTTAATCGTGGAATGAGGCATATCCACCGCAGCCGCTTTGGCCGCCTGGCCATTTTTGATTCTAATTAACATATCGGCAATCGGATCGTTCATTAATTCCTCCTAAGCTTGTCGAGAGACTACCAGCTTGATTTTGTCACGCCAGGCAATTCGCCGGCATGCGCCATTTTCCGAAAACAGAGACGGCAAAGTTTAAACTTTCTCATATAACTGCGGGCGCGGCCGCAGACAAAACAGCGGTTCTTATGCCTGTTGGCAAATTTGGGCTCTTTTTTTAATCTTTCCAGCCAAGCTTTTTTCGCCATTTATGACTCCTTCCCAATAATTGTTGGGTTCTTTAAGTCGAGCTATGTCGAGACCCTGAACGGCATCCCCAGCGCTTCCAGTAGTTGACGGGCTTCTTGGTCCTTCTTGGTCGACGTAACAATAGTGATGTCCATCCCCCGGACACGGTCAACTTTTTCATAATCAACTTCGGGGAAAATCAATTGCTCCTTAACACCAAAAGTGTAATTGCCTCGGCCGTCAAATGATTTTGGGCTAACGCCTCTGAAGTCGCGGATTTTCGGCAAACAAATGTTAATTAATTTGTTGACGAAATCATACATTCGCTTGCCGCGCAGGGTGACTTTCAAGCCAATCGGCATATCCGCCCTGATCTTAAACACAGAGATCGCTTTTTTAGCTTTCCTGACCAATGGTTTTTGTCCGGTAATGGCGGCCAGCTCCAGGGCGGAGGTCTCAATCGCCTTAGGATTTTCCCGCACCTCACCAACACCCCGGTTAATTACCACTTTTTCCAAATGAGGCGCGCGCAGCTTATTTTCATATTTACCGGCTTTCATCAGCGCCGGTAAGATTTCTTTTTCAAATTTTTCTTTTAATTCGTTCATTATTTCACCTTATCGACAATCTCGCCGCAGCGTTTGCAGGCGCGGCCAGCGTCACTTAATTTTACCCGAGTCGGCTCGTGGCATTTTGGGCAGACCAGCATCGCCTTGCAAATATTAAGCGGCAAAGCTTTTTCAATAATACCTCCGGCAAAACTGCGATTTGGTTTAAGATGGCGCTTCACCACATTGACCCGCTCAATAATTAAATTACCGGATTTTGGGAAAGCCTCTAAAACTTTCCCTTTTTTCCCTTTATCGCGGCCGGATAGGACAATAACTGTATCGCCTTTTTTAATTTTTAATTTCACTAAACAACCTCTGGCGCCAGAGAAATTATTTTCATAAAATCTTTGTCGCGCAATTCCCTGGCCACCGGGCCAAAAACACGGGTGCCCCGCGGATTTTTTTCCTTGCTGATCACCACAATGGCATTATCATCAAAAACAATATAAGACCCGTCGCTGCGGCGCTGGCGCTTGCGCAGACGGACGATAACGCCAAAAATTACTTCGCTTTTTTTGACCGTCATGTTTGGGGCCGCTTCCTTGACCACCCCAACAATGATGTCGCCCAGACTGGCATACTTGCGATTAGAGCCGCCCATGACCCGGATGCACATTACTAATTTAGCCCCGGTATTATCGGCCACTTGCAGCATGCTACGCGGCTGTATCACTTGCTTCCTCCTTAACTTCACGCTTCTTAGGCAAATCGTGGCGGCTAATCTTGCCCTTACCCAGAATTTTGACTACCCGCCAGCATTTATCGCGGGAGAGCGGCCGCGTCTCCTGAATTTCTACCAGATCGCCAATGGCACAGGCATTGATCTCATCATGGGCCTTCAAACGTTTGGAAGCGCGCATCACTTTCTGGTAGAACGGATGACGGTAAGTTATTTCAATCTCGACGACCACCGTTTTTGCCATCTTATTGCTGACCACAACACCGGTCCTGTTTTTTCTATTTTCCGCGGCCATTATTAGCTCCTTTTTCGCGAACCACCGTCAAGATTCTGGCAATCTCGCGGCGCAACTGCCGCCGCTTTAAAGGGTTTTTGAGCTGTTGGTTTACCTGGGAAAAACGGGCCAGCATCAACTCCCGCCGCAAATCAGCCGCTTTTTTTGTTAAATCACTGACAGATAATTCTCTTAATTCATTAGTTTTCATATCTTCACCATAAATCTGGTGGTCAAAGGCAATTTGAAACTGGCCAGCCGAAAAGCCGCCTTCGCATCTTCCATTGTTGTCCCACCCAATTCAAAAATAATATGGCCGCGCTTAACCGGCGCCATAAAAGCCTCCGGCGCTCCTTTTCCCCCGCCCATCCTTGTCTCCGCCGGACGGGCTGTTTTTATTTTATCCGCCAGAGTGCGCACCCAGACTTTGCCGCCGCGTTTGAGATAATGGGTTAAGGCTTTCCGAGCTGATTCAATCTGGTTTGTCGTTAAATAGCCCCCCTCCACTGCCTGCAAACCGAATTCACCAAAATTTAAGGTGCAGCCAGCCGCAGCTAATCCCCGCAAGCGGCCGCGCTGATGTTTACGAAATTTAGTTTTTGTCGGGAATAAGACCATCAGGCTTCAACCTTCCCCTGTTCCAATGCTGTCGCGGCCGCTTCCGGAATTTTTATCGCCGCAACAGGAGCTTCGACTTTTAGTTCTGGTTTTTTATCTTTGAAGACTTCGCCTTTGAAAAACCAGACTTTTATCCCAATCTTACCGTAAAGCGTCATCGCCTCCGCAAAACCATAATCAATCTTCGCCCGCAAAGTATGCAGGGGAACGCGGCCCATCCGATACCATTCTTTACGGGCTATTTCCGCGCCGCCCAGGCGGCCGGCGCAGCGGACTTTTACTCCCTTAACTCCAGCACGCAACGCTTTTGAAACAGCCTGGCGCATGGCCCGGCGGGTAGAGATGCGTTTTTCCAATTGCGCGGCAATAGATTCCGCCACTAAAACAGCCGATGTCTCCGGTTTGTTCTCTTCATGGATATTGAGCTGGACCTGTTTTCCGGTCCGTCTCATTAACTCTTCCCGGATCGCCGCCACCTCTTTGCCGCCTTTACCGATGATCAAACCGGGACGGGCTGTATGCAAGTCAATTTCCACCTGGTTGGCTTTGCGGCCAATGAAGATCCGTGAAATACCGGCTTTAAATAAGCTATTCTTTAAAAATCTCCTAATTTCAAAATCTTCGGCCAGAAATTTACTGTATTCCTGGTCGCTGGCATGCCAGAAGCTGTCCCAATTTTCAATGATGCCAATGCGCAAACCTTTGGGATGAATCTTTTGTCCCATTAAGCTGCCTCCTTAGGTTCCCAACGATTGTTAGGTTGTTTTATCGTTTTATCATCTTTTTCGGTTAAACAGACAGTCAGGTGCGCTGTCCGCTTAAAAATCGGAAAACCACGGCCTCTTGCTCGCGGCCTCATCCTTTTCATCGTCATCCCCTTGTTTACATAAGCTTCAGAGATCACTAAATTGAGATCATTTAGTTTATAATTATTTTTAGCGTTAGCTACTGCGGATTTGATCGCTTTTTCTAAAATCCGCGCCCCTTTTTGCGGCATGAAACGCAATAATTGCATGGCATCCAGCGCTAACTGTCCACGCACAATATCCAAGACTCGCGCTAATTTACGCGGTCCAATCCGCACTCCTTTAACTCGTGATTCTATTTTTGTCATGTTAATGTCGTCGTCTTATCAGTTGGCGCGCTATGGCCCCGGAACAGACGCGTATGCGCAAATTCCCCCAGCTTGTGGCCGACCATGTTCTCCGTGATGTAAATCGGCATATGCTTCTTGCCGTTATGGACAGCAAAAGTGTAACCGATCATGTCGGGAATCACCGTGGAACTGCGCGCCCAGGTTTTTATAATTTTTTTCTCTCCGGCCTGACTCATCTTTTGCAGTTTCCGGAGCAATTTTTCATCAACGTACGGACCTTTTTTTAATGAACGTCCCATATATTACTTCCTTCTTATCAGGATAAAACGGCTGCTCTTGCGCCTTGGATGCCGCGTCTTCTTACCCAAAGTCGGCCGGCCCCAGGGCGTAACCGGCTGTTTGCGTCCGATCGGCGCCTTGCCTTCGCCGCCGCCATGCGGATGATCGCAGGGATTCATGACAACACCGCGCACGTGCGGCCGCCAACCCATATGCCGCATTTTACCGGCTTTACCCAAACGAACATTCTTGGCATCAAGATTACCGAGCTGGCCAATGGTGGCCCGACAATTAATGTGCACCAGACGCTGTTCGCCTGACGGTAATTTAATTGTCCCATAATCGCCTTCTTTAGCCACAAGCATGACCCCCGCCCCAGCTGATCGGGCCAATTTACCACCGGCTCCCGGTTCCAGCTCAATATTATGTATAAGTGTACCAACCGGGATGGAACGCAGAGGCAGCGCGTTGCCAAGCTTGATATCAACTTCTGCCCCAGCCTTGACGACTTCGCCAACATTGATGCCTAAAGGCGCTAAAATATAACTCTTCTGGCCATCTTCATACTCGATTAAGGCGATACGGGCATTGCGATTAGGATCATATTCGATTCCTAAAACTTTGGCCGCCATCTCTTTGCTGCGCTTGAAATCAATTAGACGGTAAAGGCTGCGGCTCCCGCCGCCGCGGAAACGCGCCGAGACCCGACCCATCCAATCACGCCCGCCCGTCTTGCGGAGACGCGTTAACAATGATTTTTCTGGTTTGCCTTTGGTAATATCGGAAAAATCATCAGAAATCTGGAAACGCTGACCGGGTGTGATTGGATTTTTATATTTTAAGCCCATTAAACTTCAAGCTCCTCTATTTTTTGGCCGGATTCTAATGTGACATATGCTTTTTTCCAGCGGCTGGTTTGACCGATTGAACGGCCCATGACCCGGCGTTTGGCCCGGACAAAACTGGTGTTAACCGCGGAGACTTTGACCTTGAATATTTTGGCAATTGCCTGGGCGATCGCGACTTTGGTCGCATCTAAATGGACGCGAAAAACATAGCGCGACAACGTCCGCTCGCCAACCGCTTTTTCCGTCACTACCGGCGCAATAATAATTTGTTCTGCTTCCATTAGACCAAAAACTCCTCTAAATTAGTTAAAACCGGTTTTTCTAAAACCAGACAATCGGCATTAAGCAGGTCGTAAATATTTAAATCTTTATAATTCATTATTGTGACTCCGGCTAAATTCCTCCCCGCCTTCTGAAAATTTTCATCAACTTCATTGAGAACAATTAAAATTTTACCTTCCGCTCCCAAATTCTTAAGTAATTTCTCCGCTAATTTTGTTTTCGGCTCGGCTATTTTTAAAGTTTCAACGACTTTCGCTTTGCCGCCCTGTGCCAGATTGGCCAGGCCATTGATCAGCGCCAGCTTCCTGACTTTTCTGGGCAAAGTATAATTATAATCACGCGGTTTCGGCCCGAAGATCACGCCGCCGTGGCGCCAGAGAGGAGAACGCGAACTTCCGGCGCGGGCCCGGCCGGTCCCTTTTTGTTTCCACGGTTTTTTTCCGCCGCCGCTTACTTCCGCCCGAGTTTTAGTTGAATGGGTGCCGCGGCGCCGACTGGCTTGATACCAGACTAAAGCCGTTTGCATGACTTGTTCATTGAGCTTAATTCCAAAGATTTTCTCCGCAACGCTCAATTCACCATTAGCCTGGCCATTGTTATTATATAAAGGTAAACTAACCATTATTTTTTCGCCTTACCAACAATTGTTGGTTTTTCCGCTTTCTTATCCGCCGCATGCTTGGTTTGGACCGGCGGCTTATACTCACCAGTTTTACGGATAAAAACCAGGTTGCCGGACTTGCCTGGAACCGCCCCCGCTAACAGCAATAAATTCCTGGCCGTATCGACACGCGCAATCCTTAAGCTCGGTTGAGTCACTTGCGCTGCTCCCATATGTCCCGCCATCCCTCTGCCTTTGAAGACACGCCCCGGGGTTGTCCCGGCGCCGATCGAACCGGTAATCCGGTGCGATTTTGAACCATGGCTCATCGGCCCGCGGTGATGGTGATGCCGCTTGATCGTCCCCTGGAAACCTTTACCGATTGAGGTCGCCGTCACAGAAACCACGTCATTTAATTTGAAAACATCTAACTTGATCTCCTGTCCAACCTGATATTCCTCCGGTTTGCTGACTGCAAACTCTTTTAGGAAACGCGACTTGGCTGTTTTTAAATGCCCCTGCTGCGGTCTGTTTAAATGTTTGCTTTGGCCAAAACCGACTTGAATAGCATCATATCCATCGTTAATCGTAGTTTTAAGCTGGGTGACAACACATGGCCCGGCTTCGACCACAGTCACGGGAATGATATTGCCAGCCTCATCAAATATTTGCGTCATCCCTATTTTTTGTCCTAATAAACTTGTCATTAATTTATTATCCCATTTTTATTTCGATATCGACACCCGACGGTAAATCAAGCTGCATTAAAGCATCAACCGTTTGCGGCGGCGGATCGATGATATCAATCATCCGCTTGTGCGTCCTGATTTCAAAATGCTCGCGCGATTTTTTATCAACGTGCGGCGAACGCAGAACGCAATAAATTTGTTTATCTGTCGGCAGAGGAACAGGACCGGAGACATCCGCCCCGGCCCGCTTGGCCGTATCGACGATCTTGCTCGCTGATTGATCGATCACCCGATGATCATAACTTTTTAGCCGGATCCTGATCCTCTGTTTTTTGGCCATCAACTATTTCCCCTTTTCCGCATTAGCATCGGTTGAACCTTTGGATTTGGCGATGATTTCTTCTGCGAGGTTTTTCGGCATCTCGTCGTATTCGCAAAACTCCATACTATACGTTCCGCGGCCTTGTGTCAAGGAGCGCATAGCTGTCGAATAGCCAAACATCGTCGACAAAGGCACTTTGGCCTTTATCGTCTGCATTCCCAGGGCGGCCTCCATCCCTTCGATGCGCCCGCGCCGGCTGTTGAGATCTCCAATCACATCGCCCATATATTGTTCCGGCACAACAACTTCAACCTTCATGATCGGTTCCAGCAAGACCGGCTTACTCTTCATGACGCCGGCCTTGAAGGCCATTGAGCCGGCGATCTTAAAAGCTATTTCTGAAGAGTCAACATCATGATAAGAACCGTCAAATAAAATTACTCGCAAATCAAGCACCGGATAACCGGCTAAGACTCCGGTCGCAACCGCTTCTTTAACACCGGCTTCGACCGCCGGAACATATTCCCGCGGGATTGACCCGCCGACAATTTTATTAACGAACTCAAAACCTTTGCCTGCTTCCAGCGGCTCTAGTTTCAGCCAAACATGACCATACTGACCGCGGCCGCCGGTCTGCCTGATAAATTTGCCTTCCACTTCCGCTGAACCGCGGATTGTCTCTTTATACGCTACCTGCGGTTTGCCGACATTAGCTTCAACTTTGAATTCGCGCAGCAGACGATCGACGATAATTTCCAAATGTAATTCTCCCATGCCGGAAATGATCGTCTGCCCGGTCTCGGGATCGCCTTTAATCCTGAAAGTTGGATCTTCATCCGCCAGGCGGCCCAAAGAAATCCCCAATTTTTCCTGATCGGCTTTTGTTTTCGGTTCAATCGCCACAAAGATAACCGGCTCCGGAAATTGGATTGATTCCAAAATAACCTGTTTATCGACGTCACATAAGGTGTCACCGGTCATGGTAAATTTCAAGCCAACCGCCGCCCCGATATCGCCGGCGCTGATCTCAGCGATCTCTTCCCTCTTGTTGGCATGCATCTGCAAAAGACGTCCAATCCGCTCTTTTTTATCTTTGCTGGAATTATGCACATAAGAACCGGAAGAGAGCGTGCCGGAATAGACCCGGAAAAAAGTCAAACGGCCGACATACGGATCGGACATAATCTTGAAAGCCAGGGCGGAAAACGGTTCATTATCACTGGTTTGTCTCTCTTCTTCCAAGCCCGTTTTTGGGTTTAAACCTTTAACCGCTTTCTTATCTAATGGCGACGGTAAATAATCAATGATCGCGTCAAGCAAAGGCTGCACCCCTTTATTTTTGAAGGCCGTTCCGCAGACCACAGGGATAATTTGCGCGTTAATTGTCGCCTGGCGCAAACCAGCTTTTACTTCTTCCTTCGTTAAGGCCTGGCCGGCCAGATATTTTTCCAAAAGCACATCGTTTGACTCCGCCGCCGCTTCAACCAGTTTTTCCCGATAATGTTGGGCTTTCTCTTTGAGGTCAACCGGGATCGGCTGCCGACTCAATTTCATCCCCAATTCATCTTCATAAATAATTGCGTCCATTTCCACCAGGTCGATAACGCCGGAGAATTTTTCTTCAGCGCCGATCGGCAATTGGAAAGCCACCGGCCGAGCCAACAGGCGGTCTTTTATCTGACCAACGACCCGATAAAAATCAGCGCCGACGCGGTCCATCTTATTGATAAAAGCGATGCGCGGCACGCTGTAGCGCGTCGCCTGGCGCCAGACTGTTTCTGACTGGGGCTGGCAGCCGCCCACGGCGCAGAAGATAACAACCACGCCATCAAGCACTCGCAGGGAACGCTCAACTTCTACAGTAAAATCAACATGCCCAGGCGTGTCGATAATATTTATCTGGTGATCGCGCCAGAAAGTGGTCGTCGCGGCCGAGGTGATGGTAATGCCGCGCTCCCGCTCCTGCTCCATCCAATCCATTGTCGTCGTCCCCTCATGAACTTCTCCCAAACGATGGAGACGGCCGCTGTAAAACAGCACCCGTTCTGTCGTTGTGGTCTTGCCCGCGTCGATATGCGCGGCAAACCCCATATTGCGATATTTATCTAATGCGTACTCTCTAACCATTATTTATATTACCACCTGAAGTGGGCAAAAGCTTTATTGGCTTCCGCCACTTTATGCTGATCGTCTTTCTTTTTAATTGCGCCGCCGACTCCATTGTAAGCGTCGGTCAGCTCGGCGACGAGCTTTTCCGCCATTGAGCGGCCGGAACGTTCCAGACAGACATCGCGCAGCCACTTCATCGCCAGCGCCTGGCCGCGGACCTTATTAATTTCCACCGGGACCTGATAGGTGGCGCCGCCGACGCGCCGGGCCTTGACCTGCAATAATGGGGTAACGTTCTCCAGCGCTTTTTCAAAAATTTCCAGCGCCGGCTTGCCGATTTTTTTCTCAAGTTCCGTCAAAGATCGATAGACCATACTTTCGACCACGGCTTTTTTGCCTCTTCTCATCAACTTGTTAATGAATCTTTGGACTAGAATGCTAGAGAAGACCGGATCGGCCGGAATATCTCTTTTGGCAACATTACCATATCTAGGCACCGGCAGTTCCTCCTTTTACTTTTTGCAATTTAGCGCCGTATTTGGAGCGGCTCTGCTTGCGGCCTTCCACTCCAGCGGTATCCAACGCCCCGCGTACAATGTGATAACGGACCCCGGGAAGATCTTTTACGCGGCCGCCCCGCACCAGGACCACCGAATGCTCCTGAAGATTATGTCCCACCCCGGGAATATAAGCAGAAACCTCAATCCCGGAAGTTAATCTGACCCTGGCGACCTTACGCAAAGCCGAATTTGGTTTTTTGGGCGTCGTGGTATAGACCCTGACGCAAACCCCGCGGCGCAGAGAACTTCCTTTTAAAGCGGGGGCTTTACTTTTCCCCCGTTTTTGAGTGCGGCTTCTTCTGACTAATTGGTTTATCGTCGGCATTTTATTGCTCCTCCGCCCCAGCGGCCACCTGGAGCTGGCCCAATAATCCTGTAATGGGGACTAATTCAATATTATTGTAATCGACAAAACCGGTGCCGGCGGGAATCGGCTTGCCGACGATGACATTTTCTTTTAAGCCGTACATCTCGTCGACTTTCCCTTGGATGGCGGCGTCAGTCAAAATTCGCGCCGTTTCCTGGAACGAAGCCGCGGAGATAAAGCTCTCCGTAGTTAAGGAAGCCTTGGTAATCCCTAACAGAACTTCAGTTGCCGTTACTTTATCCCCTTTCATCTTTTCATTTATTTCTTCCAGACGATTTTTTTCAATTAATTCACCCGGCAGAAGAGTGGAGCCGCCCGGGTCGACAACGCGTACTTTTTTTGTCATCTGCCGGACAATGACTTCAATATGCTTATCAGCAATGGTCACGCCTTGAGCGCGGTATATTTTTTGGATTTCCGCCACCAAGAAAGTCTGGACTAACCCTACCCCCACAATCCTTAAAATATCGTGGGGATTGACGACCCCTTCGGTCAATTGCATCCCCGCGTGGATCTTATCATTAGTGATTACGCGCAGCCTAGTTTCATAAGGGACATGATATTCTTTAACATTATCTTTTGGTCCGATAACTTTGACCACGCGCACCCCTTCACTTTCGCCGACTTCCGCTATGCCTTCAATTTCCGACAGTATGGCGGCATCGCGGGGACGGCGGCCTTCAAATAATTCTTCGACTTTGGGCAGCCCTTGGATGATATCGCGGGTCTTGCTGGGATCACGCCGTATCGATTCAACTTTGGCAACGACATCGTAGCTCTCTACTTTGTCTCCATCTTCAACAAAAACACGGGAACCGGCAATAACCAAGTAATTTTCTCCCGGCGCCAAACGGATCACATCTTTCGTCACAGCAATAATGACGCCAGCTATTTTGACTACAACGCCAGCCGCTAATTCATCTCCCGGTTTTACTTTGCTGCCAACCCTAACAAAAATCTGCGCTCCTTTGGGCACGTCATATTCCTTGAAAACTTTCGAGTTATAAACAAAAACTTCGCCGTCTTTTTTCGCAATATTTTCATGCCGCCTCTTGCTGACTTCAAGGTCAAGATACATGATTTTGCCGGCGGCGCTGGAGATAATATATTCATAAGTCGGATCGTATTCAGCAATATTCTCCCCGGCTTCAACTTTTTGCCCTTCCTTGACCAGCAGGATGGCTCCCACCGGCAGAGGATACTCTTCTTTTTTGTCTTTAATTTTGACCAAGATCACCGAACTCCTGGCCACCATTTGGTGTTTGTCCCCTAATTCATCCGTAATATTT
Organism: Candidatus Saganbacteria bacterium; assembly: GCA_016219705.1. Lineage (GTDB taxonomy): Bacteria > Margulisbacteria > WOR-1 > O2-12-FULL-45-9 > O2-12-FULL-45-9 > JACRKQ01. Next base: position 36,131 of record JACRKQ010000053.1, on the reverse strand, counting down.
TTAACTTCGGTCCCTTCGCCAAAATGAATTATACCGCCATGTTTGGTGCGCACCGCAACCTTGGCAGCTTTGTGCAAAGCTACGCCGCCAATATGGAAAGTTCTCATTGTCAGCTGGGTTCCTGGCTCACCGATAGATTGCGCCGCAATAATCCCGACCGCTTCGCCGATATTAACCGGCCGCATCGTGGAAAGATCCAAACCGTAGCACTTCTGGCACAAACCAATTTTAGTCTGGCAGGATAAAACGGATCGGACAACAACTTTTTCGATTCCGGCATCATAAATTGCCCGGGCCGCCGCCTCATCCAGTCTCTCCCCCGCTTTAGCAATGATTTTACCGGACAGTAAATCAGTAACATTTTTGAGAGGAATACGATGAATTAAACGCTGCCAAAGAGGGATCAATTCTTCATAGCCTTCACGGATTGTCGCTAATTCTATACCTTCTTTAGTCCCACAGTCTTCTTCAGTGATCAGAACATCCTGGGAGACATCAACAAGACGGCGCGTTAAATATCCGGAATCGGCGGTGCGCAACGCCGTGTCAACCAACCCTTTGCGGGCGCCGTAAGATGAAATGAAATATTCGGTTAAATTAAGGCCTTCTTTGAAATTCGCCTTAATTGGTATATCTATAATGTTACCGGACGGATCGGCCATTAAACCGCGGATCCCGGACAATTGACGGACCTGCTGGACATTGCCGCGGGCGCCGGAGAAAGCCATCATATAAACAGAATTAAGTTTGTCAAATTCATCCAGCATCCGCTGTGTCACTTCTTCGGTCACATTGCTCCAAATATCCAGGGAGCGGATAAGTTTCTCTTTGGCTGAAATGCTGCCGGCGTGGAAATGCTTTTCGAGCTCGGTAATCTGGCGGCTGGCCTTATCGACAATTTCGCGCTTCTTGGCCGGGATAACCAGGTCTTCAATGGCGATAGAGACACCGGCTAAAGTGGCATATTTAAAACCCAACCGCTTGATTTCATCGGCAATTTCCGCCGTGACCGCGTTGCCGTAACGGTGGAAACAATCGGTAATCAGTTTTTCCAATTCTTTTTTGACCAAAACTTTGTTGATAAAAGGATATTCTTCCGTGATCCCCCGGCGCTGCAACACCCGATTTAAGGTAAAATTAAATTTGATACGACCAACCGTTGTTTCGATAATCGCGCCGCCGCGGCGGACTTTAATGCCAGCATGGAGGTGCAATTCATCAAGGTCGTTAGCAATCATCGCCTCCCAATCACCGGAGAAAACCCCGCCTTTGCCTAAAGCCGCGCCCTCGTCAGCAACAGTCATATAATAAGTGCCCAGAACCATATCCTGGGTAGGTGTCACTACCGGCCGGCCGGAGGCGGCGGAAAGCAGATTGTTGGACGATAACATTAAAATGCGGGATTCAACCTGGGCTTCAAACAGCAGAGGAACGTGGACCGCCATCTGATCGCCGTCAAAGTCAGCGTTAAACGCCGTGCAGACCAGCGGATGGATCTGGATCGCCTTGCCTTCAACAAGAACCGGCTCGAAAGCCTGGATGCCCAGACGATGCAGAGTTGGGGCGCGGTTTAATAAAACCGGATGTCCCTTAATCACCTCTTCTAAAATATCCCAGACGATCACTTCCTGGTTTTCAATCATCCGCTTGGCCGATTTGACATTTTGGGCCAGGTTGCGGTCAACTAATTTGCGGATAACAAACGGCTTGAATAATTCCAGGGCCATCTCTTTGGGCAAGCCGCATTGATGTAATTTTAGGTTTGGACCAACGACAATAACCGAACGGCCGGAATAATCAGCTCGTTTACCCAGGAGATTCTGGCGGAAACGACCCTGCTTGCCTTCAATAATATCGGTTAATGATTTAAGCGGACGTCCCGTTGTGCCGGTCACTGCCCGTTTGCGGCGGCCATTATCGATCAGGACATCGACTGATTCCTGGAGCATCCGTTTTTCATTGCGGATGATCATATCTGGCGCGCCCATGTTGATCATTTTCTTCAGCCGATTGTTGCGGTTCAAGACACGGCGATAAAGGTCGTTAAGGTCGGACGTGGCGAAGCGGCCGCCTTCCAGCTGGACCATCGGCCGCAAATCAGGCGGGATAACCGGTAAATTGTCGACGATCATCCACTCCGGCCGGTTGCCTGACTTTAAGAAGGCTTCCGCTACCCGCAAGCGTTTGATGATTTTGAGACGTTTTTGTCCGACGGCAGTCTTTAAATCGCGGCGCAATTTAGAAACTGTCTGGTTCAAATCAATTTTTGCTAATAAATCACGGACCGCGCGCGCGCCAGTCTCCGCTTTAAATTCGCCGGCAAATTTTTCCAGCGCGTCCTGATATTCTGCTTCGCGCAAAATACGGCCAACTTTTAAGCGCTTGTTCTCCACCGCCGCTTCCGTAACAATAAAAGCGTCATAATAAACGACTTCTTCCAGCGCTTTGGTTGAAACATCAAGCAATAAGCTCATATAGCCGGGGATCCCGCGTAGGAACCAGATATGAGCGATCGGTTCCACCAGTTTGATGTGTCCCATCCGCTCGCGGCGCACGCGTGACGTGGTAACTTCAACACCGCAGCGTTCGCAAATGATGCCGCGATAGCGCACCCGACGATATTTCCCACAGTGGCACTCCCAGTCTTTCACCGGCCCAAAGATCTTCTCGTCAAACAAGCCTTTACGCTCCGGCTTAAAGGTGCGATAGTTGATGGTTTCAGGCTTTTCAACTTCGCCAAAAGACCAGAGCAGAATTTTTTCCGGCGAGGCTAGGCCGATCTTGATAAAGTCAAATTCTTTTTCTTCGTTTCTTTTTATCGATAAAGGCAAAGGTTAGTCCCTCCTCTTAGTTTTTTCTTTACCAAAAATGTTGGAGCGGCGGCTGGGTAATTTTTCTTGTTCATCAATTTTCACTTCTTTACCCGCTTTATCGATCGTTTGGAAATCAAGACATAAGCTACGCAGTTCCCGGACCAGGACTTTAAATGATTCCGGCACTCCCGGTTTACCCATAAATTTCCCTTTAATAATTGCTTCATAAACCCGGGAGCGTCCGACGACATCATCAGATTTGACAGTCAAGAGCTCCTGCAAGGTGTGCGCCGCCCCATAGGCTTCCAGGGCCCAGACTTCCATCTCTCCGAAGCGCTGGCCGCCAAATTGGGCTTTGCCGCCCAATGGCTGCTGGGTGATCAATGAATACGGACCCGTGGAGCGCGCGTGCATTTTATCATCAACTAAATGGATTAATTTCATTAAGTACATGTAACCAACGGCAATCTTGCGCCCAAACGACCGGCCGGTGCGCCCATCGCGCAACTCCACTTTACCGCTGTTATCTAACCATTGAAAACCGCTCTTTTCTCTCGCCCTGGTTAATTCACGTTCGATAGTGTTAACCGAAGCGTCTTCTTCCGTCGCCTCATCAAAAGCCGGGACTTCGTAGTGGAGATTATTAATATGCCCGGCGTGACCCAGCAATAATTCAAAAATTTGGCCGATATTCATACGCGAAGGAACGCCTAAAGGATTTAGAATCACATCAACTGGAGTGCCATCAGGGAGGTATGGTAAATCTTCTTCCGGCAGGATACGGGCAACCACGCCTTTGTTGCCATGGCGGCCGGCAATCTTATCACCGACGGCAATTTTGCGCATCTGCGCCATATAGACACGGATCAATTCATGGACGCCGGGAGGCAATTCATCGCCATTCTCACGCGAGAAAACCCGCACTGCGATCACTATCCCTCCCTCGCCGGGAGGGACGCGCAGGGAAGTATCGCGCATGTCGCGCGCTTTATCGCCAAAAATTGCCCGCAGGAGTTTTTCTTCCGCCGGTAATTCCGTTTCACCTTTGGGGGTAACCTTGCCAACAAGAATCTCACCTGGACTGACCTCCGCGCCGGCGACAATAACGCCGCGGTCATCAAGATTGGCTAAGGCATCTTCGCTGACATTGGGAATTTCCCTGGTAATTTCTTCCATTCCCAGTTTTGTCGCCCGGACTTCAACCTCCAGGCGTTCAATATGAATAGAGGTCAACAGATCTTTTTTGACTAATCTTTCTGACAAGATAATCGCGTCTTCATAGTTATAGCCCTCCCAGGGCATCATCGCGACTAAAACATTGCGCCCCAGGGCCAATTCGCCATTTTCAGTGGCGGAACCATCGGCCAAGACTTCGTTGGCTTTAACTTGATCTCCCAGTTTAACAATTGGCCGCTGGTGGATTAGGGTGTTCTGGTTGCTGCGGCAAAAAGTCAGCAAGCGATAAAGATCTTTTTTTCCGTTGCCGCGCTGGATAATGATCTCGTCCGCAGAAACTTTAATTACTTTACCGGGATTTTCCGCGGTGACCAGGGTCCGGGAATCGCTGGCAACTTTATCTTCAAACCCGGTGCCGACAATAGGCGCCTCCGGTTGCAATACGGGGACAGACTGGCGCTGCATATTGGCGCCCATCAAAGCGCGGTTAGCGTCATCATGTTCGATGAAGGGGATCATGGCGGAAGTAATACCGACAATCTGTTCCGCAGCCACGCCGATATAGGTCACTTCTTTATTGTCAGCAAAGACAAAAGCCCGACGATAGCGGACAGGGACCTGTTCTTCAATTATTTTATTGTTTTTGTCAAGGCGGACATCAAAAGAAGCGATCTTATGGAAATCTTCGGCATCCGCCGTTAAATATTCGATTTTATTGCTCACCACGCCTTTTTCCACTTTGCGGTAAGGTGTTTCAATAAAGCCGAACTTATTAACCCTGGCGTGAGTTGATAAAGAGGCGATCAAACCGGCGTTCGGGCCTTCTGGTGTTTCAATCGGACAGACGCGGCCATAGTGGGAAGGATGGATATCACGGACTTCAAAACCCGCTCGCTCCCGGCTTAATCCGCCGGGACCTAAGGCCGACAAACGCCGTTTATGGGTTAATTCCGCCAACGGGTTCGTCTGGTCCATAAATTGCGACAACTGGCTGGACCCAAAGAATTCCTTAATAACGGCTTGTAGTGGACGGATATTTATCAATTGTCCAGGCGTCACTACTTCATCACCTTTAATCATCATCTGTTCTTTAACTAAACGCTCGACCCTGGCCAAACCGAGACGCAGCTGGCGCTGCAGCAATTCACCGACGGCGCGAATACGGCGGTTGCCAAGGTGATCAATATCATCAGCAATCCCTTCGCCGGAATTAATTTTAATGAGATATATGACCATGGCTAAAATATCAACTTTGGTCAACACACATTCATCTTCCGGGACAGAGATCCCAAGTTTGCGATTCATTTTGTAGCGGCCGACGCGACCTAAATCATAACGGCGGCTGTTAAAGAAAAGGTTATTGAGATAAACTTTTGCCCCTTCCTGGGTAACAGGATCTCCGGGGCGCAGCTTTTTGTAAACTTCGATTAACGCCTCTTCCTCTGGTAAAATCTGACATTCTTTAAGCGAGCGGCGACGGAACTCTCCTTCTGACAGAGCTTCCAATGTCTCCTTTTCTGTGCAGCCGATCGCCGCCAGAAACATGGTGATGGGAATCTTGCGAGTGCGGTTAATGCGAGTTGAAACCGCGCCGTTAGCGTCGGTCTCAATCTCCAGCCAGGCGCCGCGGTCAGGAATAACCGTCGCGTAATAGAAAGTCTTACCAACGCGTTCAATGCGTTTTGATTCGCGGTAATAAACCCCGGGCGAGCGGACAAGCTGCGAAACGATGACCCGTTCCGCACCATTAATGATGAAAGTACCGCGCTCTGTCATCATCGGCAAATCACCGATAAAGACCTGCTGTGATTGAACTTCTTTGCTCTGATTCTTCAGCAACCGCGTTTCAACCTTGAGCGGCATGGCATAAGTTGTTTCCCGTATCAAGCAATCCTGGGGCGGAAACTTTGGTTTGCCCAGCACATATTTGCCGGTAAAAGAGAGCTCCAGTTTCCCTTCGTATCCCTTAATTGGGGAAACATTGCGGATCTCTTCAGGCAAGCCTTCTTCCAAGAACCACCGGAAAGAATCTTTTTGCAATTCCAGCAGATCCGGCGCTTCAACAACTTTCCTGGCCTTTTCATCAACTAATATTGTACGCTTTACCATTACTTAATCTCGACTTTCGCTCCTTCAGTCTCCAGCTTTTTCTTAATTTCTTCCGCTTCTTCTTTCTTGACGCCGGATTTGACTGGTTTTGGAGCAGAATCAACAACTTCCTTGGCTTCTTTTAAGCCCAAACCGGTAACTTCGCGCAGAACTTTAAGGACTTGAATTTTTTTATCTCCGGCGCTAACCAAGACAACATCAAATTCATCCTTAACTTCCGCCGCTTCACCTCCGCCGGCCGCCACGCCACCGCCCATCATCATCGGGGCAACCGCCGAAACGCCAAACTTCTCTTCCAGCTTTTTCACTAAATCAGCTAATTCTAAAACTGTCAACTGTTCAACTGATGTCAGAATTTCATCAACATTCGCCATCTTTTTCACCTTCCTTTCTCAATTAACTTACAACTCACAACTAACTACTTTTTTTATCCTTAACAGCATTAAAAACATAAACTAATTTACGGATATTGCCCTGGAGCACATTTACCAGACCATAAAGCGGTGACTTAAAACCACCAATCACTTTGGCAATTAAGACTTCTTTAGGCGGCAATTTCGACAGCGCGGCAATCCCTTTGATGTCGACCACTCGGCGTTCAACGATGCCGCCCTTAACCTGGCCTTTTTCAATCTCTTCAACATACTCAACCAGCAATTTTATCGGGGCAATCGGATCCTGATAACCGAAGAGAATCGCGGTCGGACCGCTTAAATGCTGGTCTAAATCGGTAAAGCCGCTGGCCGCCAGAGCGCGTTGCAACAGTGTATTTTTTACAATTTTAAATTCCGATTTTTCTTTCAGCAATTTGCGGCGCAATCCAGTAATTTCAGAGACTGTCACGCCGCGATAATCAGAAATGACCAGAACCCGGGCTTTCTCAATTTTTTCCTTGAGCTGATCGACAAGCTGTTGTTTTTTATCAATAACTTTTGCGTTGGCCATAATTACTCCGCCTCTCTAGAATCTTGCGCTATTTTAGGATCGAGTTTAATGCCCGGCCCCATGGTGCTGGAGAGGATGATTGATTGGATAAAAACCCCTTTAATCCCGCTCGGTTTCGCCTGCAAAATCGCCGCCAGCGCCGCTGAAAAATTCTTCTCCAAAGCGTCGGCTGCAAAAGAGATTTTGCCGATCACCATGTGCAAGGCGCCGTTTTTATCCATCTTAAATTCGGTCTTGCCGCCCTTAAATTCCTTGACCGCCTGCGCCACATCCAGGGCCACAGTCCCGGATTTAGGGTTGGGCATTAAACCTTTTGGCCCCAAAACTTTGCCCAATTTTCCCATGGCCGGCATCATGTCAGGCGTGCAGATTAAGATATCGAAGTCAAGATATCCCTTTTGGATCTTTTCAACCAGGTCATCCCCGCCGACAAGATCGGCGCCCGCCTGTTCCGCTTCGCTGGCTTTAGGTCCTTTGGCAATTACCGCGACTTTTTGCGTTCGGCCGGAACCGCCAGGCAAAACGACCGTGCCGCGCACCGCATGTTTCTTGGGATCAACCCCTAATTTCATGGCCAGGTCAACCGATTCATCAAATTTTGCACGCGCTGTCTGCTTCAGCAAAGGTAAGGCTTCGCTCAACGAATATTTTTTCAAACGATCAACTAATTGGGCTTTAGCTTTAAAACTTTTACTTGGTCTCATTTTAACCTTCCACCATAATCCCCATATTACGAGCCGTCCCTTCAATTATGCGCATCGCCGCAGCTACATCATTGGCATTAAGATCCGGCAGCTTCATTTCAGCAATTTCTTTAACTTTCTGGCGGCTGACTTTACCAACTTTTGTTTTATTTGGCACGCTGGACCCTTTTTCGACCCCAGCAGCCTTACGCAGCAACTCCGCCGCCGGCGGTGTCTTGAGAATAAAAGAGAATGAACGGTCTTTATAAATGGAAATTTCCACCGGCACGATGAGATCGCCCTTATCCTTAGTCGCCGCATTGTACTGCTTGCAGAATTCCATAATATTAAGTCCGTGCTGACCCAAAGCGGGACCAATGGGAGGCGCCGGATTTGCTTTACCGGCAGGGATCTGCAGTTTGACGGTCGTTAAAACTTCTTTTTTCTTTTTCTTTGCCATAATTAATTATTGCCTATACAAGCTTTTGGGCATGCTCGACATTAACCTCAACCGGCGTGTCCCGGCCAAAAATATTAATCAAAATCTTCAACTTGCCTTTTTCCGCATTGACTTCATCAATAGTCCCTGTATACCCCCGGAAGGGACCGGAAATCACCCGAACGCCCTCGCCTTTTTCAAACGCAATCTCCAGGAGTTTCCCTTCTTTGCCAAGTTGTTTTAAAACTCTCTGCATTTCGCGCCCGGAAACAGGGGTGGGCTGAATCTTTGTCCCGATGAAACGAGCCACTCCAGGAGTTTCCCTGATTTCATACCACGATTGCTCATCAAGTATCATCTCCAGGAAAACATAACCAGGAAACATCTTCTTAATTTTCTCAACCCGCTTGCCACCTTTGATTTCAATTATTTCTTCAGTCGGCACCATGACCTGGAAAACCCGGTTTTGTAAATTTCGATTCTTGATCGTCAGCTCGAGCGCCTGTTTGACCCGATCTTCTTGTCCGGTTAATGCCTGAATCACATACCATTTTTTTTCACCAACTGCCGAATCCGCCCCTACTTGCTCCGGCGGCGTTTCCGCCTGGCTTAAATTATTTTCGTTTATCTCATCCATAAACTATTTTAACAACACTCCAAAAATCTTCGTAAAAATAAAATCAACTCCCATAATATAAAGCCCCGTGATCAACGAGAGAACTACAATGATCGTTGTCGCCACCGCAATATAACGCTGATTTGGCCAAATGACCTTTTTTGTCTCTCCCCTGGTTTCTTTCAGGTATTTAACTAGTTGTTCAAATTTTTCTTTCATCTTAACAGACCGGGAGTGGGAGGGCTCGAACCCCCAGTCCTGGTTTTGGAGACCAGTGGTTTACCATTAACCGACACTCCCTTAGCGCTATTTTTCCTCTTTGTGACCAGTGTGTTTACGGCACCACTTACAATATTTTGTCCGTTCAAGGCGTTCCTTAATATTCTTTTTATTCTTCGTTGAAGAATAATTTTTTCTTTTACAATTCGTACAAACTAATGTTATAACTTCTTGCATAAAATCTTTTTAAAACACAAACTATCCCCTTGCCAAAACTTTTTTAAAATTCTGGAAAAAGGAAATTATTTTATCGCTCGCACCCGAAGAAGCGAACAAAGATTAATTTTACACTAATTTACCTATACTTGTCAAGAAAAATTTTAGTTTTTTTTTAGCGAACCAGCTTCAGGGCCTTCCCACCGATATCTTTCCGGTAATGCATGCCTTTAAAATTGATTAATGAGACAGCCTGGTAAGCTTTGTCGATAGCAAATTTGAGCGAATCGCCTAACGCTGTCACGCCAAGAACGCGGCCGCCATTAGTTGATATCTGTAGTCTGTGTTCTGTCTTCTCTGTTCTATCCTCTATTTTCGTTCCCGCATGAAAAACATAAGCCTTAGCAACCTGATGAACTTTATCTAATCCGGTGATCGGCAAACCAGTCTCATATTTCCCCGGATAGCCTCCCGCCGCTAAAACGACACAGACCGCCGCTCGTTCGTCCCAAATAATTTTTTGGCCGGCTAATTTACCGTCTATCACTGCTTCAAGAATCGGGACAAGATCGCTCTTGAGCCGCATCATGATCGGTTGGGTTTCCGGATCGCCAAAACGGGCATTAAACTCTAAAACCTTCGGCCCCGCTTTTGTAACCATAATTCCAGCATAAATAACTCCCTTGTAAACAATCCCCTCCTGTTTCATTCCTTGGACGAAGGGGAGAAGGACCTCATTATTAATCTGTTCCATTAAACCATCGGTCACAACCGGCGCCGGTGAATACGCTCCCATCCCTCCGGTATTTGGTCCCTCATCATTATCAAAAATCCGTTTGTGGTCTTGAGATGAAGCCAGAGGAACAATTGTTTCGCCATCAGTTAAAGCAATAATCGAAGATTCTTCCCCGATCAAACACTCCTCAATGACAACCTGCGCCCCGGCCTGGCCGAATTCTTTTTTCTCCATAATAAGTTCAACCGCCTGATTTGCCGCCTCAACTGTTTGGCAGACGACGACCCCCTTCCCCGCCGCTAAACCATCGGCCTTGACCACGATCGGCGCCCCCATCATGTTAATGTAAGCTTTTGCCTTTTTTTTATCAGCGAAGATCCCGGATTGGGCGGTGGGAATGCCATATTTAGCCATAAATTGTTTAGCAAAAACTTTGCTCCCCTCAATCCGCGCTGCCGCCGCAGACGGGCCAAAAATCCTTAAATCATTTTTGTTGAACAAATCAACTATGCCGGCCGCCAACGGCACTTCGGGACCAACAACAGTCAGATTGATTTTTTGTTCTTTGGCAAATTTCAGCAGACCGTTAATATCATCCGCTTTAATCTCCACATTTTCCGCCAGTTCCGCTGTTCCGGCATTCCCCGGCACACAATAAATTTTTGCAACGACTGAACTCTGCTTGATTTTCCAAATCAGCGCGTGCTCGCGGCCGCCGGAACCGACAACCATTATCTTCATGATTTAGCCTCCCTAATATCCGCCAGGTTAAGCTGGACATTCTCAAATCCATTCCATTCATTGGACTCCAGTCGATAGACAACATCATAACAGGCATTAGCCACTAATTGGCCGGCCAAGTGGCCACAATCAAAGCCAATGGTATCAAGATGAGCAATTCCATCAGATAATTTTAATTTCAAATGCCGATTGTCCCGGCCGACAGTCCGTTGATCGATTAAGCGAAGTTGGCGGCTTAAAAAGAGCGGTTGAGGATTCCCTTCTCCATGAGGAGCAAATATTTCCAACTTTTTTGCCAGCGTTAATGTTAAGGTTTGGGTCGGTAATTCCATATCGATCATCAGTTTAGGGATCAAAGCTTCAGGCGCTAAAGATATCTGCGCCGCCTCTTTTAAGCGGCTGGTCAATTCAGTCAGTTTATCAGTTTTAATTTCAAAACCCGCCGCCCCGGCGTGTCCGCCAAAAGTTTCAAAGAGATCGCTGCAGGAATTAAGTAGATTATAAATATTAATCCCAGCTAATGACCGCGCCGAACCCCGTCCCACTTCATCATAAACACCAATCAAAATCGTCGGACGGGAAAAGCGATCGACCACTTGCGAAGCAACAATGCCAATTACTCCAGGATGCCAATTATCCCCGCTTAAAACAATTAACGGCTCGTCCTCCATAATATGATCGGTTAATTGCCCGAAGACCGCTGACTTGATGCCGCTGCCTATATCCTGACGTTTTATATTTATTGAATTTAATTCGCCAGCCAGCTCTTGGGCTTGAGATTCATCAGCCGTCAACATTAGCTCCAGCGCTTTATTGGCGTGCTCCAAACGGCCCGCCGCATTGATCCGCGGCGCCAGGGAAAAACTGACATGTTCGACCGTCACCCTCTCGGGCAGGCCGGCCACATCAGATAAATGTCTTAAACCGACACGCTGGCGCTGGTTGAGCTGGGCTAACCCGCGGACAGCGATAATCCGATTTTCTTCCGCCAGAGGGACAATATCGGCAATCGTCCCCAAAGCCGCCAGATCAAGAAGAGAAGCCAGAAAGGCGCTCTCTTTTATCCCCGCCGTCCGCAAAAGAGCCCAAGCAAACTTAAACGCGACCCCCGCCCCTGCCAGATTCCGCGCCGGATGGTCTTGCGCCATGAATTTGGGATTAACAATCGCCGCCGCCGGCAGGACTTGTCGAGATAAATTATGATGATCAGTTACCACCACTTCCATCCCTAATTCACGCGCTCGGGTAATCTCTGTAAAATTAGAGGTCCCGCAATCTACGGTGATAATAAGCTTTACCCCGTCAGCCGCGATTTTTTCCACTGCTTCAAGCGACAGGCTGTAGCCTTCATCGTAGCGGTGCGGTATATAATGTAAAGGGGCCAGCCCCAGGAATTTGAGCGTCTGCAGCAGAATGGCCGTGCCGGTCACCCCATCAACATCATAATCTCCAAAAATCAAAACCTTTTCCCCGCGTTCTTTAGCCAATAAAACCCGTTCGGCCGCCTGTTTTATATTGGGAATTTCAAAAGGATCGGACAAATTGATTAATTTAGGTTGAAGAAAAACCTGGGCTTGGGCCGGATTATTAATGCCGCGATTGATCAGAATTTGGGCCGTAATAGCAGAGATATTTAATTCGTCCGCTAATTGTCGCACTAACTGACTCTCCGGATGAATCAACCACTTTTTGCGCATTAATAACTCTGGAAGAGCTGGCCCCAGCCGGTCTTAAGCATCTCATTAACACGTTCTTTGCCGACACAGGGATACCAGTAATAATCGTGATACAAAATTGAGGCCAGATACGACCAGGGAGCCAGGACAGTGCGGAGCAGAAAATTTTCCAGCGGTTTTAACGGTCCCCAATAGATCAATTCCTGACCGCGGCTGGCAAAAGTCGTCCGCTCCATCTGGAAATGGAAATTAACTTTGGAAATATCTTCCCCGACAACTTCAATTTCCTGCGGGTCGCCTACCCCTAAACCGGCCTCATGCGCCAGGCGGATAAATTTAAGCGACATCGGGTCAAACCCCATCATCTGCGCCGCGATCGCGTCGATAGCCACCTGATCATTGGAAGCCAGGATGTAATCTTTAACGTAAGGGACCATGCAGCGCGGCCCGGGGCCATCTCCGGCAAAAGTCCCGTCCATGACCGCAAAAAGGCCGGAGTGGATCTCTTTCTGGATCGTTAATAGATCCACTAATGTTTCATGGATTACTGAATGGGTCCAATGGCGTTTTTCATGCAAGAGCCCGCCAAAAGCATTTTTCATGGCGCCGGTTATTGTTGTAAAAATATGAGTCTTTATCGTCGGCAAATGGATAATATTTTCACCGATAAACCGTTTGGGGATATAAATCCCGTCGGGGAATATCTGGTCCAGGACCAACATTTTTCCCTGCGGTTCATATTTTATCCACTGTTCGTCTTTGTAAAGATGGACATTTCTCAATCCATATTTATCAATTACAGGCTTATGTTTATTCGCCAGCTCCCCTTTTGTCGCCGAGACAACCACCGTCCGATTATGACAACCGTGAATTAATTCCCGCTTATAGCCGTCAGCCAAAAGTGTTTTGATTACGCCTTCAAGCTGCCAGGGGGTGGTGGAACAGGCTGGATAAAAATGGTGCCAGGAGATATTAATCTTTAACGCGGTATCTTTGTCTTTGGGCAAATAATTTTGATAATCAGCCAAGCGCATTAACTGGCCGTAATCAGCCAGCGCCGTTTCCGGTTTAGTTTTTAGCACCGAGACCTTGCTTCTCTTCATTGTTGTTAACTTAAATATCGAACGGATCAACGCGCTGTAAAATACTTAAAAGATCAAAATGCTTGTCCACGCTTAAAATATATTTCAAGTTGTTTCTTACGGCTGTCGCGGCATGAAACGCATCCCTGATATTTAGTTGTTGATGTTTACGAAGCAAGCCGGCTGCCAGCAAAACATCCGCTTTCTCTACCGCCAGGACTTCATGGATGATGGCCAGGACATTATCGACCATTTGTAAACCAATTTCCCTTTTGCCAATGGCATCATAACGATACATAATCTCCTGAAGCACTTCAGTATTCGTCACTCCGTAGATCTCATCAGCGGCAACCAGCCGCATGACAATCTGGCAGGGCTGCTTATATTTATGTTCCAAACCTTGGGCGTAAATAAAGATATTAGTGTCAATAAACAAGCGCTTCATTTAGCCTGCGCCCGAATAATTTGCTTTTCTATTTTACGCCAATCAGCGATCGGAGCTCGCAGTTTTGCCATTTTTTCAACGACAGCAAGACGCTGGCAGCGGCTGGCCAAGCGTTCACTATACAGACGGACCGCTTCCCTGAATATCTCTCCCACAGATTTATGCGCTCGATGGCCGATTTTCTTTAACTTTTCAAGTTCTTTTTCCTCAATTAAGACCTGGACACGCTTTGATAGCATAAATAAAAACCTCCTTTATACACATAATTATGTGTATATAATATCAGATAAAAAAATATAATTCAAGCGGTCCATGTGTAGAGAATCAACGATAACGCAATAACCCATAAAATAATATCTATCAACAATGGCCAGTCCGTCAGCAAAATCTCTTCTGGCTTTCCCCCTTTGCCTTTTTGATAGATGAGATAAAGATAGCGAAAAATCCCGTATAAAACAAAAGGAACAGAGTAGACAAGATTACGGGTCCCAAACTTGGCAATCGTCTCCGGCCAAAGAGTATAGAGAGAATAAGCCATGACCGTTGACCCGGCTACCGCGGCAATCAATTGGTCCAGCAACTGCGGATTATATTCATCAAGAATTTTTCGATGTTCCGACGCTCCTTCCGCCAACAGGACCAATTCATGCCGTCTTTTACCGAAAGCGATGAAAAGAGACAAAAGGATTGTGCAGATAACCAGCCACGGGGAAAGTTCAACCGCGATCACCACCACCCCGGCAATCGCCCGCAGGACAAAACCGGCCGCGATGCATAAAGCATCAAGGATGACAAAATCACGCAGAAGAAAAGTATAAAAAAGCATCAGTATAATGTAAGCCATGGTAACTATGGCAAAATTAAAATCAAGGTAAAAGGCCAGGGCTTGCGCTCCCAGGCCAAGGATTAAGGCGCTGGTTAATGCCCAGGCCGAGCTTAATGCGCCCGACGCAATCGGCCTTAATTTTTTTGTGGGGTGTTTAGCATCGGACTTCCGGTCATTGACATCATTAATCAAATAGATCGCACTGCTCAAGAGACAAAAAATAATAAAGGCTTCAATAACTCTGACTAAAAGAAGAATCTCAAAAAACTTGAGAGAAAAGACTATGCCGGCAAAAATAATAAAATTTTTGGTCCACTGTCTGGGACGCAAAGAGAGGAGAAGCGCGGAAAACATCAGAAGGCTAGCCTTTTTTAACCAGCATCAATTTTTGGCCGTATTCCACCGGTTGGCCGTTTTCCACTAATATTTTTATAATTTTACCGCTGACTTCCGCTTCAATCTCGTTAAAGAGCTTCATCGCTTCAATGATGCAAACGGGTTTACTGGAAGCAATTGTATCGCCGACCGCAACAAACGGCGGCGATTCCGGCGATGGCGATCGGTAAAAAGTCCCGACCATAGGTGAAGTAATGGCCACCACATCAGCTTCTTCCGCCATAGTTTCTGATTCAACTTTTGCCGAAGCATGAACTGTCTGGTGCGCCGGCGCGGAGATCACGGTCGGATGAGCAGTGATCTGGCCGCCCTCGCTTCGCACTTCATATTTAACCCCTTTTTCTTCAACCGCTAAACCAGAAATCCCTGCCTCTTTAACTGTTTTGATAAGTTTTTCGACCAATTCCCAGTCAACCATAATAAATTCCTTCATTTGTCATTTGTAATTTGTCATTTGTCATTTTATTATGCCCTCCCTAAGTATTTCCCTTCTTCAGTCCCCACCTTAAGCAGATCTCCGACATTGACAAAAAACGGCACTTGCACGACCAATCCGGTCTCCATCGTCGCCGGTTTGGTCCCGGAAACCGTGTCGCCTTTAAATCCTGGCGAAGTTTCTACGACTTTGAGCTCTACCGCAGCTGGCAGGCTAACATCCAGCGCTTCATCTCCATAGAAAGAAATACCGACCACAAAACCTTCCTTAATATATTTCGCCGCGTCGCTGACTTTTTCTTTGGGGAGAGCAATCTGTTCATAAGTAGTCTGATCCATAAAATGGAACAAAGCTAAATCAGCGTAGAGGAATTGCATTTGCTTATATTCAATATGCGCCGGCTCTATTTTTTCGCCGGGCTTAAAAGTGCGGTCTATTATCGCCCCGCTGCGCAGGTTTTTAAATTTAATTTTAATCCAGCTCTGCTGGGCGGCACGCTGATGGTGGTAATCCAGGCAGCGAAAAAGATCCCGGTTTATTGATACGGTCATCCCGGGTTTGATTTCGTTAATTGGTATCGCCATGAAAAGCAAGTATATCAGCCCGGCTGGAGCTTTTCAAGTTTAGTAATTGATTATCAGCCTTACATCCTTTTTTATTTTCCCCTTAGTAAACTCACGCTAGTTGGTAAAAAGATGCGTCGGCAAGTGGGGAGGGGTTTACGGGTGCGAAGAAATACTATTCGTCAGAGCTGATTGATTATTGCGTCGAAATATGACAAAATTGTAAGCAATGGATACAGCGAAATCTGTAAACGGAATCGCCATTCGGTTACCACAAGAAAGATGGGTTCATGTCGTTGAAAACCACTGTGAATTGGCTGGCAATTTCTACGACGTCCTCGAAGCGGTCACCTCCCCAGACATAGTCCTGGAAGGAACCAACGACAAAGAACTGCTGGCAGTAAAAAAACGAGAAGGGAAAAAATATTTAGTGGTTATTTACAAAGAATTAGGCGCCAAAGATGGTTTTGTGATCACAGCCTTTATTTCATCAAAAATAAATAAACTTTTAAGGAGGCAAATTATATGGAAGCAAGAGTAGCCATGAGCGAAATTTTTAAGGTGGTTCCACATATAATGAAATTGAGCCAAAAGCACGTTTGGTTTGATTTTGATCGTGAAGCTGATGTCTTATACGTAAATTTTGATAAACCTCAACAAGCAACTGATTCTGAATTATCAGAAAATGATATTATTTTGCGTTACAAAAATAAGACTCTTATCGGTTTAACCGTTCTGAATGCTACTAAAAGATTAAAAAAATCATGAGCTAAGAACCTCATAGGTAAGTACAGCATTTAATCCTTCAGCGCTTCACCTCGTAAACATCGGGGACTTTTTTGATGGCGGCAATTACTCGCTCGAGATGATCTTTGTCCTTAATATCAACCGTGATATTGAGAAAAGCGGAACTGCCGCGCTTGGTCTTAACCTTGGCCGCCGAAACATTCGTTTTGATTTCCGCAATCTGGTGGAGAATATCTTTAAAGACTCCCACCCGATCAAAAGATTCAATTTCAATTTCGGTCGAGAAAAGCACCTCGTTTTGCCGGTTCCAGGCCGCTTTTACTAATTTATCTTTGGGGAGTTCATGCCCAATTATATTGGGACAATCAAAACGGTGAATCGCCACCCCTTTGCCCAACGTTACGTAGCCGACAATTTTTTCGCCGGGAATCGGATGGCAACATTTAGAAAAACGGACCAGCACATTTTCCAGGCCGGAAACAGTAACGGCTGATTTCGCCCTGACTCGTGATCGCGGCGCGGCCGACAGCAATGGAGCAGCCTCTTTCTCTGCCAATTGAGGCTCAACCGCTTCTTTCTCAATCGGCTGCTGTTTTTTAAACCAGTTGCGGATTTTGACGCGGGCACCGGCGGTTTTTACAAAACGGATCCAGTCCCGCGACGGGCTGTCTTTTTTACCGGTCAGGACTTCGACAATATCACCGTTATTTAATTTAAAATCCAGCGGAACTAAACGTCCGTTAACTCTGGCTCCCACCACTCGATGTCCCACTTCCGTGTGAACACGATAGGCAAAATCAATCGTTGTGGCGCCAATCGGCAGGTCGAAAACCGCTCCTTTGGGCGTAAAAACAAAGACCTCATCAATGAATAAATCCGTCTTTAAGCTCTCCATAAAATCTTTGGCGTCTTTTAATTCTTCCTGCCATTCCAGCATCTGGCGGAACCATGACATTTTCTGGTCCAAGCCTTTATCCGTCTCTCCTTCTTTGTAGCGCCAGTGCGCCGCGATCCCATATTCGGCGACGCGATGCATTTCACGCGTCCGGATCTGGACTTCCACCGGCCGGCCGCCGGGACCGATGACGGTCGTATGCAGGGATTGATAACCATTGGATTTGGACATGGCAATGTAATCGCGGAAACGACCCGGGATCGGCTTCCAGGCCGCGTGGACAACACCCAAAACGGCATAACATTCTTTAATTGAATTGATGATGATCCGGACCGCCGTCAGATCGTAAATTTCATTAAATTCCAGGTTCTGGTCGACCATCTTATGGTAAATGCTGTAAAAGTGCTTGGCCCGCCCGAATATTTCCGCCTCTATATTTACCTTTTGCAGCAATTCCTTAGCCTGGGAGATAAAATCCTGGATGTATTTTTCCCGGCCAGTACGGCTTTCGGCAATCCTGGTCTTAACCTCTTCATATTTGTCCGGTTCCAGCACCGAAAAAGATAAATCTTCGAGCTCCCACTTCAGCCGCCACATCCCCAGGCGGTGCGCCAGGGGAGCAAAAATCTCGCGGGTCTCCAGAGCCGTCTCGCTCTGCTTTGGCAGAGGCAAGTATTTGATCGTCCGCATATTATGCAGACGGTCAGCCAGCTTGATGATGATGATCCGGAAATCCTCCCCCATGGCGATAAACATTTTGCGGAAATTTTCCGCCTGGCGAATTTCGCGGCTGACAAAATTTAATTGGCTAAGTTTCGTCACCCCTTCCACCAACCGCGCAATTTCCGCCCCAAACTTGGCGACCAGCATCTCGCGAGTCACGGTTGAATCTTCGACAACATCATGGAGGAGCGCCGCCGCGATCGTCAGGACATCCTGTTCCAGGTCGGCTAAGATTTCGGCCACGGAGAGAGGATGGATAATATAGGGATCGCCGGAAAGTCTTTTGTGTTCGCGATGAACCTCGGCGGCAAAAACATAAGCCAGCTTGACAAGTTCCAGGTCGGCCTGGGGATTGTAACTTTTTATTTTAGCGAGTAAATTTTCTAGCTCATTCATCGATTGCGATAACGGCTGCGATCCATCACGCCGATGCCGGGCGGAATAGCCGACTTGAAAGCTGGTCTCCCCCGCTGCGGCCGCTCCATGGGCTTACTGACATTGCTGACTGCCGTCTGTCCGCTGCCCCGCCCCCCTGAAGCCCTGACCGCGATAATCACCCGGCAGGAATTTTCCAGACAGGAAGTATATTTATAAGCTTCTTCTAAATTTTGTCCGACGGCAAAACTCCCATGGCCTTTCACCACGGCAATAACATTTTCTTTGCCGAGAAAGCTGGGGAGTAAGCGGACAGTTTCTTCCGACCCCACCCCATCTCTAACCCGGACAATCGGCGCTGACTTATATAAGAATAGCCCTTCTGAATCCTGGGGAATAATTTTATTATCAGTCAGGGAAATGGCGATCGCGTTGGCCGGATGGGCATGAACAATAGCTTTAATTGCGGAATTTTTATAAAGCGCGCGATGGGTCGGTAATTCCCGTGAAGCCTTTTGATCATCGGCTCCCGGTTCCAGGCCAACCTCAATAATATCTTCAGGTTTCAGATCCCCCAACATCACATTAAGACCGGTGATGAAAATTTTGTCTCCTTCCCGCCAGCTTAAATTACCGCCGTGCGAATCAATTAATCTCTCCTGGAATAGTAACCGGCCGATCCTCTGATAATCATCCATCCTTTTCCCCCTCTGCCCGCCTCTGGCGGGTTAAATTGCTGCAAACTCTGTAAAACGGCGGAAGGCCGCAAAACGTTCGACAATCTCCTTGTGTTTTAGCTGTTTTAAACGATTGAGACTGAAATCTTCGACGTTAAATGAAGCCATCACTGATCCGACAATGACCGCGCGACGGATATTCTGCTCGGAGAGGTCATAACTTTTGGCCAAATAGCCGATAAAGCCCCCCGCGAAAGAATCCCCCGCCCCGGTCGGATCGCGTAATTGATCCTGGGGATATGACGGCGCGGCAAAATGATTGTCCCGGCTGAAAAGCAGAGCGCCATGCTCGCCTTTTTTAATGATGACCAGCTTGGTACCCAGCTCCAACAGCCGGTTGGCCGCCAGCGGCAGGTTGGGCGTCTCCATAAATTGTCTCGCTTCGCCGTCATTCATCAAAACGACATCAACTTTTTTAATTACTTTGTGCAGGACTTCGCGCTTATTTTTTATCCAGAAATCCATTGTGTCCATGGCCACCAGCTTTGGCCCTTTAAGCTGGTCCAAGACTTTTAATTGGAGATCGGGATCAAGGTTCGCCAGGAAAACATATGCCGTTGCCCGCAGTGTTTCCGGGATCTGCGGATCAAAAGTCGCGTAAAGGTTTAAACGGGTGTCACGCGTATGGGCCTGGTTCATGTCGTATTCATAAAAACCCGACCAGCGAAAAGTCTCACCCGCCAGGATATTAATGCCGCTGGTATCAATACCGCGCGACCGCAGGAAGGTTAAATGCTCTTCAGGAAAATCCGTCCCCGCCACGCCGACAATCGCCGGCTGGGCAAAAAAACTGGCCGCCACGGCGGCATGGACGGCAGAACCACCGATTATCTCCGGCTTTTTACCAAAAGGCGTTTCAATCGTATCCAGACCAATCGTACCGACAATAAGGACCTTTGACATTATTAACCTGCTTTCTTAATATTACTGACTAAGCTGCTGTGCGCGGACCGCCGCCGCTTTTACCGCCTCAACCAACACGAGGAAAAATTGTTTTTCTTCGAGAACTTTCAGCCCAGCTAAAGTTGTCCCACCTGGTGATGTCACCATCTCGCGCAGTTGGGCCGCGGACTGGCCTGTTTTTAACATTGTCTGCGCCGCGCCCCAAACAGTCTGGAGCGCCAGTTTTTCGGAAACAGCCGCAGCTAATCCTAATTCCCGGCCCGCCGCGGTTAAAGCTTCGATCATTAAATAAACATATGCCGGCCCGGAACCGGAAAGCCCGGTTACCGCATCCATATGTTTTTCTTCGACGTGAACAATCTCTCCGACTGCGCTGAAAATTTTCTCAACTAGAAGTAATTTATCTCTAGAAACATTTGGGCCGGTTGAGATCGCCGTCATCCCTGCCTTGACCAGCGCTGGATTATTCGGCATCACCCGGACAACCGGAACTTGAGGAAAAGCGTTTTCCAAAAAATCGAGAGTGACGCCAGCCGCGATGGAAACAACTAATTTATCCGGCTTAACGGTTAAATCTTTTACCACCGACAAAAAGACCTGCGGCTTAATGGCTAAGACGATGACATCAACCAGTTGGGCTAACTGCGCGTTATTAACATGGGCAGTTGCCGAATATCGGTTGCGCAAGTGTTCCCGCCGCGCCGGATCGCTGTCAGAAACATGGATTTCCCAATCTGATTTAGCGGCAGTTAAACCTTTAATTATGGCTTCGGCCATCCGGCCGCCGCCGATAAAACCGATACTTGTCACAATGACCTCATTTAGCGGGAGAAAAAAGTTTCGCGTTTTTCCTGGTCAAAAGTTACGCTCTCTGATAATGACGCCTTCTCTTCGGCTGAAGTGATAGCGATGTTGTTAGGAGTAAAAAGGAAGATCGACTCGCCTATTTTTAACATATGGCCGTCAATGGCGTAGGCGGTGCCGCAGACAAAATCGATCAAACGCGTCCCTTCCGAAGGATCAAGGTGCTTTAAATTAATG
This sequence comes from Candidatus Saganbacteria bacterium, assembly GCA_016219705.1. Taxonomy (GTDB): domain Bacteria; phylum Margulisbacteria; class WOR-1; order O2-12-FULL-45-9; family O2-12-FULL-45-9; genus JACRKQ01. Next base: position 14,593 of record JACRKQ010000053.1, on the reverse strand, counting down.
ATTACCGGCGCGCCTGAACGCAAATTAGTGGAAATATTCAGCGAATCTTCGTACACTTTCGGCTCATAAATCATGACATCATAAGATCCCTCACTTCGTTCTTTTTTGCCGCGCAAAATCGTCGACATATCCAACTGCTGGCCAAAGCTCTTTTCTCCTCCTTCGACATCTTCCTCCAAACCGATAAACTGTTTCGCTCTTTCAAATAAACCCATTTATTTCAACTCCTCTTACCAAAAATTGCGCGGCCCAAACGGACCATATTCGATCCTTCTTCTATGGCCGGGACAAAATCAGCGCTCATCCCCATAGAAAGATACTGCATTGTAACATGAGGCAGGTTTAATGTCTTTATTTTTTCGCTTAACTGTTTCAATTGCGCAAAATAAGGCCGTGTTTTTTCTGGATCGGAAAACCAGGGCGCAACAGTCATTAGCCCGGTGACATTAATATTAGCAAAGTCCGGCAGATTTTGCAAAAAACTAATTACTTCAGCCACCGGCAGCCCCGTTTTACTTGCTTCACCGCCGACATTGACCTCTACCAGGACGGAAACGGGAATCGTCGCTTGTTGATTGATTTCCTGTGCTAAGCGTTCAGAATCAAGCGATTGAATTAAATCAAATTTCGCGAGAACCTGTTTTACTTTATTTCTCTGCAAATGACCAATCATGTGCCAATTAATTTTAGAATATTTGGGCCGGAGTGTTTCAATTTTAGGAGTCGCTTCTTGAACTCGATTCTCTCCGAGATCAGTAATTCCCGCGGCAACTGCCTGTTCGATTATCTCAACCGGAACAGTTTTCGTTACCGCAATGATTTTGATATCGGCCGGATTGCGACCGGATTTTTTTGCCGCAGCAGCCACTCGCTGGCGAACTTCAACAATATTGGCAGCAATATCAATCATTTTTTGGGCAAAGCCATGACACTAAAAGTATAGCATCTTCATGATAATTTGGCATGCTGGAAAAAATCCGCTACAATACCTCCATGAAAAGAAGAAATTGGCTCATCACTCTATTTTTCGCCGTTACGATTATTAATTACCCCAACCCCTTTAACCCCGCCGCCGGGCAAATAGCCACCTTTGAATGCAGTTCAACCGCCACAACTGAAGCCTTCTTATATATTTATGACATGGCCGCGCGGCTTTTGCAGCGCAAAGTTTTTAATCTCCAGGCCGGCGCAACCAATCGCATAACCTGGAACGGCTACGACGCCAATAATGAACTTGTCGGCAGCAGCGTCTATTTATATCAACTGATTGATAGCGGTAAAACTCGCCTGGGCAAAGGCAAGATTTGGATTACCAATCGATAAATGAATTATTATAATATCGCGAAGCGATTCCTTCATTTGTCATTTGTCATTTGTCATTTGTCATTTCTTCCCAGTGTTGTTGCCGCCCAAACAACCTTTGATCCTCTCACCATCGGCGTTGGCGCCCGCGCGCTGGGAATGGGACGAGCATACGTGGCGGTCGGAGAATCCGCTGATACTATTTTCAGCAATCCAGCTGGATTGGGCGGTATCGACGCTTTTGAACTCCTCTCAATGTCAGCCAATGTCATGGAGGATGTCACTTATTCTCTGCTAGGCGGCGTTTATCCTCTCGGCGAGCAGAGCGCCATCGGGCTGGGTTATGTCGGCGCCAATATCGGAGGAATTGAAATCAGGGATTCGGCCAGCGTTTTACCAAAATCAACAACCTCTTTCAACGATAGCGTTATCTTCCTCTCGTTCGGCCGCCGTCTTAATGAACGCTTCTCCTGGGGGCTTAACTTGAAATATTATACCCAGAATGGCTATGAAGTCAGCGCCGGCTCCGGCAGCTGCTGGAACCTGGACGTCGGTTTGCTGCAGCAGGGAGTTGGTCCGTTTAGCTTTGGCGTTGTCGGCCAAAATCTCTTCAGTTCTAGTAAAATCATCGCAAATTCCCAGGGAGAAAATCTACCTCTCTCAATAAAAATCGGCTCCCGGTTTTTTCTCTTGGGCGAAGAATTAAAAGCGGCTGTTTATGCGCCGGTTGATCTCTCCATCGCGGCCGACGCCAATGTAAGTCTGCAAACAGCCAAATCGACAACCATCCATACCGGAATTGAATTTGCGCCTAATCCATTTTTAACTTTACGCGCCGGCGTCGACCAGGACCCGCAGAGCTCGACCTTGACCAATAATTTCACTTACGGAGCAACTTTCCATTACGCCGGCGTCAGTTTACATTACGCCTACCATTCCTACGGCGATTTTGCCTATAATGCCACTAATTATTTTTCCCTTTCTTTGAACGAACTGGGTTGGCCCCTTGATATCTTCCCCGACGTCTTCCTGGGCCAGCGTGATGCCCGACCACTGTCATTGTCCAAAAAGGAGGTTCCTCTGCTGTGTTTATAGTAGCCATCGAAACATCCTGTGACGAAACCGCCGCCGCCGTTGTCAGAGACGGACAGGAAGTTCTTTCCAACGTCATCTCCTCGCAAATTGAATTTCATAAAAAATATGGCGGGATTGTTCCCGAAGTTGCCGCTCGCAAACATATTGAAGTGATCAATCCGGTCATTAAAGAAGCGCTGGAAAGAGCCAACGTTGGGTTTGGCGACATAAATGCCGTTGCCGTAACTTATGGCCCAGGCTTGGTCGGCTCCCTCCTCGTCGGGCTCTGCGCAGCTAAAGCCATTGCCTGGGGAAGAAAAATCCCGCTGGTTGAAGTTAACCATCTTGAAGGACACATATACGCCAACTTCTTAAACTCTAAATCTAAAATTCTAAGTTTTCCCTTTATTAGTTTATTAGTCTCCGGCGGGCACACAATGATTATTCTCGTCAAAGGTCATGGAGAATATGAAACGCTGGGCCGGACTCGGGATGATGCGGCGGGAGAAGCGTTTGATAAAGTCGCTCGTTTTTTGGGTTTGGGTTATCCCGGCGGACCGGTTATTGATAAGTTGGCCAAGAGAGGAAATCCAGCCGCCATCAAATTTCCCCGCCCTATGATGGACCAGGGTTACGATTTCAGTTTCAGCGGAATCAAAACAGCGGTTGTAAATTACGTTTCACGCCTCACTCTTCACGCTTCACAAGTTCCAGACCTCGTCGCTAGTTTTCAGGAAGCCATCGTCGAAACGCTGGTAGAGAAAACCATTCGCGCGGCCAAAGATCGCAACGTCCAAATTGTCACCCTCGCCGGCGGCGTCTCGGCCAATTCCAGCTTAAGGAGTCGATTACAAAAAAGAGGTCAGAAAGAAGGGCTGGAAGTAATAATTCCTCCCTTTGAATATTGTACTGATAACGCAGCCATGATTGGCTGTGCTGGGTATTATAAATTCATTAATTCGTCATTAGTCATTAGTCATTCGTCATTATCCCTCTCCCCTGTTGCCAGCTTGCGTCTATAACGATATAATTGATTTATGCAGCTCGATATTAATCACATCGCCAAACTCGCTCGTCTCGGTTTGACTGAAGACGAAAAAGTGTTATACGGCCGGCAGCTTTCGGTTATTTTAGATTATGCCGCCAGGCTGCAAAAACTGGACACGAACAATATTCCTCCCGCCTCCCACGCAATCCCAATGAAAAATGTTTGGCGGGAAGATGTGGCCGCCCCTTGTACAAATACGGATGAAATCGTCGCTAACGGACCAACAGTGGAAAACAATATGTTTAGAGTGCCAAAGATAATGGAATAATGCACAAAAAAACCGCCCATGAACTTAATAAGTTACTCGCCAAAAAAGAGAGCAGCTCCCAGGAGCTGACCACCGCAGTCTTTGCTCATCTGGAAAAAGTTGAGCCAAAAATCCAGGCTTTTGTAACAGTAACAAAAGAAGAAGCGCTTAAACAAGCCAAAGCGGCTGATGAACGACTGAAAAATAACGATAACGTTACCCCGCTGACAGGAATTCCTATCGCCATCAAAGATAACATGTGCACAAAAGGAATTTTGACAACATGCTCTTCAAAAATCTTGAGCAATTACAAGCCTCCATATGATGCCACTGTGGTCGAAAAACTAAAAGCCGCGGGAGCCGTTGTGGTGGGAAAAACAAATCTTGATGAATTCGCTATGGGCTCTTCGACAGAAAACTCCGGTTTGCATAAGACTTATAACCCCTGGGACCTAAATTGTGTGCCGGGGGGATCTTCTGGAGGCTCCGCTGCCGCCGTCGCCGCTAATGAAGCCGTGATGGCAACGGGATCGGACACCGGCGGCTCGATCAGACAGCCAGCCGCATTCTGCGGTGTCGTCGGCCTTAAACCAACTTATGGGCTGGTTTCTCGTTATGGATTAGTGGCTTTCGCCTCCTCTCTCGACCAAATCGGCCCGCTAACCAAAGATGTCACCGACACCGCTATTATGTTAAATGTTTTGGCCGGCCATGATAAAAAAGATTCCACTTCTGTTGACCGGCCCGTCCCTGACTATCAAAAATCATTGGTCAACGACATCAAAAATCTCCGCATTGGCATTATTAAAGAACTATTAGGAGAAGGGATTGAACCCAAAGTTAAGGAGTCAATCCAGCAAACCATGAAGAAGTTTGAAGAATTAGGGGCGAAGATAATGGAAGTTTCACTTCCCACTTTTGCATACGCCGTGGCAACTTATTATTTAATTGCTCCGGCTGAAGCCAGCTCAAATTTGGGCCGCTATGACGGAGTTAAATACGGACAACGCAGTCCCAACTCCCCTGACCTTTTGACAATGTACAACAATACGCGGGCGGAAGGTTTTGGGCCGGAAGTTAAAAGGCGGATATTGATCGGCACTTACGCCCTTTCCGCCGGTTATTATGACGCCTTTTACCTCAAAGCGTTAAAAGTCCGCACCGTGATTAAGAATGATTTTGAGCGGGCGTTCCAGAATTGCGACCTTCTTCTCTCCCCTACCACCACTTCGGCTGCTTTTAAAGTCGGGGAAAAGTCCAACGACCCTCTGGCCATGTATCTCTCTGACATCGCCACTATCCCGGTTAACCTGGCAGGATTGCCGGCTATTTCTCTCCCCTGCGGTTTTATCGATAATCTGCCGATCGGTTTACAATTAATTGGAAAAGCTTTTGCAGAAGAGACTTTATTGCGCGCCGCCTTCACCTACGAACAGAATACGGACTGGCATAAGCGGAAACCAAGTATTATTTGATGAAAACATCAGCGGTTAAATTTTTAAAAAGAAGTTGCCGGCCAAATCGGGAAAAAGGCCAAAAACAATAGTGCCAATTAAACAAGCCATGACCGCCAAGGCAATCGCCGCCGGAAGATTAATCGCTGTTTCGTCCCCTGGCTTAAAGTAGATCACCCGTAAAATATTGAGATAATAATAGACCGAAACAACGCTATTGATAACGCCCAAAAGCGCCAGCCAGAGAAAACCGCTCCCCACCGCCGCCTTGAAAATCAAAAATTTACCGACGAAACCGGCCAGAGGAGGTATGCCGATCAGGGAAAACAAAAATAGCGCCAGCGCTCCCGCCAAAGCCGGCGACCGGCGGGCAAAACCGGCGTAATCATCGATATTTTCGCTTTGCAAAATTAAAGATAAATAAATGACAATAGCAAAGATCCCTAAATTTGCCAGCGCGTAAGCCAAAAGATAAAAACCGACCACCCCGTAGCCTAACTGCGGGGAGACTAAACCGATTAAGATGTAACCGGCTTGGGCAATACTGGAATAGGCCAATAAGCGCTTGATGTTTTTCTGTCTTAAAGCAACAAGATTGCCCCAAGTCATCGTCACCGCCGCTAACAGAGCAAAAAGCCAAATAAGATCCGCCCGCGCTAACGTTATAAACCGTAAAAGCACGGCAAATCCGGCCGCTTTGGGGCCGACGGAGAGATAAGCGGTGATCGGTATTGGCGCTCCTTCGTAAACATCGGGACACCAGAATTGCATCGGCGCCATGGCAATCTTAAAACCAAAACCCAGGACCATAAAAATCAAGGCGGCATAATATAACGGCGAGAGCAAAGGAGAAACAAGTAACCGGCTTAAATCAAAACTGCCGGTCAGCCCATAGAATAAGGAAACGCCGTAAAGAAAAATCGCCGAGGCGACGGCGCCAAAAAGAAAATATTTGATGGCCGCTTCCCCGGACCGCCGCAGGTTTTTTTGCCAGCCAGCGAGGAGATAAGATGATTGACCGACAATCTCTATGCCCAGATAGATTAAAAGCAAATTCGGCGAACTGACAACGATCATCAAGCCTAAAAGAGAAATTAGGAACAAGAAATAAAACTCACCTTCATTTTTCTTGACCTGGGCCTTAAAATAATCGATATTTATCATGACGATAATTAAGCCAATGCCTAAAAACAAGCCTTTGAAAAACAGGGAGAAGAGATCAAACCAATAAAAATTGTGAGCCAAAGCGGCTAAACTTCCGCCCGAGCGCAACACCAGCAGGGAAAGCAAGCTTAGCCCTAAACCTGCAAGCGCGATCGGAACAGGCTGGACACGCCGCGGGAAGAGATCCCCTACCAGGACGAGACAGGCAGTTAATAAAACTATTCCTTCCGGCCAAAACAGAGACAAATTATCTTCCTCCCAAAATAAACGCTACAGAGTTTTCCATCATTTTCAACAATGGAAGCGGGTAGACGCCCAGGAGCAAAACGAGAACGCCCAAAACCCCGAGACAGAAAATTTCACGTTTATCAACGTCAACTAAAAGATTGTTTTTCGGCAAAAGCGGACCCAATAACATTTTTTCAATGGTGACCAAAAATAACGCGGCCGTTAATAAGACGCCAATCAGCGATAGTCCGGTCAAAACCGGATAGATCGGAAAAGTCCCGATAAAAATCAAAAACTCGCTGATAAAACCGGACAGCGCCGGCAAGCCGAGCGAACCGAAAGCAAAAAAACTAAAGATGCCGGCAAAGACCGGGAGCTTCGCCCCCAGGCCGCCGAAATCGGCGAGCTGGCGGGTATGTGTCCGCTCATAAATCACGCCCACCAATAAAAAGAGCCCGCCCGTGATCAAGCCGTGGCTAACCATCTGCAGGACCGCGCCGGAGATCGCTGTTGACTGCGCCGCCAATTGGGGGGAACTCATCATCCCGGCGGCAATACCGAGCATCACGTAACCCATATGATTCACCGAGCTGTAGGCGATTAATTTTTTAAGGTCAGTCTGCGCCAGCGAAACCAGGGCGCCATAAACGATGCTGATCACTGCCAGGATCGCGATCGGTACGGCAAAAAAGCGGCAAGCCTCCGGCAGGAGCGGCAGAGAAAACCGAATAAAACCGTACGCCCCCATCTTTAAAAGAACTCCCGCCAGGATCACGGAACCAGCCGTGGGCGCCTCCACGTGCGCGTCCGGCAGCCAGGTGTGAAAAGGGAACATCGGGACCTTAATCGCAAAAGCCAAAAAGAAACCGCTAAAGACCAGCGCCGCGGTTCGAGGATCAGCAATTTTTGCCAACTCCAGGAGATCAAAGGTATGCGGGGAAGTATTAAAATACAAAACCAGGATCGAGAGGAGCATCGCCAGACTGCCTAAAAGCGTATACAGGAAGAATTTGATCGCCGCGTATTCTTTGCGCGCCCCGCCCCAGACACCGATCAAAAAATACATCGGCACCAAACTTATCTCCCAAAAGACGTAAAAAAGGAAAAGGTCTAAAGCTGAAAAGACCCCCAGCATCCCCATCTGAAGCAAGAGGAAAAGGATAAAATACTCTTTGGTCCGTTCTTTAATGATCCAGGAATAAATTAAGGAGATAACAGAGAGGAGAGCGGTCAAAATTAAAAGCGGCAAACTTATTCCGTCAACGCCCAGATGGTATTTGATCCCCAAAGCGGGGATCCAGGGAAGAACTTCCTGCCACTGGAAGCCGGAAAAAGCGAAATTAAATTTTGCCGCCAGGGCAATCAGGAGAAGCAGAGGGACCAGAGAAAAAACAACTGCCAAGGTCTTGATAAGGTTAACATTATCTTTCCTGACAAAAAGCAGGATCAACACTCCTATAAGCGGCGTAAAAATAACAGCCGACAGCATAAACTTTACCTCCTTATAAATCCAAAATCCTAATGTCCTAAATCCGAATGTCCGAACAATGTAAAATTATTATTAATAATTTTCCTCGTTCGGATTTTGGTAATTCGAATTTCTGATTTGATTATAAACCAAATTTTATAATCCAAATAATAACAATCCCGATAACGATAAACAATAAATAATTCTGAACGTACCCCGTCTGCAGGCGCCGCAATTTCTCTCCGGAAAAGCCCAGCACCCAGCCGGCAAGATTGACGCAGCCGTCAACAATGTAAATATCAAAGAGACGATTAAGGGCGGAGAAGCCTTGTGTCACAAGACCGGCCAGGTTTACCAGGCCGTCAATAATCCTCTGGTCAAAAATCGCCAGAAGGCGGCTGATCAATGCCACCAACCCGCCGACAAACCAGATGTAAAATTCATCAAGATAATATTTTGCCGCCACAAACTTATAAAGCAAAGTCTGCTTATAGCGGGCCAGGGAAATAATTTTTATACCGTAAAGGAGCCAGGCGCTGAAAATACCAAGAAAGGCCGTCCCTAAAGAGGCAAACAAGACAAAAAGTTTCCCCGCCTCTTCCTCGGCCGCGCCGCCAAAGGGATTAAAGAAACCAAACCCGCAGGCCAGAATCGCTAAGATAATAAGCGGGGCGGTCATGACCAGCGGCGATTCATGGGGATGGCCTTTCACTTCGCCGGGAAAAACCTTAAAACATAAGCGGAACATGTAAAATGACGTTAAAAAGACGGCCGGCAAGGCCAGCCAGAAACCGATGGGCAGGCGCTGATACGCGGCCATTAATATTTCATCTTTGCTGAAAAAGCCGGCGAACGGCGGCATGCCGGATAATGCTAATGTCCCAACTATAAAAGTGAGCGACGTGACCGGCATCGCTTTAACCAGACCTCCCATATCAGCTAGCTCGTTGGAATGCAAGGCATGGATGATCGAACCTGCCCCCAAAAACAACAGCGCCTTAAAAAATCCGTGACTTAAAAGATGGAAAACCCCCGCGTGAGGACTGTGCGCCCCCAACCCCAGCATCATAAAACCTAGTTGGGAAATAGTCGAATACGCCAGGATTTTTTTGATATCATTTTGGGTGACAGCAATCAACCCCGCCATTATCGCCGTGCCGATCCCCACATAGCCGACGACGTTTAAGGTTAACGGCGCTAATTCAAAAAGCGGGAAGAGCCGGGCAATCATGTAGACCCCGGCTGTCACCATCGTCGCCGCGTGGATCAAGGCGGAGACCGGTGTTGGGCCTTCCATCGCGTCCGGCAGCCAAACATAGAGGGGAAATTGAGCTGATTTTCCCACCGCCCCGCAAAAGAGAAGCAAGGTGGAAGCGGTTAAAAGTCCCGGCAGTAAAGCCGGCGCCGCCGCAAAAATTGTCTTAAATTCAAAACTGCCAACCGACAGGAAGAGGAGTAATATTCCCAAAAAGAAACCGATATCTCCTGCCCTGGTGAAAATGAAAGCCTTTTTTGCCGCCGCGGCCGCTGCTGGTTTTTCAAACCAGAAACCGATCAGGAAATAAGAGCAGAGCCCGACTAACTCCCAGAAAATATACATCAAAAGTAAGTTGTCAGACAAGACCAGCCCCAGCATCGCCGCGCAAAAGAGGGAGAGGTAAGCAAAAAACCGGGCGAAACGCGGGTCGCCCTTCATGTAACCGACAGAATAGATCACGATTAAAAGCCCGACTCCGGAAACAAGCAGCAGCATCCAGCCAGAAAGGATGTCAACATGAAAACTTAATGCGGCGAAACTAAACCAGGGATAGCTGATATTGATCTCTCTCCCTGTCGGGAAAAGTTTAAAAGCTGTCTGCAAGGAAAGGAAAAAAGAACCGCCCAGGGCGGCAATCGCCAGCCAGGGAGCTTTCTCTTTCAAGATAAAGCCAAAAAATATCAGGATAGTAAAGGCTAGCGCCGGTAAAAAGGGAATTAATACTACCATTTTAATAATGTAATCTCCTCAACATCGATTTTATGGAACTCACGGTATAAATTAATAATGATCGCCAGGCCAATAACCGCTTCCGCCGCCGCCGCCGCAATTATAAAAAGGACAAAAACCTGCCCGGAAATGTTGGACAGGTTATGGGAAAAGTATGCCAGATTGAGATTAACGGCGTTTAACATCAATTCGATCGCCATTAGAATCGCAATAGCGTTCTTGCGCGTCAGCGCCCCGAAGAGCCCGATGCCGAATAATATTAAGCTAAGGACAATAATTTCCATTTAATCTTTCCTCGCCAGGGCGATCGCTCCGACCAGGGCGACCAGCAAAAGCAGGGAAACCACTTCAAAAGGGAGCACATACGCGGTCATTAAAGCCCGGCCCAGGTCTAAGATTGGGTCAAAATTTTTACCGATATGGGCCGGCAATGGCGTTTTATCAAGAGATTTTAGCGCCAATAAAATGAAAACGATAACCGCTAAAAGCGCGGGGATGCTCTGCCGACTGGCCGTCTGCAGCAAACGATCGGAGATGCGTGAAGTGAGCATAATGGCAAAAAGGATAAGCACCATAATCGCGCCGATATAGATAATAAGCTGGACAACGCCTAAAAACGGCGCCTGGAGATGGAAATAAAGTCCGGCGATCGCCAGGATGGCGACGATCAGAAACAAAGCGCAATGGAAAATATTTTTTAAGGTCACGACTAAAATCGCGGAAAGGATTAAGGTCACCGCCAGAAAATAGAAGATCATTTATCTTTCCTCTCAATCAATTGCGCGCGGTCATAAACGCTCCGCTCGTAGCTCTGGTCCCAATAATTAGCGCCAAACGGGCAGACTTCCACGCAAATTCCGCAGTACATGCAGCGCCCCATGTCAACGGTATAACTTTGCAGTTTTCTCTTCTTATCTTCCCCGATATCAAACTTAACCTCAATGCAATAATTCGGGCAATAGTTGCTGCAGATCATGCAGGAAGTGCATTTATCACGGTTCAAGCGAAGATTGCCGCGGAAAGCCGGATAAGGCGCTCTTTTTTCGTCGGGATATTGGATCGTTATCGCCGGTTTGAAAAGATGTTTAACAGTTACCGCCAAGCCTAGCCCTAAATTATATATTCCCAACCAGATTTTTTTCATTTTAAAACCAACCATAAGCCGGATATTAAAAAATTGGCCAGAGCCAATGGTAAAAGAATTTTCCAGCAAAAACTCATCAGTTGGTCGATGCGCAAGCGCGGGAAGGTCCAGCGCACCCACATTAAAACAAAGACCAGAAGATACACTTTGATTAGGAACCAGATGACCGGCGGCAGAATCGGCCCCTGCCAGCCGCCCAAAAATAAAATCGCCGCCAAAGCGCAGATAGTAAACATATTGACATACTCGGCCAGGAAAAACATGGAAAATTTAATCCCGCTGTATTCAACATTGTAACCGGCCACCAACTCCTGCTCCGCCTCCGGAATGTCAAACGGGGCGCGGTTGGCTTCAGCCGCCGCCGCGGTCAAATATAAGAGAAAGCCAAGCGGCTGGACCAATATGAAGGGCAAGCTTTTTTGCGCTTCAACGATGGTTATTAAATTAAGAGAGCCGGCCATCATGACAACCGGCAGGACCGATAAGACCAGCGGAATTTCATAACTGATGATCTGCGCCACCGAACGGAATCCGCCCAGCAGGGCATATTTATTATTAGAAGCCCAACCCGCCATCATCAAGGAGAGGACAGTCAAGCTGGTGACACCTAAAATATAAAGCAAGCCGATATTTAAATTTTTCACAACGATCTGCGGTGAAAATGGCAGTGTTAGATAGGCCAAATAGGCGGAAACGAAACATAAAATTGGGGCGATAAAAAACACCAATTTATCGACGTCCTTCGGGGTAATATCTTCCTTTAAGAGAAGCTTAATGGTATCGGCAATCATCTGCAGTCCTCCATGCCATCCCACCCGCATCGGCCCGTAGCGGACCTGGAAATGGGCGCTGACTTTTCGTTCCGCGTAAACCAGGAACAAAACCGTTAGGCTGATAAAAACTAAAACAGCCGCTATCTTGAGCAATAATATTATTAAACCAATTATCATCGGTCAATCTCCCCTAAAACAACGTCAAATGTCCCCAAAATAGCGACGACATCGGCCACTTTCCAGCCTTTAATGACATGACTGATAATGCTTAGGTTGCAGAATGACGGGGTCCTGATTTTCAAGCGGTAAGGTTTGGCGGTCCCATTACTTACCAGGTAAAAACCAATCTCTCCCCGCGGCGATTCGACCGGCGCATATGATTCTCCCGCCGGCGGCTTTAGGCTTAAAGGAACTTTGGTCTTAAAATTACCTTCTGGCAGCCCTGACAGCGCCTGTTCGACAATTTTTGCCGATTCGCGCATCTCCCTGACACGCACCGCATAGCGGTCCCAACAATCTCCAACAGTTCCTGCGGGGATATCAAATGAAAGTTTGTCATAAATGGCGTAAGGGAAATCACGGCGGTTGTCCCGGCTAATTCCGGAGGCCCGAAGCATCGGGCCGGTTAAACCGTAAGCGATCGCTTTATCCGCTTTGATTATGCCGACATTTTTCGTCCTGGCCAGGAAGATCGGATTTTGTGTCAGCAAGGCCTCATATTCAGCGACCCGGAATTTAAAGTCTTGAATAAATGCGGCGGCATCTTTGATAAATTGCGCAGAGAGATCGGCCGCTACCCCGCCGATACGCATATAATTATATGTGAGGCGGGACCCGGTGATCATCTCAAAAAGATCAAGAATTTTTTCTCTCTCCCGAAAACAATAGAGGAAAGGGGTCACCGCCCCCAGGTCGAGAGAAAAAGTCCCTAACCAGATTAAGTGGCTGGCGAGACGGTTCAACTCCGCCATAATTACGCGAATATATTCGGCCCGCGGCGGCGGCGCAATCCCCGCCAGTTTCTCCACCGTCAGGACAAAAGCCAGGTTGCCGCTCATTGAAGAGAGATAATCTAGCCGATCGGTAAAAGGGATGATCTGAATGTACGCCCGGTTCTCGGCAATCTTTTCCAACCCGCGATGGAGATAGCCGATATCCGGCGTTGCGCCCGTCACAATCTCGCCATCAAGCTTGAGGATCAAACGCAAGACCCCATGGGTCGAAGGATGTTGGGGCCCCATGCTCAAAAAATATTCTTCAGTTTTTAAATTTTTCAGATCGTTCATTTTATCGTCTCCGGCCGCTTGATCACTCCCGGTTTAGTATAATCCTTGCGCAGTGGAGACCCTTCCCAATCAGGCGGCAGTAAAATCCGGCGTAAATCCGGATGCCCGAGAAAATTAACGCCAAAAAGGTCGAAAACCTCCCGTTCATGCCATTCGGCCGCCGGCCAAATTCCGGCAACAGAAGCGATTTCCGGCTTTTCCCGCGGCAGGTCGATTTTTATGATCAGGGTGTCTCTATTTCCCAGCGAACGGAGATGATAGACCATTCCGATCACATTGCGCTCTGGATAGTCGACAGCAGTAATAAAAACTAAAAAATTATATTGAGCTTTAATATTTTCTCCGGTCGCCAGCAATTCTTCGCGGCTGATTTTCTTTTCTTCGGTCATCTTTTAGTCAAACTCTCTTTCTTAATCTTTTCCTGAAGTTTTAATATCCCTTCGATCAGCGCTTCAGGGCGGGGCGGACAACCAGGAATATAGACATCGACCGGAATAACTTCATCCACTCCCTTGATCGCCGCGTAGGAATCGTAGAAGAAAGCGCCGCCGGTAATCGCACAGCTGCCCATAGCAATCACATAACGGGGTTCAGCCATCTGCTCCCAGAGGGTGCGGATGCGCGGGGCCATTTTGGCGGTCACTGTGCCGGCCACAATCATCAGATCGGTCTGCCGCGGCGAAGCGCGGAACATCAGCCCCAGCCGGTCGAGATCATAACGGGAAGCGCCGGCCGCCATCATTTCAATGGCGCAGCATTTTAGGCCGAAAAGAAGATACCAGAGAGAGTTGGCTTTAGCCCAATTAAAAAGAGAGTCCGTCGTCGTTAAGATTAAATTACCGCCGGGCATTTTTTCCACGTAGCGAAAAACGTCTTGCGCTAGATCCACTCCAGGGCCCCCTTCCTCCAGGCATAAGCCAGGCCGAGAACTAAAATAAAGATAAAAATTGCCAGTTCGATAAAAGCGATCAAGCCTAATGATTTCATGACTAAAACACAGGGAAGGAGAAAAATCGCTTCAACGTCGAAAATTACAAAAGCCAGACCGAGCAGATAATACCTGACGTTATACTGGATCCACGAGCCTTTGATCGGGTCTTCGCCGCATTCATAGGTCGCTAACTTTTTGTCCGTGGGATGGTGCGGGGAAAAAAAATACGCCGCCGCAAACGAGCCAACGACAAAAATGATCCCGATGACTAGGTAAATAATAAAATCGAGCACAATTTTTTAATTATACTGAAATTCCTGTAAAAAATCAATTTTTGCTGACTCACTGCAGCCCTGACGAATAGTATTTGACACCGAAGGGAAAAATTCACTTCAGCAACCAAATTCTTCGCATGATTTTAACAAGGCATGGGAACCCCTTTTCCGCTTAATTTTTTTTGGACTTTACAATCTGGCAGATGTAAAAT
>JACRKQ010000052.1 GCA_016219705.1 Candidatus Saganbacteria bacterium | reverse complement strand
TTTGTGATCCAGACAAGGTGTATCTGCAAATTGTAGATTGTATGCGTTGCTCTTCTGTATTCTGCACTCACTCCTCTTATTATACTGGAAGTTATCGCCTGAAGGCGAGGGAATTACCCCAACCCAAATTGTGACCTTAAACGATTGAATGAGACGATTATGGGACTACCTGTTTGGGAAGGAAATATCAACGACCGAATAGAAGAATTCTCTCTAAAACAAACGAGAAACGGATATGAATTAATAGTCGAGTTTTATCAATCATAAAAAAATCAATATTTGATCTTCAACTCCACTATCCGGCTGTTGCCGGTATCTGCCACGAAAATCTGGCCTTTTTTACCCAAACAGATGCCCCCGGGGTTTAGAAATGTCCCTTTGCTCTCCTTCTTCTCCTTATCCTTCCCCCCAAACATCATCACAAACTCCCCTTCCTTAGTTAAAACCTGAATACGATTATTGCCCGAATCAGAGACATAAATAAAATTATTATCGACGGCAATTCCCCGCGGCTGGTAAAACTCCCCCGGCCCGTCCCCCATTTTCCCAAAGACCGCCAGCGGCCGCCCATCGTAATCTAATTTCTGGACCCGATTATTATTCGTATCGGCCACGTATAAATAACGGTTCAGGTCGACCGCCACGTCCTGCGGCGCGTCAAAGAAACCCAACCCGTAGCCAAAGCCCCCCACTGCCCCGATAAACTGGCCGCCGCTGTCAAATTTTAACACTCGGTCGTTGCCGGAATCAGCCGCGTAAAGGTTGCCAAGATTATCGACGTCAAGACCAGCCGGATTGCGCAATTTTTTATAATTGTATTCGCCGGTCGCCGCCACCCCCAGAACATTCCCTCGAATATCAAAAAGCTGGACCCGGTCGCTGTCTTTTTCCGCCACATAAATCCGACTGTTGAAATCGACCGCTACGCTGACCGGGGTGTTAAATTTCCCCGGCTGCAGGCCAAAGCCGCCAAACTGATAGGTAAAATCGCCGTTATTGTTCCAGCGCTGGATCCGATTGTTCCCCGTGTCAGCGACAAATATCCCCTCCAGCCCAGTTTCTAGATTTCCAATTTGCGCGACATCAACATCATAGGGATAAGATAATTGGCTGTCGTTAAAACGCATCAAACTAAAATCGCGGACATAAGAAATCGTCGGATTAACAACTTCGGTCGTAGCTACGGGAAGGCTGCCCATAGCCAATGACAAATGACAAAATCCAAATATCAAATAAATCGCGGAAATAAGAATTGGATTTAAAAATTTTGATTTCGGACCTCGGATTTCGGATTTCGCCCGCCTGCCGGACGGGCAGGGATTTCGGATTTGTTCCATCAACCCAGCAACTCCTTTATCTTGGCGGCAATATCCCGGCTTTTTAATAAGCTTTCGCCGATCAATACGCCGTTGACACCGACCTCTTTCAATAATTCAACATCAGCCCGGCTGCCAAGGCCGCTTTCACTGACGATAATTTTACTCCTTAATTCGGGAAATTGCTTCAGCAATCTAACGGTATTATTAATATCAGTTTTTAAGGTGTCGAGATCGCGATTATTGACGCCGATTATCTCGGCGCTGCTTTTAAGCGCCATTTCGACTTCCCCTTCATTATGCGCTTCAACCAGAGCCCGCATTCCCAATTTTTTCGTCAGGCCCAGGAGATTTTGAAGTTTTTCCGGCGTCAGTATCCTGACAATCAAAAGAATAGCGTCCGCTCCCGCCGATCTCGCCTCATAAACCTGGAGTTCGTCAACAATAAAATCCTTGCGCAGCACAGGCAAATTAACCGCCTCTTTAACGGCGATTAGATCGAATAATTCTCCCTGGAAAAACTTTTTATCGGTTAAAACAGAAATCGCCGCCGCCCCGTTCTGCTCATAAATTTTGGCGATGGCCGCAGGGTCAAAATCCGGATGGATCAAGCCGGCGGATGGAGAAGCTTTTTTTATTTCAGCAATTAAAGCGATTTTACCAGCCGTAAAATTTTGGAGGAAATCGCGGGGCGGCTGGACGCTTTTCATCAGCCGCTCCGGGTCCTGCCCCGCCCAGCGGGTCTTAAGCGCTGTCACTTCTTCGCGCTTGGTTAAAAGAATGTCGTCGAGCAGCACTTTAGCGCGCTCCTTTGCGCAATGAGCCGATCCCGGCCGCATATTTATCAATCAGCGATTCGGCGGCTTTGGGAGACGCTGCTTCAGCATACAAATGGATAATCGGCCGCACGGCATCGAGCATGATCAACACCCAATCATCATCGTGCCAGAATTTTAGGCCGTCGATCATCTCCACCCGTTCAACTCCTTGAACTTCATCCAACATTCGCCTCATTACCAAGCCCTTATCCTCCACAGAGCAAGGGACTTCCCTTTGCAACAGGATAATTTTGGGGATTTCCGCCGCCAGATCGGAAAGCTTAATTTTATTTTTTTCCAGGTAATCGACTAATTTAAAAACCGACAGCATCCCGTCGAAAGAAGGCATAAAATCCGGATAAATATAGCCGCCCTGGTTTTCACCGACGAAAGAAATTTTGTCCGCTTTGGCCAATTCCATCATGCCGCGAAAACTATTCTTAGTGCGGACGACTCGCCCCTGAAAACGCCGCGCTAATTTTTCAATCACTGAAGATTCTTTAACCGGCACGGCGATGGATGTCCCCGGTTTTGCCTCCAGCGCCAGCCGCGCCATAATCGCCAAGGCTATGTTCCCGTCGATAAGGCGGCCTTTTTCATCGCAAAGAAAGATCTTCTCCCCGCCCGTATCCAGCATCACCCCGAAATCTGCGTTGAGGCTCTTGACAATGTTCGTCATCTGGCGCAGTGAATATTCAAAAGCCTGTTGATCTTTGGTGATCCGGCCGGCATCGATATACGCCCCCAGGGCGATAACATTTAAGCCCCCTGCCCCAAGGATATAAGGAAAAATCTGCGCCGCGGCGCCGAAAGAATAGTCGATGACAACTTTAAGGCTGGCCGACTGTGTCCCCTGCTGGTCCAGATAAGCCAGGATCCCCTCCCGATACTCTTCCGTCACCCGATGGAAGGGATAAGTAATTTCCCCTATCTCTTCAATCATGGCGCGGGGATAATCCTCGGCAAAAAAGAGGCGTTCAATCTTTTTCTCGGCGGCCGAGCTCAAATCCATCCCATCAGCGTCAAAAAATTTAATATCGATAACTTCGGGATCAAAAGGCGATTTTCTGACGTGGAAACCGCCGCCGGCTTTTAACGAACGGACACCGTAACGGCTGACGGGAATGGGCGCCATTTCGAGATTGGCCAGATTAGCGCCGACAGACATGACACCCGATACCAGCGCCCGATAAATCATCCGCGAGGCTTTGTGGCTGTCGCGGCTGCCGGCCAGGAGAGTGTTTTTCCCCAGCGTAGAACCATAGGCCGCGCCCAGCGCCGCCGCAAACTGCGGAGTTATTTCCACATTGCAAATGCCTGTTACACCAAAATTATCGAAAAGCGAACGGGTCCAACGCTCTCTCCAGATCATCGAACGGGAAACGGAAGCGCCCGGTTCAATGTTTTTACGCGGCCAAATCTTAATGAATGGTCGGATCCGGGCTTCGGCGCCAATCTCTGTTCCGGCGCCCACCACTACTCCCTCGCCCAAATCAGCATTCGGACCGACCTTGACATCATTGGTTACAATAACCCGTTCCAAACGGGCCTCGGGCCCAATTTCAACGCTGTCCCAGACAATACATTCGCGCAGAAAAGCGCCGCGGCCGATTTTGCAATTGCCGCCGATGACCGAGCGATAAATTTCCGTCTGTTCCGCGACCATTGAACCAGCGCCCAATAAATATTGGTCTTTTTTCCTTTCCTCGGCAATTTTAAAATCGGTCTTACCGTCAAGTATTTCAAAATGGCACCGGCTGTAATCCTCCAGCTTGCCGATATCGCACCAATA
The DNA here is from genome assembly GCA_016219705.1 of Candidatus Saganbacteria bacterium. Taxonomy (GTDB): domain Bacteria; phylum Margulisbacteria; class WOR-1; order O2-12-FULL-45-9; family O2-12-FULL-45-9; genus JACRKQ01. Next base: position 15,544 of record JACRKQ010000052.1, on the reverse strand, counting down.
GCCGCTGGCGGTGTAACCATACAGGGGCCTCCGTTCTTTAAGTAACTTCGGAAAGAGATCGTGGCCGAAGTCAAAAAGACGGCGCAGCGGGATCTCTCTAACTGCCTCCGGTTCCAGAAGATAAATCCCCGCATTGATCGTATCGGAAAAGACCTCGCTCCAGGCCGGTTTTTCCAAAAAATTTTTTATCCGCCCATTATCCCTTGTGACAACAATCCCGTAAGGCAAGGGATTTTCAACCCTGGTTAAGACCATCGTCGCCAGGGCTTGCTTGCGCCGATGAAATTTAATAACTTCAGTCAAATTGATATCAGTCAACAAATCCGCGCTGATGACCAAAATTGGTTCAGCAATATCGGGGCAAGCAAATTTAACCGCGCCCGCCGTGCCAAAATCCTGCGCCGCTTCGACATATTCTATTTTAATCCCGAATTTTTTACCGTCGCCAAAATATGATTTAATAATTTTCGGCTGGTGATAAAGCAGGGCCAGGATATCGGTGAAGCCGTATTTTGCCAGCAGTTCGACGGTATAGCTCATTAGTGGGCGGTTTAGTATGGGCACCATTGGTTTGGGGATATCAATTGTTAAAGGGTGAAGCCTCGTTCCCAGACCGCCGGCTAAAATTACTGCTTTCATGATTTTCTCTTTTTAAAAAATACCACGCCCAATGGCGGCAAGGTCATGATCAAAGAATACGGCCGCCCATGAGCCCCCCACCCATCCGCCTCCATCCCCCCAAAATTGCCGCTGCCGCTGCCGCCATAGTCTTGCGCATCACTATTTAAAATTTCTTCCCAATAGCCGGCTTCGGGTACGCCCAGGCGATACCAGTAACGGGGGACAGGCGTAAAGTTGCAGACAATTAGAAAGAGATCCTTTTTGCTGTGCCCGCGGCGGATAAAGCTGATAATACTGTTCTCCCAATCATTGATATCGATCCACTCACAGCCCTCGCGCCCAAAATCATTTTCATGCAGGGCCATTTCCTGACGGTAAACCCGGTTCAGATCACTGACCCATTTCCGCACCCCCTGATGCGGCGCAAAGTTTAGGGCGTGCCACTCGATACTCTCGTCGTGGTGCCACTCCTTCCACTGGCCGAATTCATCCCCCATAAAAAGCAATTTTTTCCCGGGGTGCCCGAACATGTAGCCGTAAAGCAACCGCAGATTCGCATATTTCTGCCAGTCATCGCCCGGCATTTTGCCAAAGATCGACCCTTTACCGTGGACAACTTCATCATGGGAGAACGGGAGGACAAAATTTTCGTAAAACGCGTACCAGAGGCTGAAGGTCAGCTGGTCGTGATGATATTTACGGAAGATCGTGTCGGTGGAAATATATTGCAAAGTGTCGTGCATCCAACCCATGTTCCATTTTATGCCAAAGCCGAGTCCGCCGGCGTAGATCGGCCGCGTCACCATCGGCCAGGCGGTCGACTCTTCCGCCATTGTCTGAACATCAGGATATTCGCCATAGACAACTTCATTTAATCGGCGCAGAAAACCGATGGCTTCCAGATTTTCCCGCCCGCCATGTTCATTAGGGATCCACTCCCCCTCTTTGCGCGAATAATCGAGATAGAGCATGGAGGCCACGGCATCCACGCGTATTCCGTCAACATGATATTTATCAAGCCAGAAGAGAGCGCTGCTGATCAGGAACTCGCGCACTTCATTACGTCCGTAATTAAAGATCGCGCTCCCCCAGTCGGGGTGATAGCCTTTTTGGGCGTCAGCATGTTCATAAAGATGTGTCCCGTCAAAATAGGCCAGGCCATGCTGGTCCGTCGGAAAATGGGAAGGGACCCAATCGAGGATAACTCCGATTCCATTTTGGTGCAGTTGGTCGATCAGACACATGAAATCCTGCGGCGTGCCGTAGCGACTGGTCGGCGCGAAGAAACCGACCACCTGATAGCCCCACGAGCCGTAAAATGGGTGTTCCATCACCGGTAAAAATTCAACATGGGTAAACCCCATCTCTTTGACATAAGCGACCAGATATTGGGCCATCTCCCGGTAAGTTAAGTAGCGATTATGCTCTTCGGGGACACGGCGCCAGGAACCAAGATGGACTTCGTAAATCGACAGCGGAGCATTGAGAGCATTATTTTTATGGCGCTCTTTCATCCACAACTGATCTTGCCATTTGTAGTCGAGATCCCAGACGACGGAAGCCGTCCGCGGCGCCAGCTCCCATCTGAAAGCGTAAGGATCACCCTTATCAACGGTATAATGATGGCCGCGCGAGGCAATATGATATTTGTAAACTGTCCCTGGTTTGAGGTCGGGGACAAAGCCTTCCCAGATGCCGGAACTGTCCCAGCGGGACTTCAGGGGATGGGCGCCCCGGTCCCAATTATTAAAATCACCGATGAGAGAGACGTAGTGGGCATTGGGCGCCCAGACGGAAAAGAGAATGCCTGTCCGGCCATTGACCGTCATAGGGTGAGAACCTAATTTATCATAAAGACGGAAATGATTGCCTTCTTTAAATAAATAAATATCCTGGTCGGTCAATAAAGTTGGACCGTGACTAGTAGTTTTTCGCAGTAAAGGCATACACGGGAATTATAGCACGGCAAACGCTATTTATAGACCCTTGGCACCCGTTTCCCGATACTGCAGATCACTTCATAGGAAATAGTCTCTTCAAGGGCGGCAATTTCATCGGCCGAAATTAGTTGCCCATCCTGTTCGCCGATTAAGATGACGGGATCGCCGACTTCCGCATTAATTCCGCCGACATCGACCAAGGTCAAATCCATGGTCACCCGTCCGACAACTTTACAGCGGCGGCCGCGGATGATTACCTGCCCTTGGTTCGACAAGCGCCGGCTAAAACCATCGGCGTAGCCGACGGGGATGGTCGCAATCTTTGTCTCCGTCGGCGTTACATAGGTTGAGCTGTATGATAACGGCGTCCCGGCCGGCACCCGTTTCAAATAAGTGATCCGGCTTTTAAAAGCTAACGCCGGCTGGAGCGCAAGAAGGCGGCGGGAATTGCCTTGCGGATAAAGGCCGTATAACATCAGACCGACCCTGACCATGTCTAAATGGGAATTAGGATGGAATAAGACCCCGGCCGAATTGGCCGCGTGTTTAATCGGGATTTGCGGCACTTTAGCGGTCACTTGAGAAAATTTTTGGAGCTGTTGTTCTGTATAATTATCAGCTGTTTCTTCCGCTTTAGCAAAATGGGTAAAAACGCCTTCCAATTCCAGCGCCGGCAAGGAAGAAATTTTGGCAATAAAGGCCGCGGCTTCCGACGGCTGCACCCCTACTCGTCCCATGCCGGTATCGACTTTGACATGGACACGCGCCCGTTTGCGGCGTTTTTGCGCTTCATCAGAAAGCGCTTGCGCTTCAGAGAAAGAATAAATTGTCTGCGTCAAATCATACTGGACAATGTCATCAACCACTGATGTCGGAGATTCTGTTAAGATCAAAATTGGGGAAACGACGCCGGACTCCCGCAATTCGAGAGCCTCTCTAATATTAGCGACGGATAAATAATCGGCCCCGGCTTCAACCGCCGCCCGGGCGACGGCCGCCGCCCCATGGCCATAGGCATTGGCTTTGACCACCGCCATAAATTTCGCCGCTGGCGACAAGAGCGCCTTTATCTCCGCGATATTATGTTTAATCGCCTCAAGATTTATTTCTGCGTAAGTATTCATCTTTTAATTTTTGGAACAATTTATCTGATAAGCTCGGTTCGCCAATATTTATTTCGCGGCCGGACTTGAAACCATGAAAATCAGAACCGCCTGTTAGCAACAGACCGTATTTTTCCGCCAGTCTTATATAGAAATTAGTTAAATAATTATCATGGCCGCTGTAATAAGCCTCTATACCGGTTAGCCCGGCGGCAGTTAATTCTGGGATAATTTTATCACAATTTGAGACCGCCGGGTGGGCATAAACCGCCAGGCCCTTGACAGCGTTAATTAATCCGACCGCTTCGGTTGGGCTTAATTTGTAATGTTCGACATATGCCGGGCCGCGATTATCCAGGAAACGGTCGAAAGCTTCTTTGACGCTTTTAACATCTCCTCGGGCCAGCAGCGCCTGCGCGACATGAGGCCGGCCCGCCGCCCGGTGTCCAGCAATGGCAAACACTTTTTCCGGATCAACCAGCAGGTTTAAATTTTTCAATTTATCGCAAATCTTGTAAATCCGCTCTTCGCGGCTTTTTTGCAATTGCGCTAATTTGGCCAACAACGCCTCGTTCTTTAAGTCGATAAAATAACCAAGGATATGGATCTCCGCCCCGCCAGCCTCGGAGGTAAATTCGATTCCCGGGACAATTTCCAATCCCAGTTCAGCGCCGCGCCGGTGCGCCGGTTCAATGCCGGCAATGACGTCATGATCGGTGATAGCGATGGCCGTTAGGCCTTTTTTCTTAGCCAATTCAACAATCATTTCAGGCGTTTCTGTGCCATCAGAAAAAATTGTGTGAAGGTGGAGATCTGCGGGCATGATTATTTACTAGTATACAGAACGTACGTTAAATAATCGAAGACCTGGGGAGAGATTTCCAGGCCGAGCAATTTTTGCGTAAACGCTTGGGCGGCGACACAGCTTAAGCCTTTGAGGTAGCCTTCCCGCGCGAGCGGCCCCAGCCGCCAGCGGGTAAATTTGTAGCGTTTATAGATTTCCCCCAGCTGCTGGTGTTCCAGGTGACGGAAAAGTTCGTGCGCCACGACATATTTCAACAAATGTTCAGATAATTCGCGCGATTTGACCTCCCGCAGCAGCTTATCGTGGAAACTGCGGTAAATAATTATTTCTTTCCTGTCTTTGCGGTATTCCGACCCCCGTTTCCCCCCATTATCCTCGCCAAAGACCCGCACCCCCAGACGGCCGGCGATACGGCGCGGATCATTAGTTCCATGTTCATTAATAATGGCCGCGGCCGCCGCCGCGCCAACCGCTAAAACCTCGCGGATTAATTCATAGCGGCGCGCCTCATCAAGCCGCTGAAATAATTTATCTTTCGCCATTTCTAAATAGGCCAGCGCCAACTGGTTGCGTTCGCCCAGGTTGGGATGAAAATTTTTCTTTTTTACGGCTGCCGCTGTTTTTCTTTTAATCATCTAATCTTATTACCCTGTCTTTAATTTTTTCGCGGACTACGTCTATTCTAACATAATGGAAGAAGCCGCCAAAATCTCGCGGTAGGTAAAGCGGCGCGCCTCCCCCGCCGGTTATAACATAGGTCACATTATCGCGGAGCGCTTTGGCGTAACCATGGATATGCCCCGCAAAGACATAATCAACTTTGTGTTTTTCAAAAAGAGCCATTAATTCTTCCACAACCCCGCGGCCAGACATAACATAATTTTGATAGATCTCGCTGGGATCAAATGTCGGCCGGTGCATGAAGACAAAAGTGTGCGGCCGGGTATTAACCGCTAAATCATTTTGCAGCCAGGTAAATTGTCGGCGGTCAAAGTAGCGGCCGAAAGCGTTATTGATGACGATAAAGTGGGCATTGCTGTAATCAAAGGAATAATAAAGCGGCCCAAAATATTTTTTAAAATTAGCCTCTCCTTGGCCGACCAAATCGTGGTTGCCGGGGATATTGAAGACTTTAATTTTGCTCTGTGAGAGCATTTTCAAGTAGTGGCGATACTGCTGTTCCTGGCCGCTTGGAACAAAATCTCCGGTATTGAAAGCAAAAGCTAAATTGGGTTCTTGATCAATTTTTTTCAACAGAGCGACAAAGACTTTGTCTCCATCGCGATTGTCACCGAAGACAGCGAAACTAAAAACCTCCTGTGTTGTTGCCGAAAATACAACAGAAGACAAAAAAACCAGAATAATTAAAATGGAATGAATTTTGAGCTGCGGCTTTGAGATTTGCACTTTGAATTTTGAGTTAACGTTCATCAATCGCCAGCCTAAATTCCCGGGTATTTTGTTCAATGTGTTTGGCCGTTATCCCCAAAATGACGGTCGTCAGCAGCAGTCCCTTAGCCTCCGTATCCGCCAAAATCGCCACTTCGGAAGGTTTGATGCAAAGTTGAGTCGGAATAATAGCGGGAACTCCGGCGGCTAGGACCACAGAAATATAATTCTGCAGATCACCGACCACCAGGTGCTTACCCTGTCCTCCCGGTGGAATAATCGCCGCAGCCAAAGCCTCTACACCATTTTCATCAACGCCTAAAACCAAATCCATGGTAAAGGCATTATCCAGCGTCATTACTTTGGCCACACCTGTAAGCTGCGCGTAATATGCGGGGAGATGATCTCGCCGGAAATTAACAAAATCAAAACCAAGCTTTAAATACTCATTAACCTTTTCTTCTTCGGGGATTGTCTTACCTTCAAACATCAGACCGACAGGAATTTTTGAGGCTTCTAAAATGCGAGTTAGAGATTCTTTCTGCTCGGAAAATTCACCAGCAACTTTTAGCTGCAAAGCGTCAGCTCCCCCAGCAATTGCTGCTTCCGCCAGTTCAGCCTTCGCCTCGGGAACATCGACAATTAACGTGAGACGATTTTTGTTTAATAATTCAAGTAGTTTGGGCATAATTAAACCTCCGGCATCATTATATCTTATCTTGTTAACGCTGCAAGTTCGTCACATAAATTACCGTCACAAATCGCCGGAGCACCGTAGTACCCAAGCAATTTACCAGCATCATATCTTTTTTTCGGGCCACAATGATCGGTTACGCCTTCGACATCAAAAAGTTCATTGGCAATAACGTTAAACAAAATATTACGGTTCCTTACTGATGTGCCAAACAAATCGGTCTCTACAATTATCATTCCAGGAGGCAAATGCTCTTTTATGTCACGGACGATGGGGACCGATCCCCCCGACGTCGAATCATAAGGTACTCCTTCTATTAAACGGGCTTCGAGCGGAGTGATCGCGCCGGGCAAAAGCCATTTTTCCAATTCCTCAATTGTCTCTCTCACAAAAGTAAAAAGATAAAAGTGAACCATTGCGCCTATTCGGGTCTGACGGTTATAAAGCGTTAGCCCAACACAGGGGCCAAGCCCCATGGTGTATAAAAGCGGCCGGGAACTATTGGCAGAAGTAATCCCATAGCCGGCAATATAAACTGATACCATTTCATCCCCCGACGGTAATTGACATTTTGGTCTTATCCTGTCAGTCTGCGGCGCAATTTCACCCAGGCTGATTAATTCTTCATGATGCCAACGATTTTCTAATACCCGGCTAATCACCCGAGTTTCACTTTTATCTATTTTTGGTTTGAAATTATGGCGCACCCAACCTATTAACGGGAATGATTTCATTAATTCAAAAAAATACGCGATTATTTTAGGGTGGCTGGGAATCCAAATCTCCGGCGCCTCGGCCAGGTCTTCATTAAAAACAATTTGCAAAAAGGTGATTAGCGTGTATGGCGAGCGAAGACCCCGATGATGAACTGTTAAATTGATTTCTGAGGGATTTTTTGGAGAACGCCGCAGAACAAAAGAAATATTGGCACTGATCTCAGCCACAAGCTGGGGCGGGATTTCAGAAAAAAATCAAAGAGATCGAGCTTTACGAAATCCCTGCCTCTTATATAACCAAGCAGTTTTTGAAAAAATGATCGAGGAAAGTTGGTTGGCCTAAAAGCGGTTCGATTGCAGTCATATTGATCAAAATATTGCGGCGCGGTTTGCGCTGTTATGCGCGCAATGTTTGTAAGCATACCCTATTTTATCTGGTAAAAAATTAAAAGATTTCAAATTATTTGTGAGAGTTGTCGAATTAACCTTTTTTGCCAGCGGGTGAGGCACACCCGCAATATTTCTGACGATAGAGCTTCATTTCTTGCGCCATATTCTGACCAGCGCGAAACTCGGGCCGCCAATCATGATAGAAAAAATTGACTCCAGTTTCAAGTGCTATTATTGCTCCGAGATTTTTTAGCAGTTCATGATTTTGATAAGGGCTAATCAGTAAGGTCGTGGAAAAGTCGGTAAAGTCGTGCTCTTTGGCAAAATCTGCTGTTTTCTTTAGTCTTAATCTATAACAATTTTCACAATCGCCGGGAGCAGCTTTTTCAAGAGGGAGAAAAGAAGAGGGGGTAATTACTTTCAGGCCAACTTTCGTCGAGTAATCCTCCATTGTCAGCCAGCGCCGCTCGTATTCCTCCTGGGGACGAATATTGGGGTTATAAAAAAGGCCATCTGTTTCTATCATTTGCTCTGTCAGCCATTGATAGACAGAGATTGTACATGGGGCGCAACAAGTGTGAAGCAGTAACTTACACTTTTTCAAGATCTTTGAGAACTTTCCTAATTTGCTCTTTCTCGCTAACACTCGGTTCCACTAATGGTAATCTCGGTTTTCCCACCGGCCAGCCCGTCAGCTCCAGAGCATATTTTACCGGCGCGGGATTAGAGGTGATGAACATAACTTTAAAGATCGGCAGCAGCTGCAAATGGATTTCTCGGGCTTTAGCCGTATCTCCGTCATGAAACGCCTTGACCAGCGCCGCAATCTCTTTACCAACAATATGGGAAACAACAGAAATGATCCCTCGCGCCCCCACCGACATCATAGGCAAAGTTAGTGAATCGTCCCCGCTCCAGATTTCAAAATTGGCAGGACACAGCTGTCGTGTTAGCGACGTCTGGTCCAGACTCCCGGCCGCATCTTTGACCCCGATTAAATTTTTGAGCGTGGCAATGCGGGCAATGGTTTCCGGCAGCATGTTAATTCCGGTCCGTCCGGGGATATTATAGATAATGATAGGGAGAGACGTATTCTGGCTGATCGCTACAAAATGGCGAAACAGGCCTTCCTGTGACGGTTTGTTATAGTAAGGGACAACCACCATAATCCCGTCGACACCAATTTTTTCCGCTTCGCGGGTCGAGTTGATCGTCGTGGCGGTGGAATTAGAGCCGGTACCGGCCACAACTTTGCACTTACCTGCAACCGCTTTCTTGACCACTCGATAGAGTTCGTATTCTTCTTCATGGGTTAAGGTCGGGGACTCTCCGGTCGTCCCGTGAATCACCAGACCGTCGGAACCGTTCGCGCAAAGATGCGCCGCTAATTTTTCCGTTAGAGCGTAATCAACCGAACCATCAGCTTTAAATGGCGTTACCATCGCAGTTAAAACGTTGCCAAAATTTGTCATTTTTCCTCCTGCTCTGTCTATTCTAGCAAATTCCAAACGCCTTCTTCAACTCTTTAATTCGATCGCGGATCTGCGCCGCCTTTTCGAACTCTAAAGCGAGACTGGAAATCTGCATCTCTTCTTCCAAAGCGCGGATGATATCGGGAATTTCTTCTTTGGGAACAAAATCAACCAGCTGTTTGATTTCTTTAACTTTGGCCGCTTCGATCTGTTCTTTAATGTCGTGAATCTCTTTGATAATCGTCTGCGGGGTAATCCCGTGTGTTTCGTTATACACTACCTGAATCTTGCGGCGACGTTCCGTTTCCCGCAGCGCTCCAGCCATGGAACGGGTTATGGAATCTCCATAGAGAATCACTTTGCTGTTAACGTTGCGGGCCGCCCGCCCAATCGTCTGGATGAGCGAACGTTCCGAGCGGAGAAAGCCTTCTTTGTCGGCGTCTAAAATAGCGACCAGAGAAACTTCGGGTAAATCGAGCCCTTCACGCAACAGATTAATCCCAACTAAAACATCAAATTTCCCCTGCCGCAACCCGCGTAAAATATCAATCCGCTCCAAAGTCTGGATGTCGGAATGGAGATAGCGAACTTTTATTCCCGCCTCATTGATAAACTCTGCCAGATCTTCCGCCATCCGCTTGGTTAGCGTCGTGATTAAGACCCGTTCTTTTCTCTCGATAACAATCTGAATCTCTTTTAAAAGATCGGCCACCTGTCCCTCTGTTGGCTTAACGATTAATTCCGGATCAACTAGACCTGTCGGACGGATAATCTGCTCGGCCACCTGCTGGGCATGGCGCGCTTCATAATCCGACGGTGTCGCTGAAGTAAAAATCACCTGATTGAGCCGTTCTTCAAATTCTTTAAATTTTAACGGACGGTTATCCAAGGCCGACGGCAGACGAAAACCGTAATCGATCAGGGTCTGCTTGCGGCTGCGATCCCCTTCGTACATTCCGCCGATTTGCAGGACAGTGATATGCGATTCGTCGATAATCAGGAGATAATCATCGGGAAAATAATCAATTAATGATCCGGGCGGTTCCCCTGGAGCTCGACCATCCAAGTGCCGCGAATAATTTTCAATCCCATTGCAGTAGCCCATCTCCCGGATCATCTCAATATCATATTTTGTCCGCTGTTCCAGGCGCTGGGCTTCGACGAGTTTATTTTGCCTGTGCAGATCGTTAACGCGCAGCGTCATCTCCTGTTTAATCTCTTCCAAGGCTGTCTTTAACCGTCCTTCAAAAGTTATATAATGTGTGCCGGGATAAAGGTTGTAGGTTTTTTGTTCTGCCAGCGGCCGACGAGACACGGCTTCTACTTCCACAATTTTAATTAAACGATCATCGGCCAACTCCAGACGGATAAAATTTTTATCGTAAGCCGGTTGAATTTCGATCACGTCGCCGCGGACGCGAAACTTGGCACGGGCCAGTTCCAGGTCATTGCGTTCGTATTTCGTCGCGACGAGATGAGCCACGATATCTTCCCGCGTAATTTTTTGACCAACCTTAAGCGCCAGCACACCTCGTTTATAATCTTCTGGTCGACCCAAAGCGTAGATACAGGAAACAGAGGCTACCACCACCACATCCCGCCGCTCCAGCACAGCCATCGTCGCCGCGTGCCGCAAACGATCGATTTCGTCATTAATGGCTGAATCTTTTTCGATATAAGTATCGGTATGAGGAATGTAAGCTTCCGGCTGATAATAGTCGTAAAAACTAACAAAATACTCAACCGCATTATGCGGAAAAAAGCTGCGAAATTCCTGGCATAATTGAGCAGCTAAAGTTTTATTAGGCGAGATGACGAGAGTCGGTTTTTGCACTGCGGCGATAACGTTAGCCATGGTAAAGGTCTTGCCAGAGCCAGTCACCCCGAGGAGAGTCTGAAACGGCAGGCCTTTATTTAAGCCAGCAGTTAGCTTCTCAATGGCTTGCGGCTGGTCGCCTTGGGGACTAAACTGAGACACAAGCTGAAACGTCATACCATAATAATTCTCGCCGGTGGAAATCCATTAAACCCCGGCACGGCGCTGGCACAGGAATAAGCCCCGATGTTTTTGACATAGACGACATTGCCGACTTCTAATTCCGGTAAATCCTCGTTAGGCGAGATCGTATCGAAAGAATCGCAGGTCGGCCCCGCTAAAGTCGAAAGAAATTTCTGCCCGCGGCGTAGAGTCTTATATTCATAGCGGCAGTGGTCAAAGACAATCCCCGAAAAATCGCCGTAAACGCCGTCATTGAGATAATAATAATTTTTATTGTTGCGGAAGGTCCGTCCGACTATCTGGGTCACCAGCGTCCCCGCCGGCCCGACAAAGAAACGGCCCGGTTCGGCGATAAATTTCACTTTCGGACTGAATAAACGCACCATTTTTTTCTTGATCGCCTGGGCAATATTCTGAAAAGAGATCTGCTTGTCGTCATCAAAATGGCGGATCGGAAAGCCACCGCCGAGATCCAGCATTTCCAGCGGCAAGCCCAATTGTTCCGCTTCCGCAAAAATCTCGAAGCTTACACTTAAAGCGTTGAGATAGTTCTTCACATTAAGACACTGGGAACCGACGTGAAAAGCAATTCCCAGCGGTTTCAATCCCAGCGTCTTCGCTTTCTTCAGCAAAAAGATCGCCTGCTCCGGGTCGGCGCCGAATTTTAGCGATAATTCCACCGTACTGCCGATATTTTCTACTTTGATCCGGACCAACACATTGGCCCCTGGAGATGATTTAGCAATTTTATACAATTCCGGCTCATTATCAAAAGTCATCAGCTGCACTTTATGTTTATGAGCAAAAGCGATATCTGCGCTGGATTTGATCGTGTTGGCAAAAATTATCTTGTCAGGCGCCGCGCCCAAACCGAGGACAAGTTTCATTTCGTTGGCGCTGGCGACGTCAAAACCGGAACCTAATTTGATAAATTCCTTGATAATCTCCGGATGCGGGTTAGCCTTGATCGCGTAATATGGGGTGACATTCCCCAGGTAGCGGCGGAAACACTCATATTGCTGGCGCAAAACGCGGCGGCTGATCAGCATTAATGGGGTCCGCTCTCTTTTTATCAGGCGACGAATAAATTGTTCGATGTTAGCCATTCTCTATATTGGAGCGCTCTCGGTGATCAACCAGAAAAGTCGTGAACTGCCAAACATCATCGTCGCTGGGGCGCGGCATGTCAAATTTTGTAAACTTAGTGTTAAGATTTTTCAGCGGCGTCCAATCGACTGCTTTGGAGATAAAGGGACTGATATAAGGCCGGGCAATATTGAGGATAAATTCATGGTCGAGATCATCGGGCATTAAAAATCCGCGCCGGGGATTTTTGATCATCCAAATTGCCGCCGCCACGACGGAAATCGCCACTTGCATTGTCGTTGCCTGCTGATGCGGCACCAATTTGCGCGCGGTATGGATATCCAAGAGACTGCCGCACCACCAGGCGTTAAAATCATGCCCCATCAAGAGAACGCCCAGCTCGTCGCGCCCGTCGATAATTTCGTCGGCCATGATTCGTTGATTTTCCTGCATGTGAAATTGGCGCATCTCCAGTTCATGCAGAGAATTAATGGCGCTATCCGACGGACAATAGGCGTAATGCACAGTGGGGCGATAAATCGCTTCGCCGTTTTCCCAGACAGTTAATCGGTCGGAGATACTAAAAGATTCTCCATGACGAATCACCATCCCGGTAATTTCGCCGCACGGCACCCAGGAGCGGACCCAGGTTTTCATCCCTAACGTCGAGAGACAAATTTGATTTTTCGGACCGACTTTGTGAAAATAAGCCCCTTTAGGCACATATTTTTCGTGTGTTCCCCAACCTAATTCAGCCGGCGCCACCCCTTCTTCATAGAAACCCTCAATACTCCAGGTGTTGACAAATTCGTTAACCTGTTTTGGCTGATCAGTAATCTGCGTATCGCGTTCGGAAATATGGATCACTTTTACTCCTGTCAACATAGCTAGTCGCGAAAAATTTCTTTCTTGCAGCGCTGCTTTTAACTCTGCTTGACGCCGATCAGATTGTTTTTCTTTCAAAATCTTCTTAGTAATATCAATCAAAGCTTTCTTCGTAAAATGAGACACTAACCCCGGATTAGCTCCATGATCCACGATAGCTGTCGCTCCATTGTTATCGCCCCATTTTTTCAGCAGTTCGCGAATCTCCATGTGGCGGGTGTAGAGGGTATATTTTGTCGGATCGTTTCGGACCTCATCTTTATACGGGTCCCATTCCTCAACGGAAGTGTTGGTGTAAAGGACTTCATTCTCGCGACACCACTGGAGAATAGCGCGGCAGTCAATGTTCCAGGCCAGGTCAATTATTAAATCGCCGGGGCCGACATATTTTTTTAGTTTTGACTGATAATTATCTTTGGTAATTTTGTCCGAAACATAACGGGCGCCTTTCTGCAGTGAATCTTTGACCCTTTTGCGATTATCAACAAAATCCATAATGGTAACGTTCTGCGATTTAACGTCGATATGTCGCAGAACCAGAGGGATAGCGCATTGAGAAACGGAGCCGCAGCCGATGATCAGAATCCGACCGTCAAACCTGATATGTTTTTTAAACCGGCCGCTTGGCCGCGTTGTCTTTTCTTTTGCCATTATCGCCTCCAAAATGATTATCAGGAACCTGCGAATAAATTCGCGGTTCCTGTTTTTTGATTGTAACAAACAAATTAATTTTTAGCAATGAATTGTTGTATAATTTAGGGAGTGCGCCAGTAGCTCATCTGGATAGAGCGACTGCCTTCGAAGCAGTAGGTAGCAGGTTCGACTCCTGTCTGGCGCACATTAAAACGGACTATGTTATAATATTTACAGGAGGCTAAGAATGGCAAAAGTTATTTCAGATAAGAAATTTATAATTAAACTCCCTGTTATTGACATTGAAAAAGCCTACAAATTAAAGAAACCTGTTGTCGTTATCCCGGAGGAAGAATATATGGCGCTGCTCGAAAACTTGCAGGATTTACGATCTGCTTTGCGCGCAGAAGAAGAATATCTTACCACAGGCGGCAAATTATTTTCCGAATATGACAAACAAAGAAGAGTCAAAAAATAATTTCACAGTTAAACTGGCTTCAAAACGAGTAGAAAAAGAACTCGACGCCCTGCCTAGAAATGAATACAATAAAATTGCCCGGGAAATAAAAGGTCTGGCCATTGATCCTCGACCACACGGCGTCAAAAAATTAAGCGATCGAGCTCACCGCTTGAGAATCGGTAATTATCGGGTTATTTACAGTGTTTTTGATAAAGAAAAAATAGTCCTCGTTGATACCATTGTCCGTAGATCAGAAAATACTTATAAAAACTATTAGTCACTGTTTTTGCTTTAACAACTTTTTCAATTTACGCAGCGCCCGCCCGCGATGGCTTAAGCGATTTTTGGCTGCCGGCGCCATTTCGGCAAAAGTTTTTTTGCAGCCATCTGGGACAAAAACCTGATCGTAGCCAAAACCGCGGCAGCCGCACATTTCATGGATTACCCCCCCCCGGCAAACCCCTTTGACTGTTTTAATTTTCCCAGAGGGAAACTTAACTGCAATTACACAAACAAAGCGCGCCAAATTTTTCTTGCCCCTTGCCCCCTGACCCTTGACCAGATTAATTGCTCTGATTAATTTCAAGCAAAGATTTTTCGCCGTCGGAGGAGTCGCAAACCGCGCTGATTTGACTCCCGGTCGCCCTCCCAGACAATCGACCATCAACCCCGAATCATCAGCGATAGCAATCTGGTCGGGTTTAAGTTTAAGGGATTTTACTTTTTTTATAGCGTTGGCCGCGAAGGTTTGGCCGTTTTCTTTAACTCTTGTTACCTGACCATTAACTTTGTAGCCTTTAAGAATATGTTTGATCTCATGAAGTTTATGTTTATTGCTGGTGGCAACTAAAATTTTCATCAATTAATTTAATTGTTTTTTATCCAGGCGGCCAGTGGAGGAGTCTGCCGCCTAAAAGATGAAAATGCAGGTGCGGCACCGCCTGTCCGCTGTCCCGGCCTTGATTGACCACCGCCCGATAGCCGGTTTTATCGATTTTTTGTTCCGCGGCTAATTGCTTGATAACACGGAAAATATCTGGCAGGATGGCATAATCTTCCAATGCGTCCACGCCGGCAACATGCGCTTTGGGAATAACCAAAATGTGAACGGGGGCCTGCGGATTAATATCGTTAAAAGCTAAAACTTTATCATCTTCGTAAACAATAGCAGCTGGAATTTGTTTGGCAACGATCCGACAAAAAAGACAAGCGGCGTTCATTTTTCCCCGTTGGTCGAGATCAATTCTTTGATTTTTTGTTTGATCGCAGGTATTTTTGATAAAATTTCGGCCGCTTCCGACCGGGCTAATGGCCGAGAAGGCTGGAAATGCTGGCCTGCCAGATAAGCGTA
>JACRKQ010000007.1 GCA_016219705.1 Candidatus Saganbacteria bacterium | reverse complement strand
GCTGAAGCGAGTATTGTTGGCTGATCAAGCGGAAAAAGAACAGTTATTGTCTTTTATCCGATCTCCATGAATTAGCCAATTAAAAATATCAAGATTGCATCGGTTGAGTCAGCAATGTTTTTACCGAGCTAAACTATTACCGAAGATCTGACTTATGGTTTCGGGGTTTTCAACAGCGACGGGCGACTAGAGTTCCAGATGCAGGTCGTCCCTGGACATAGCAACGAAATCCTCTGGATCTTCTCCTCCTCTGGCAAATACGCCATCCGCTCCACCGAATATGCCGGGCCCGATACAGAAAAGATGTATTTGAAAGATGCGATCGAAGTCATACCGGAAGAAGGGTATAAATTATGATAAAAATGAACGAACTCAATCCCTTGCAAAAAGTTACTTTACGGTTTGTAGTGATTGCGCTCCTTTTTTACGGCTTAAGCATCATCGAAGGGATGATGATGCGGGCAATGGAGGCCAACATTCCCCTCCTCCACCCAGAACATTTTTTTGCTATCTTGAACGCCCATCCGATAGTCGGAATTTTCGGCTATAGCTTTATGCTGGTAATGGGCGCTTTCTATTTTCTGGTCCCCACCTTCACCAATAAGAATCTATACAGTATTCCTCTGGCGGAGCTAAATTGGATATTGATGACTGTCGGGGTTGGCCTTACCTGGTTAAGTAGTTTTATTTTTCGTTATGCCGCGCTCTACACCAATTATTGGCCGCTGCCGGTCGTCGTTTCTACCCCCATTGCCCTGCTGGTTTTTTCCAGCGGCATAATTACGATCATGATTGGAATTTTAATTTTTTGTTTTAATCTCTTTGCCACAGTTTTTCACCGCACCAAAGGTGATAAGCCCCTTTCATCCCTGGTTATCTCCAGTTTCGGCCTGGATGGGTTTGCTAATTTATTTAATCGCTGGCGCGGTAAACCGGAGAGAAAAAAAGAACCGGATGTCCCGCTCCCCATCGTCGCGATTTTTCGCGGCACCATCGATACAGTGCTCGATGCCGTGGTCCTGGGAAGCGTCGCTATAATTTTTGTAATTTATGCCGTAGCCAGATTAAAGGGGATAGACCTTTCCACCCACTGGTTCGACGCTCTCTTATATAAAAATATCTATTGGTGGGGGTTGGATTTGATCGCCGACGGGCTTGTCCTTATATATGTAGCCGGCTCCTGGTACTTATTAGCGATGGTCATTACCGGCCGGCAGATATTTATGCAAAATTTTGCCCGCGCCGCTCTTTTCATTGAACTGATTGTCTCCTGGTTCGTCTGGAGCCATCATCTCCTTTCAGATCAAGTCCAACCGGTCTGGATGCGGGTCTTTTCCGGTGAGATGATCACCGCCTTTGAACTGGTAACTTCCGGCATTGCGGTATTCTGCACCCTCGCTACTCTCTGGCAGGCTCGACCGTTGAAGATGACAGTGCCGTTAAAGTTTTTGTTAGGTGGAATTGTCGGTTTCGGCCTGGGGGTGCCGGCAGGAATACTTCAAGCGGATTTAGGGATGAACCGTATACTTCATAACACTCAATGGGTTATCGGGGCCCACGCCCATATGCAAATTCTTGTCGGCTTATCATGCACCCTCTTTGCCGCACTTTACGCCATCTTTCCCATGGTGACGAAAAGCGAAGTCAAAAGCGAATTTTTATCCAACGTTCATTTCTGGTGCCAGGTAATCGGGGGAATCGGGATGTCGGTCGCTATGGGTTTTGCCGGCTTGAACGGGATGTTGCGTCGGACTCTTTATTTTGGCGATGTAACTTTCTTGAATGAAATGTATGTCGCGGCTTTCTTCGGCCTCATCATCGCCATCGGATATTTAGCGATGATGTACAATTTAATTAACTCCATCGGCATCAGGCCTTTAATTTCTCTCTTTCTCCATCTGCCCGCCGCAGCAGCGCCCAACAAAAAAGACTAAACGAAATTTGACAAAATAACCTACCCTGCTATATAATTTTTTCAATGTTGAAGTTCGACAGCGATTCCGAACATATAAAAAGATTATTGATTGTCATCGTTGCTGTTGTTCTTGGTTTTGTAACGATGAGATTATTATTTATCCCCAGGGATTTCGGCAAATACGGGCACTTCCGCGCCGGATCACTTCAGGAAAATATGGACCGTCCGCAAAATTACGCTGAAAGCGCCGCCTGCCAGTATTGCCATGAAAAAAATTATACTACTTGGTCGAATTCCCGCCATAAAACGGTAAATTGCGAAACTTGCCACGGCCCGGCTAACAAGCACACCGAGGATCCAAGCGCCGTGAAACCGACAAAACCGCACGCCAGGAAAGATTGTCTGATCTGCCATGCGATTAATATCAGCAAGCCGAAAACTTTCCCGCAAGTTTCGCCCCGGGAACATTTCCCGGATCAAATTTGCTGGACTTGCCACGAGCCTCATGTTCCGATCGGAGGCGCGCGCTAATGAATTTAGATAAAAATTTATCAAGAAGGGACTTCCTGGGTTTATCATTAAAATCCCTGATCCTCCTTTTAGGCCTCGGTTTTCCAAAACAACTTTTAGCGCTGACAAATTCAAGTGACTATAGTATTGAAGAAGATCTCTGGGGTTACGGCATCGACGTCGATAAGTGCATCGGCTGCGGCCGCTGTGTCAATGCCTGCAAAACCGAGAATAATGTCCCCGACCAGCCTTATTTTTTTCGCACCTGGATAGAGCGCTATGTTGAGCGGCACAAGGCTGGTGAAGCAGAAAATCATAATAAGATCGAGGTCGACTCGCCTAACGGCGGAAAAAATGGTTTTCCTGATTTAAAAGACAAACAGGGGGTAGTAAAATCTTTCTTTGTCCCAAAGATCTGCAATCACTGCGAACATCCACCGTGTGTCCAGGTTTGCCCGGTCGGCGCCACTTACAAAAGCAAGGATGGTGTCGTGCTGGTTGATCCCAGCTACTGCATCGGCTGCCGCTATTGCATCCAGGCCTGCCCCTACGGCGCCCGCTATCTTCATCCTGAAAAACGGATCGCCGATAAATGCACCCTGTGCTATCACCGCATTACTAAAGGGCTGAAGCCGGCCTGTGTCCAGGCTTGTCCGACTGGCGCCAGATTATTCGGCAACTTAAAAAATGTCGACAGCCCAATCAGTAAATTTATTCGCGCCAAAAAAGTCCAGGTCTTAAAGCCCGACCTCGGAACCCGGCCGAAGATTTTTTACAGCGGCATTGACAAAGAGGTGCGCTGATGAACGAAATCAGTTTGCTGCTCTCAAAGATTCTCCCCCATGTCCAGGGGTTTATTTATCCCAATGAGATCGAATTACACTGGGGGATATTAATCGTCCTTTATCCTTATGTTACCGGCTTGGTGGCCGGCGCTTTTATCCTCGCTTCACTGGCCAGGGTTTTTAACGTCGCTGAAGTCCGGCCGACTTATCGCCTGTCATTATTGACCGCGCTTTCATTTTTATTGGTCGCAACACTGCCCCTTCTGGCGCATCTCGGCCACCCGGAAAGAGCGCTGGAAATATTGTTTACGCCGAAATTTGATTCGGCCATGGCGATGTTTGGCTTCGTCTACGCCTGGTATCTGATGGCTGTTCTACTTTTGGAAATCTGGTTCGATTATCGCAAAGATTTTGTTCTTTTATCCAAATCAGAAAAAGGATTGAAAAAAAATTTCTATACAATATTAACTTTAGGCGTAGATAATATTTCTCCTAAGGCTTTAGAAATTGATGAGAAGATTGGCCGCTTCATTACAATAATCGGCATCCCCTCCGCCTTTCTCCTCCACGGCTACGTCGGCTTTATTTTCGGCTCGGTCAAAGCCAACCCCTGGTGGTCAACCACCCTGATGCCGGTAATTTTCCTGATGTCAGCCATGGTCTCCGGCATTGCTGCCGTTCTGCTGGTTTACATGACTACCCAATGGCTGCGCCGTAAAATAATAAATATGGCCTGCGTTGATACAATCCGACTTTATTTGATCAATATCTTCCTGGTCGATTTTGCTCTGGAGATGCTTGATCTTATCCACCGGATCTATACCGCCGAGGAATCTTTTGACATCCTCTCGATCTTGATGAGCCATAATCTATTTTGGAGCCAGTTCATCGCGCAAATTCTGCTTGGCACCATAATGCCTATTACCCTGCTGGGACTCTCTTTCCTTTTTAACAACAATGACGGTTTAAGAAAAAAACTCTACGTTATTGCCACCATTCTTACTTTGATCGGCATCTTTGCCATGCGCTGGAACGTGGTCATCGGGGGCCAGCTCTTTTCGAAGAGCTTCCTCGGTTTCACGACTTATAAATTAGGGCTGATCGGCATTGAAGCCTATATCGCCGCCGCTATCGCCATCTTGCCTTTTTTTGTTATGGCTGTTCTTTTTTATCTCCTGCCTCCCTGGGAAAGTGAAGCTACAGAATGAAACAATTGCTCCTTGGGGCCTTTTTCCTTTGCTTATTACTGCAGCAGGCTTATAGCACAGAAAACAATTTTCATCCAAAAATTAAAAAATGCGCCGCCTGCCATGAAGAGATCGCCCAAACCTATGCAAAAAGCGTCCATGGCCGCGGTTTAATCTTATCGGGACTTCCGGTGTCAGCGGTCTGTGTTGACTGCCATCTCTCTCACGCTGTGCCGGAGCAGAAAAATATTCCCCGTATCTGCGGCAAATGCCATGTTGGCGTCATCAATATGTGGGAAAAGAGCGCTCATGGCCAGCTCTGGAAAAAAGGCGACAGCCGAGGCCCGGTGTGCACTACTTGCCATGAAGCTCATAAGCTGCAGGAACCCTGGCTAAAAGGTTTCCGCATCAACCTCCCTAAAACCTGCGGCGGCTGTCACGAAGAAAAAGCTAAATTATATAAAGATACTTTCCACGGGCAGGCGACTTCACTCGGCTACATCGCCGCGGCAACCTGTTCTGATTGCCATACACCCCATTCAAATTTTCCGAAAAATGACCCGCGTTCCTCGGTTAACAAGAAAAATTTAGCCGCTACCTGCGGAAAATGCCACACGAAAACAACCAATGCCAATTTTATATCCTATAATCCGCATGCGGAGCCGGAAAACAGGGCTAAAGATCAAAATTTTTATTATATCTGGCTCTTCATGACCGGATTGCTCTTTGGCACCTTTGGTTTGTTCGGACTGCATACCCTGCTCTGGCTCCAACGCTCAATTGTCGGTGCGATTCGAGGGGAATTCTCCAAACCGGCGGATGACGGCCAATATGTCATCCGGTTTTCCCTGGCTGAACGCTTAACCCATATGACCATTATCATAAGTTTTATTATGTTGGCCGCCACCGGCCTCCCCCTAAAATACAGCTTCACTCCGTGGGCCGGTTTTCTCTCGCAGATTTTGGGCGGAGTGGAGACGGCGCGTTACTTCCATAAATTTTTTGCCCTGGTTACCTTTGGGTATGCCGGTTATCACCTATTATCCCTAGCGAAAGCTCTCGTAATTAACAAGGAATACAGCCTTCTCTGGGGTTGGCGCTCTCTTGTCCCCAACTTTGACGACCTGAAAGATTTCCTGGCCAACTTAAAATGGTTTTTCTATCTGGGCAAGCGGCCAAAATTCGACCGCTTCACTTACTGGGAAAAGTTTGATTACATGGCTATCTTTTGGGGAATTCCAGTGATTGGACTTTCCGGGCTGATAATTTGGGCAAAATATTTCTTCTCCGCTTTTCTCCCCGGCTGGGTTTTAAATGTCGCCTTTTTGATCCACTCTGACGAAGCTCTGCTGGCCGTCGGTTTTATTTTCACGATCCATTTCTTCCACAGCCATTTGCGGCCGGAAAATTTTCCTCTCGATCCGGTGATTTTCACCGGGCGCCTCCCGCTCTCGCGTTTTCAGGAAGAGCGGCCGCTGGAGTATGAACGCCTGAAGGCAAAAGGAGAACTGAAGATCGTCGATAAGCCGTCAAAAGAGATGATCCTCTTTGCCTATATTTTTGGAGGCGCGGCGGTACTTGTCGGCACTCTGCTGGTTCTGGGGATTATTCTTTCTGTAATTGTTAAATAGTCGTAAACAAACCTTGCCTACGGCAGGTAAACCTGCCGGGCAATTGTTTTCCCTGTCGTCGTCAGACAGGTTTTTTCGATCGCTGTTACCAACTCATCTTTTTTGGTCAGGTCAAATTCAGCGCCGAGATTGACCAGAAGATCAGCGTCATAGAGGATATTAAAATTAACTGTTTTGACAATCCCCGGTGAATGATGATGGCCAATAATCTCCAGAACTTCCACAGTTTTATCTTCAGGAAATCCATTTCTTTCCAGGATCATCTCCGCAATCGGCGGCCCTTCAATTTCTTGATAGCGGCCGGCGGTAGAACCGTGTTTTTTCTCCGCCGCATGGATGCCGATATCGTGCAGAATGGCCGCCGCAGTCACGATCTCCCGGTCGCCTGGTTCAGCCTGGATGATCTGTTCGGCGTAAAACAAGACCCGCCGGGTATGCTGGATACGGCGACTGTCCCGGCCGAAATATTTCTCCATCTCGACCAACAATTTATCTTTCATCGCTGTTTTCTCCTTGGACCGCGTAAGTCTCGCGCTCCGCAAATTCCTGTTTTTTCCCTTCATTCCAATTTTGGACCGGCCGAAAATAGCCAACGACCCGGCTGTAGACTTCAGTTCGCAATCCGCACTGGTTCTCTTCCTTGACTGGCATTTTCTTTCACCTCCTTTTCCATAATTTGTGGACAAACATGATGCTCCCCGGGCATATAACCATGCAACGGACAGATGCTGAACGTCGGCGTGATGGTAAAATACGGCAGCCGGACATTATAAGCGATTTTTTTCACTAATTGTTTGCATGATTCCCCCGACGGCAATCGCTCGCCCAGAAAGACATGCATGACGGTGCCGCCGGAATATTTTATCTGCAATTCATCCTGGTGCTTGAGCGCGGCGAATATATTTTGGGTAAAATTTACCGGCAGGTGGGTTGAATTCGTGTAATAAGGGACCTCCCCGCCGGCGGTGATAATTTCCGGAAATAATTTTTTATCAATCCTGGCTAACCGGTAAGCTGTCCCTTCCGCCGGAGTGGCTTCGAGATTATATATATGTCCCGTCTCTTCCTGGAACAATTTCAGCCGGTCGCGGAAGAAATCTAAAACTTTTAAGGCAAATTTCTGTCCTGTTTCACTGCCAATCCCCTCTCCCAAAAAATTCAGGCAGCATTCATTCATACCGACTAGTCCGATGGTGGAAAAATGAGAATTCAGGTTGCCGAGATAGCGCTTCGACCAGGGGAGCAGCCCTTCTTCCATATTACGATTCACTTCTTTCCGTTTGATCTCCAAAGATTCTTTCGCCAGGTAGAGTAAATTATCCAGACGATTGAAAAACTCTTCTTCGCTCTTGGCAAGATAGCCAAGACGTGACATATTGATCGTCACTACGCCAATACTCCCAGTTTTTTCTCCGGAACCAAATAACCCGCCCGTTTTGCTGATCAATTGCCGCAAATCCAACTGCAGGCGGCAGCACATACTGCGAACATCACCGGGGTTTAAACTGCTGTTAATGAAATTTTGAAAATAAGGGATGCCATATTTAGCTGTCATTTCAAAAAGGAGTGCGGCATTAGAGCTCTCCCAATCAAAATCTTTGGTTATATTATAAGTCGGAATGGGGAAAGTGAAGACCCGGCCATGCATGTCTCCCGCCGTCAAAACTTCCAGTAGGGCGCGGTTGATCATGTCCATTTGCGGCTGGTATTGCCGATAAGTTTCTTCAGTCAGGATCTCCCCGCCGTACAGGACCGGCATATCGGCCAGATCTTCGGGGACGGTCCAATCTAATGTAATGTTGGTGAAAGGAACCTGGTTGCCCCAACGTGACGTGGCATTGATGGCAAAAACAAATTCCTGGATCGACTGTTTGATCTCTTCATAATTAAGTCCGTCTTTGGCGGCCAGCGGCGCTAAAAATGTATCAAAAGAAGAAAAAGCCTGCGCTCCCGCCCATTCATTCTGCATCGTGCCTAAAAAATTAACAATCTGGCCCAGGGCGGAATTAAAATGTTTCGCCGGTTTGGCGGAAACCCGTCCGGTAATACCGTTAAAACCAATTTCTAATAATTGGCGCAGCGACCAGCCGGCGCAATAGCCGGCAAAAGTCCCCATGCTCAAGTCATGGATATGAAACGCGCCCGAGCGATGCGCTTCCGCAATCTCCCGCGGATAAATATATTTTAATGTATATTCTGCAATGACCGCGCCGGAGATATGCGCCTGAAGGCCGGAGATAGAGTATGAAGCATTGCTGTTTTCCGCCACCCGCCAGTCTGACTGGGAAATATAACCGGAGACAAGACGGTCAATTTTATTAAGGAAAGCTTGTGAATTTCGCAGCTCCGCCCGCTGGCTGCGATATAAGATGTAAGCCTTAGCGCAATCAGCCAGCCCCGCCGCCACCAGTTCCGCCTCCACCGCATCCTGGACCTGCTCGACTGTCGGCGCTTCGTACCCGAATTTCTTTTTTAAGTTGTGGACTACTTTCTCCACAACCGCGCTGGCGATTGAACGATCTTCCTTGCCGACAGCCCTTAACGCCTTTAAAATCGCTTCGGCAATTTTACTCTGGTCAAAAGCCACGACCTCCCCGTCTCGTTTCTTGATATTTTCCAGAAATTTCCGCATCATCACCGCCCCCCTGTTGTTTTTAATTCGGACTAAAGTGGTCTTATTATAACAAACGCTAATTCAGCGTCAAGCGTTATTTTCTTGCTGTTTTTATCGTCGCTATTCAATGATATCTCCGACGATTGGCTCAACGATCAACCCGGCTTTGCTCAAATACTGCAGCGCTTTTTCCAGGTCCTTTTCTCCCCCGACCAGCTCCAGCGCCATTTCCCCGATATCCGCAGTCACCCGCGCCCGCCGAATGTTAGGCATAACATTAAATTTTTTCGCCATAGTAAAGATCACCGGTTTTTTAATCAGCGCCTGGGGAAAAGTAACTTTTATTAACCTCGTTGGAAGTTTCGCCATTTTTACTGCGCCTCCTTTTTAAGCTGGCCTGCCGGAGATAGGCCGCAGAACCATTCATAATCAATTAATTTAGTCACCGTCGGATTCTTGCCGCAGATAGGACAATTATCATCTTTGGGAACCTTAATACGCCTGAAGTTCATCTCCAAGGCATTAAAAATTATTAATTTACCGACGAGCAGTTCGCCGATACCTAAAATAAATTTCAGCGTCTCCGTCGCTTGGATCAGGCCGATAACCCCGGCCAGCGCCCCCAAAACCCCCGCTTCCTGGCAGGAAGGGACCGCACCGGGCGGCGGCGGCTCCGCAAAGAGACAGCGGTAACACGGCCCCTCATGCGGCTTGATCACCATCGCCTGCCCCTCAAAGCGGAAAAAAGCGCCATGGACCAGGGATTTTCCGGCCAGCACACAGGCATCGTTGACCAGATAACGGGTCGGAAAATTATCACTGCCGTCGACAATGATGTCATAATCTTTGATCACCGACATGATATTATCAGAAGTTAAGCGCAAGGCATGGGTAATAATTTTTACATCTGGATTGGCGAGCTGCAATCGCGCCTTGGCCGCAGCCGTTTTCTGCTGGCCAATATCATTGGTCGTGTAAAGAATCTGCCGGTGTAAATTTGTCAGGTCGACCGCGTCAGAATCGACCAATCCCAGCGTCCCCACTCCCGCCCCCGCTAAATAGGCCGCGACCGGAGAGCCGAGCCCGCCGGCGCCGATGACCAGAACTTTTCCGGCTAATAATTTTTCCTGTCCTTTGCCTCCCACCTGCGGTAAAAGGATCTGGCGGCTATAGCGTTCAACCTGGTCGTCTCTTAATGTCATTGGCTGCCACCAGCAATAGCGGGAATAAGAGAGACCTCATCGCCATCTTTAAACAGCGTCGTCTCGCCCTGTAAAAACCGGATATCTTCTTCGTTGACATAGACATTGATAAAGCGGCGGATTTTTCCGGTCTCATCGCAGACCCGCTCTTTCATACCCGGAAATTTTTTCTCCAGAGCCTCAATTAAACTTTTAACATTGTCAGCGGAAATATCAACCAGTTCTTCTCCCTTGGTAACTTTTTGCAGCGGCTGCGGGATTCTGACTTTAACGTTCATGATTACCTCCTCGTATGATATGCTCAGGAACCTGCGAATAAATTCGCGGTTCCTGCAAAATTCTCCTCAAAGGCCTTTAAGGTCGGTCGAATCTTGATCGGCCGGCCGATATGGTTCTGCACCGCTTCCTGGGTCTTCAGGCCATTGCCTGTAATACAGACCACAATTGATTCATTTTTTGGGATAACGCCCTGTTCGATTAACTTTTTAGTCACGGCCACCGTCACCCCGCCGGCAGTTTCAGTAAATATCCCCTCTGTCTTCGCCAATAACTTGATCCCTGCGACAATTTCTTCATCACTGGCGGAATCGGCCCAGCCGCCGCTCTCTTCCACAACACCTTTGGCATAATAGCCGTCAGCAGGATTGCCGATTGCCAGCGATTTAGCGATGGTTTTTGGTTTTACCGGTTTCATGATTTCTGATTTCTCTTTAATCATCGTCACAATGGGCGAGCAACCGGTCGCCTGCGCCGCGTACATTTTCGTTTTTGGTTTAGGGATCAGCCCTAATTTATGAAATTCCTTAAAAGATTTCCAGATCTTTGTGATCAAAGAGCCGCCGGCGCAGGGAGAAACCAGGTGGTCAGGGGCGCTCCAGCC
The DNA here is from genome assembly GCA_016219705.1 of Candidatus Saganbacteria bacterium. GTDB lineage: Bacteria > Margulisbacteria > WOR-1 > O2-12-FULL-45-9 > O2-12-FULL-45-9 > JACRKQ01. The sequence continues at coordinate 8,848 of JACRKQ010000007.1, read as the reverse complement.
TAATTGTTCAGCAATTTCAAAACCATAAGTCTTGGAACCTTCCGCGTAATAAGGCCGGATATTCACATTAACAAAAGCCCATTTATACTTGGAGGCGATTTCCGAACAGAGCCGGTTGACCTCATCATAATTGCCTTCCACCGCGATCAGGTTGGGCTGGTAAATTAGAGTTCCGATCACCTTCCCCATTTCTAAATCGGCCGGAATAAAGATGTAGCTTTTTAACCCCGCTATCGCCGCCTGGGAAGCGACAGAATTAGCTAAATTTCCCGTCGAAGCGCAACCAACGATCTTGAAACCGAATTCTTTGGCCCGCGAAAGCGCCACCGCCACGACCCGATCCTTAAAAGATAGCGTCGGATGGCTGACTGAATCATCTTTAATATATAATTCTTTTACCCCGAGAACCCGACCAAGATTTTTCGCCTTGATTAGCGGGGTAAAGCCGGAATTGAGGCCGTCAGTGGCCCCTTTTTCCAGCGGCAGGAGTTCTTTATAGCGCCAGAAATTCTTTCCCCGCCCGGCGATGATCTCCCGCGTTAAGACTTTTTTTATCGCTTCGTAGTCGTAAATCACTTCCAGCGAGCCAAAACAATATTCGCAGACAAAAAGGACGTCATGCGGATACTCCCGCCCGCATTCACGACAGCGCAAACCTTTCATGTATGACATCTCTTTATTCTCCCTTTTCTTAATCACTTACGCCGCAAAAAATTGCTCCATGCTGAAATAACGCTCTCCGGTATCAGGAAAAACCGTAACCACTGTCTTTCCCCTCCCCAGTTCAGCCGCTGTTTTCAAAGCGGCAAAAACTGCCGCTCCTGACGAAATGCCGACGAAAAGGCCCTCAACTTCAGCAATCCGGCGCGAAGACTGGAAAGCTTCATCATCTTTAACAGTGATCACCCGATCGATCACCGACCGGTTCAAGACTTTGGGAATAAAACCCGCGCCCATCCCCTGGATTTTGTGGGGGCCAGCCTGGCCGCCCGATAATACGGGAGAGCCCGCCGGTTCAACAGCAATAATTTTTGTCGCCGGATTTTGCGCTTTTAAGACTTCCCCCACGCCGGTTATCGTCCCGCCTGTTCCCACTCCGGCGACAAAGGCATCTACTGCGCCAAATGCCGCCAGAATCTCTTTAGCCGTTGTGCGGCGATGGACTTCGGGATTAGCTGGATTATTAAATTGCTGCGGCATAAACGCCCCTTTTTTCTTGGCAATCTCTTCGGCTTTTTTGATCGCCCCCACCATCCCCTCCATCCCCGATGTCAGCAGCACTTCCGCCCCATAAGCTTTGAGGATATAGACCCGCTCCAGGCTCATGGCCTCCGGCATTGTTAAGATAACTTTATAACCGCGGGCGGCGCCAATCATCGCCAGGCCAATGCCGGTATTGCCGGAGGTCGGCTCAACAATGGTCCCGCCCGGTTTAAGCTGGCCGCTTTTCTCCGCCGCTTCAATCATCGCCAGGCAGATCCGGTCTTTAACACTGCCGCCAGGATTCAGCATTTCGATTTTAGCGTAAACATCGGCCATCTCACGGCTTACGATCCTCTGCAGTTTTACCAGCGGCGTATCGCCAATTAACTGCGCGACATTTTCCAGCCGGAGAGCGCCGCCGCCCATGTAATAAACAAATTCAATGCGGTCACCGTCTTTTAATTTCGTTTCAGAATATTTCTGCTTATCAATAACCTGGTCGTTAACTTCCACTGTCACAACCTCACGCCGGATATTTTTTAATTTTAACAATTCTTCAATGGGAATTTCTCCCAGCAATGATTCTTTTTTCCCATTAAGCGTCACATTGATCGACATGGTTCCCCCCCTTAAACTTTTTTCTTAACGACCACATTAAAATAATCGGCCACTTTTTCAATTTTAATTATCTCCTGGCCGTCATTCTCAAAACTCCTGGGAACATTTTGGATTGGTTCGCCTTCATCCAGGTAGATATTAATAATATCACCAATCTCCATCCCTTCAAGCTTAATTTTCGCCTTGACGTAATTCATCGGGCAAGGCGTGCCGCGCAGGTCATAAAAAACCTTCGCCGGGAAATTAAAACTGCTGTCCATTAAATCATAAATATTTTTCACTTCTTCGTAGAATTTTTGGGCGTAAGCAAAAGCCTGATCGCTGGTAATCTTTTCCAATGAAAGATCATTAAGCCTTGTTTCCAGATCGGCAAACTCCGGCGCGCTGATGCCGCTTTTAACAAATTTTTCAATAAAAGCAGTCGCCGCCTCTTTCTCATCCCGAGGATCAATACCTTTAACCACCAATAAGGCGCGCGCGGCATAAATTAACGCCTCTTTTATCTCTTTTAAATCAAACTTTTTATCCCGCGCCTTGGCCAGAGATTGCTTGGCTGAATTAAGGTCGGATTCGATCATGTCAATAGCGCCGGCTCCGCATTCACCCTGCCCCAGCCCCTCCATGGAGAAATCTTCCGTTTTACCAAAATCCACGTAATAACTCCGGTCTTCTTCATAGGTCGGCATCCGGGTAAATTTTTTCAGCAGTTCCGAGATTGGGATCTGCTGCCGGTTGACAAAGAAAGCCTGGATAAAATCAGGGACAGCCCGCGCCGGCAGGAGGCCGACTTCCGCCGCCAGTTGTGTCTTTTCCGCCGCCGCTTTGCCGCCCACCCAGACCCGATAAAAAGGAGCAGTCCGGTTATGGACTTTTTTGGCGGCGCCGGAAAAAGATAAGGTGGCAATCGGATGCTGGCCACAGGCATTGGAACAGCCGTTGATGTGGATCCGAACATCTTTCAAGTCATCAAGGGGCAGATTTGCCGCTTTGAGTTTTTCGACAACAACCGGCGCCATGGCGATCGAGTTGCAGATTCCCAGATTACAGGTGGTGGCCGCTTTACAGCTGATCACGTCTAAAATCGTCTCCGCAAAAAGGCAATCAGGCAAGATTCCCTGCGCTTTTTCATGGACAATCGAAACCTTATCATAAGGAACGTTGGTAATGATTAAATTTTGCCGGGGAGTCGCCCGAAAAATAATACCGGAGGAGACTTCTGCTAATTGAGAGAGCTTAATTAAAGCTTCGGCTGTAATCTCCCCAAATGGAATCCGCAGCTTTATGTAATAATAACCGGCCTGTTTTTGCTCACCGACGCTATATTTAAAGAAGTTTTGCCGCTCTGGGCTATTGTCAAAATTTTGGGCTGTCAGTTTTCCGGAGAGCGTCGGAAAAACAGGCAAACTATCGCCGGTGTTTAATTCAATATATTCTTCTTCTTTTACCCGCGCTAATTCTTCCTGAAACAAGGCAACAAATTTTTCCCAGGTAAGGCTCTCGATCAGGAAGCGGAGGCGATTGTGATGGCGGTCTTTCCGGTTGCCATGTTTATTGAAAACATTCATGACAGCTTTTGCCGTGTAGCCGATCTCTTCCGGCGCGATTGTTTCCTGCAAAACGCGGCCGACCGCGCATTTGGCTCCCAGGCCGCCGCCGCAAATGACCTTAAACCCATCTCCCTGGGCTATAAACCCGAGATCGTTGACCCCAACCGCTGAACAATCATCGGCACAGCCGGAAAAGGCGAATTTTAATTTGCGCGGCAAATTGAAAGAATCGTCGAGAGACAAAAAATATTCCGTCAAATCCCAGGCCAGCCGATAAACTTCACTCTTCTCCCGCGGACAAAGGCCGGAGAGATAACAAGCGGTGATGCCGCGGACAGTATTTCCTCCGCCGCCCCGCGGTGTCAGATTATAAGGGACCAAATGTTCAATGATCTTGACAGGATTCTCTTTAGGGACATTGTGGATTTGAATATCCGCCCTGGTGGTGATATGGAGCCGGCCGTCGCCAAATTTTTGCGCCGCTTCGCCGATAGCCCCCAGTTGTCGCGGCGTTAATACCCCGGCAGGAACGCGCAATCTCGACATTAAAAGCCGGCCGCCGCGCTGGGAATAGCTCCCCCAGGGAACCCTTATCCCTTTAAAGAATGCTTCTTTTAATTCACCGGCTAAAAATTTTGCCAGGCTCCCTTTGAATTTTTCCGCATCAATGAGAACTTTTTTTGGTAATTTAAACATGACCAGCTCCTAACTCCTTGATCTTGCCGTCAATAATGCTGAAAGCGCGCATCTCCGGCTGATCAAGGTTCTGGAATGAAATTATAATATAATCGACATCCGGATAATAGGCTAAGGCGACATCCTTTTCCGACGGATAAGCGGCAGAGGCGGGATGGGAATGATAAATCCCAACCAGTTCCAGCCCTGAATTTCGAATCTCCTTCATAATTTTTAACTGCTCTTTAGCATCCATGAAATAACAGAGTTCGGGCGTCTCGGAAGTATTGGTCATCGTAAAAACTTTTTCCACCAGTCCCTCTCTACCCGCCAGGAGCCCGCAAGCTTCATGAGGCAAAGCCTGTCTCGCATGCTGCAATATTTCCTGCCGTTGTTGGCCTGTAATTTTTATCATTTTAGCCTTTAAATATCCGCAGTAATATAAAAGACAGCGCCCCGGAGAAAAGCGGCGCAATTAACCAGATAAGGAGCATCTTTTGCGTGGCTTTTTCCCGCAGAGCCAGCACGTGTTCGTGCTTAATGGTCCCGATCGCCATAATCGCCAAAGCATTTAATTGCACCAGCGACTGGGGAAAGCCAAGGATCGAAGCCACCAGCAGCAGAGTCGCGGTAATAAAGGAGACTAGTGTTGAGGTAATTAATCCCAGAGGAACAATTTCCCGTCCGATAGTCTTCATCGTCCGGTCTTTGATCAGCCAGCCGCCCAAGCCAAATAAAGGGGCAATTATCAGCAGGCCCCAAAATGGATCGATGAGATTAGAGCCGGCCAGCGGGCCAACCGCATTGGCTACATTATTAGCGCCGATAGCAAAAGCGACATAACAACTGGAGATCAGAGCTAAAATACGGATCGGCTTTTTCCAAAGATGGACTTTTTCGTAGAACCATAAATTTTTTAAGCTCGGTGGATAAATAATCCGAAAAAAATAAATCGTCAAGACAAAAGCGATCGCCGGCAAAACCACCCACAGGCTGACCATCCGCAGGGTGTTGGCGACATTTAAGCTTTTGAAGTACACAGCCGCGCCAAAAGTCGCGGCGACTGTCACCCAGCTCGTTGATTGAGGAATTTTCAAAAAATTGGCCAGGAACAAACTGACCGCCGCGCTGAAAATAATGATTAGGGCAACATCATGGCTGAACAGCGCTTTAGGTATAATGCCAGAACTTAATGTTTTGACCACCCGGCTGCCAACGGTTGCCGCCCCCAGTGTTAAGAAAAATGTAAACAGCAAAGCGGCTCTCCGGTGGGAAATTAATCTCGCCCCGTAGACCGCCCCAAACGAAGGGGCAATGCCTGATCCTCCCATATTCATGGCGAAAAAAATTACGGAGAGTATCAGCAGGGCAAAGGCCATAAATTCCGCCTGGCTCTAAATTCCGTCGCCGGAAACGTTAATTAACGGCCGCGTATGAATGCCGCATTCCCCGCCGCATTTACTGGTGCCGATCCACCGCCCCGCCCGCTCATTATCATCGCTGGTTATCCTGGTGCAGGGTTCGCAGCCCAGGGAACGATAGCCTTCTTTATATAAAGGATTGACCGGCACTTCGTAGAGCGCCAGATACTGCCAGATTTCCCGCTCTTTCCAAATTAATATCGGATTTAATTTCACCAACCCCTTATCACGTTCTTCAACTTCCTTGTAATCGGTTCGCGTCCGGCCTTCAGTGCAGCGCAAACCGGTGACCCAGCATTTTACTTTCATTCTTTCAACCGCCCAGCGGGTCGGCTGGACTTTTAAAATATCACAGCACTTGTCGGGATCAGTTTCATAAAGCTTTTCTGCTATGGGCGCGTCATTTTCAAATATTTCCAGTTCCGGATATCGCGCCACTTCCTGATACATAAATTCCTTGGTGGCTTTTGGTTTGTACCGGGTGGTCACGATAAACCCCCTGATTTTGGGGCTGACTTTTTTGGCTAAATCCCAAACAGCAACAGAATCTTTGCCCAAACTATTGGCTACAACCAAGCCGTCGCCATATTTCTTGTAGGCCGCCTCAATTAACGCCAGCGACCGCTCGACCTTTTCCTTAAAATTCAAGCGTTCAACCAGATTCTTCAAGTCGTCTTTGTTTTCCAATATTCCCATTTTTTCTTTACCTGCCTTTCTGTTATTGATATTATCGCACTTTAGTTATCTCTTATTTCATAATTATATCATTATCTCGACTAATTAGATAGACAAAGCCGCAGGAGATTTCAGTCACACCGTTGCTTCCCCATAGAAAATTTCATAGGTCGCTTTAATTACCCCGACCGGAAAAAGCGCCGCCATTTTGTTTTTCGTCATCAACCCGGTATTTTTTCCGGCGCTGGAGGTTTGCGCCCCGAGCGCTTTTAAATGGGCAAACAAGTCGAAGATATCCTTATATTCCTGTTTGGCCATCACGCTGTTCATTTCATGCTGTTGAAAAAATCGCCCTAGAACCGCCGTCAGTTCTGTTTGCGCAGGGAAATCATTAACGGCTAAACCCTGCTTTTTTATTTCCGAGAGCGTGGCCGGACCAAAAGTGGAGAAGAAAAATTTGCCGCCTGGGCGCACAACACGCGCGGCTTCCGGCAAAGCTTTTTCCGGCCGCATCCATTGCAGGGAAGCATTAGAAACGACCAGGTCAAAAAAATCATTATCAAACGGCAAGCTTTCACCGTCAGCCAGTTGGAAGGAGAGATTTTTCAAGTTTTCGCCGCCGGAAGCCGTCTTAATCATCCCCAGCGCTAGATCAATCCCCACTACTCGAGCGTCAGGAAATTTTTCGGCCAAGCGTTTTGTTAAGTAACCGGCGCCGCAGCCGACATCCAAAACAGAGCGCGGGGGGCGAAGCACAGAGCATAGACGCAAAAATAATTCGTCAGCTAATTCTTTTTGCAGGACCGCGTGTTGATCATATTCCGACGCACTGCGGGAAAAATTCCGCCTAATTTTCTCTTTATCCAACATCAGCGATAAACTCCTTAAGCCTGGCATTAAAAACATCGGAAATTTCGATCATCGGGGCATGCCCCACCCCAGGGAAGAGAAGCAACTGGCTATTAGGTATTTTCTTTTGCATATAATCCGCCGCCCCAGGCAAACAGATTTCGTCTCGCTCTCCATGGATTATTAAGGTTGGCATGTTAATGCGCGGCAAGAATGCTCGCAAATCAAGTCTGGCCAATTCTTCCAGTTCACTCTCTATTTGTTCCAATGGCGGATCCGCCAGACCAGAGATATTTTTGTTCAGATCAAATATCAATGAGTGAAAAGCGTTGATCCCTGCAATTTTGATCCGTTTCTGCAAGCGGCGCAGAATGGCTAAAGGGAGACCAAATTGCCAATTAGGGGATCGGATAAACTTCGGCGTTGTCGAGACCAAAACCAAGGCTTTAATCTTTTCAGGAAACTTTGCCGCCAACTGCAGCGCCGCCATCCCGCCCATGGACCACCCGACTAATCCTAATCCTCTTTCTAATCCTTCCCCTCCCGCCTCCCAGTTCTCAAAATTTAATTGAGGAGCTTCTCCTCCCAGGCATTTTTGCTTCTCCCAAATCGCTGGGGTCGTCCCAAAGCCATGTAATAACAAGAGTTTCATCTAATTATGGTATAATTTTTAAGATGAATTATCAAGGACTGGCCGACGAGGTCATTGCCGGAATGTCTATCAACCAGACAACAGCAGATCAGCTAATCAACATTTCTGACGCGGATATTTTTCCCCTCCTCGTCGCGGCGAACCGACTGCGCCAGCATTATAAAGGTAACAGGGTTAAATTCTGCGCCATCGTCAATGCAAAATCGGGACGCTGTTCCGAGAACTGTTCCTTTTGCGCACAATCGGCCCATTACCAAACCGCTTGCCAGGTTTATCCTTTAATGACCAAAACAGAGATGGCTGATAACGCCAAAGCCGCCGAAAAAAACATGTCCGCCACCTGTTTTTCAATCGTCACCGCCGGAAAAACGGTCCATGCAGATCAAGAAATAGCTGCTATTGGTTCTGCAGTTGAAACGATCGCCAGGGAGACAAATCTTAATCGCTGCGTCTCCCTGGGAACTTTAAATTCAGAGCAGATTAAAGGCTTGAAAACTGCCGGGTTAAAACGCCTTCATCATAATCTTGAAACAGCAAAAAGCTTCTTCGCTCAGGTCTGCACAACACACACTTATGAGGAACGTTTAGCGACGATCAAGTTGGCGCAGGCAGAAGGTTTGGAAATTTGTTCCGGCGGCATTTTTGGCCTGGGGGAAACTCCCGCGCAGAGGGTTGAATTGGCCTTCACTTTGCGCGAACTCAACGTTAATTCGGTGCCGATTAATATCTTGAATCCCGTCCCCGGAACTCCCGCCGCCGCTAATCATCACCCTCTTTCCCCTTTCGCGGTTTTGAAGTTGATTGCCGTCTACCGTTTTATTCTCCCGGCAAAAGACATCGGTCTTTTTGGCGGACGGGAAAAAGCGCTGGGCAGCTTACAGCCTTTTATGTTCATTGCCGGAGCAAACGTAACTTTGGTCGGTGACTATTTAACCACCAAGGGCCAATCATCGGACAAAGATCTGCAAATGATAAAAGATTTGGGGTTGAAGATTGATTATGTTTGAATTTATTAATCAGGAGCTGGAAGAATTAAAAGCCTCCGGCCTTTACCGTTCACTGCGTACGATTGAGAAAATTAACGGCAACCACGTCACCATTGGCGAAGAAGACTATCTCAACTTCTGTTCGAATAACTATTTGGGGCTCGCAGGTCATCCCCAGGTAATAGAAAAAGCCGCCGAAGCGCTGAAAACTTTTGGCTTTGG
>JACRKQ010000051.1 GCA_016219705.1 Candidatus Saganbacteria bacterium | reverse complement strand
CCGACGACGGAAAATGTTGCCAGTGAAATTATTCGCAACGCGATCGAAGCGGCGACGCGTGATCCGAGATTTCCGCCCATGACAGCCGACGAATTAGCTGATTTGGAAATTTCCGTTGATGTTCTAAGCGAACCGGAACCGGTCGAATCAGTTAAACAGCTTGACGCAAAAAAATATGGAATTATTGTTAAGTCTGGTGAGCGGCGCGGGTTGCTCTTGCCTGATTTACCTGGAGTTAACACGCCACAAGAGCAGATTGCCATCTGCCGGCAGAAGGCTTGGATTGACGAGCAAGAACCAGTAGAATTGTTTAGATTTACAGTAAGGAGGCATCATTGATGATAAAAGTCGGTATTGTTGGGGCTGGCGGTTACGCAGGCGTCAATCTTCTCGCATTGTTGTTACGCCATCCGGAGGTTTCCGTCTCGTGGCTGGTGTCGGAAGATGCTCATAATGGGAAAAAAATATCAGCATTGTTTCCTCACCTGACCAATATTTGCGATCTCAATTGTCAGACGATGGCTGACATTGGGAAATTAACCAAAGGGACAGATGTTGTTTTCTTGGCTTTGCCCCACGGCATTGCTCTGGAATATGTGCCGGCGATTTTAGCCGCGGGGGCGAAAGTTGTTGACCTGGGAGCTGATTATCGCTTTGACGACGAAAAAACTTTTGAAAAATGGTATAGCGTAACACACCAAGATAAAACCGTGTTTAAAGAAGCGGTTTTTGGTCTGCCGGAATTATTCCGTGATAAGATAAAAAAGACTCGTCTTGTTGGAAACCCCGGCTGTTACCCGACGGCTTCCATTCTCGGTACAGCCCCGTTATTGGCCAATAAATTAATTGATCCAGCTTCAATTATGATTGACGCCAAATCGGGCGTTTCTGGTGCAGGCCGGGGGCTTAAGCTTAATACATTATATTGTGAACGTAACGATGGGGTGATGGCATATTCAGTCACCAACCACCGCCACATGGGAGAGATTGACCATATATTATGTAAAGTGGCCAAAGAGCCGGTCGGTGTGACTTTTGTGCCGCACCTGATACCGCAAGATAGGGGGATTCTCGCGACAATCTACGCGAAAATAACAAATGATCCGCCTAAGGCGGGACAAATGACAAATGAAGGTATTATTAAATTATATAAAGATTTTTATAAAGGAGAAGACTTCGTTAGAATTTATCCCACGCCGTGTACGAAAAATGTTCGCGGGACGAATTATTGCGATATTGGAGTTGAGGTTAATGAAGAAAAGGGGACTGTCATTGTCACGTCGGTAATTGATAATTTGATCAAAGGAGCGGCGGGGCAAGCTGTTCAAAATATAAATTTACTATTTGGTTGGCCGGAGACGACCGGACTCCAGCAGATTGCAATATTCCCATGAAAATAATTAAAGGCGGCGTAACTGCTCCCAAAGGCTTCCTCGCTGCGGGGATTGCCGCTGGGATAAAAAAATCCGGTAAAACCGATCTCTCCTTAATATATTCCGTTGTTCCTGCTGTGGCGGCGGGAGTTTTTACTACCAATCAAGTAAAAGGTAATCCCGTACTTGTTTCGCAAAAGACTTTAAAATCCGGTCATGCCCAGGCAATTATTTCTAATGCGGGCAATGCCAATACCTGGACGGGTAAAACTGGCCTGCGTAATGCCTGGGAGATGGCGGAACTGGCAGGGCGCGCCTTAAACATTTCTAGAGAATTGGTATTAGTTACTTCCACTGGTGTTATTGGTAAACCTTTACCGATGCCAAAAGTCCGCTCCGGAATCAAGAAGATTGTAAATAAATTATCCTCCACTGGCAGTCACGCGGCCGCTCGGGCAATTATGACGACTGATTTACGGCCGAAAGAAATTGCCGTCAAGGTCGGTAAGATTACTATCGGCGGCATTGCTAAAGGGGCGGGAATGATCGAGCCGAATATGGCGACGATGCATGCTTTTATTGCAACTGATGCGGAAGTGGAGCAGGCGCCGCTGCAAAAAATATTAAAAGCGGCGGTGGACCGATCTTTTAATTTAATCTCTGTCGACAATTGCATGTCGACCAGTGATTGTGTTTTCCTTTTAGCTAACGGTCAAAGCGGCGTGAAATTATCTGGCGCGCTAGGAGAGGCTTTTGCGGCGGGAGTGGACTATGTTTGCCAATTTTTAGCTAAAGAAATCGCCCGTGATGGAGAAGGCGCGACGAAGCTGATAGTCGCGAGGGTCAAGGGGGCAAGGGACCAGGAAGACGCGCGTAAAGTTGCCAAAGCTTTGATTGGCAACGATTTATTGAAAGCCGCGGTTTATGGTAAGGATCGTAATCTCGGCCGCATATTAGCGGCGGTGGGGGCGACCGACGCGAAAGTTGACTGGAACAAATTTAAATTTAATTGGAAAATGGGACGCAAAGAAGATATTATTGCCGTCGATTTGGCCGCAGGCGATACGAGCTTGGAAGCCTGGGGTTGTGATTTGACGGAAGGGTACGTTAAGATAAACGCGGCGTACAATTAAATGCAACAATTAATTAAAAGAGCAGAAACGGTGTTGGAAGCGCTGCCGTATTTAATCAAGTTTAATAACAAAATTATCGTGATCAAGTATGGCGGGGCGGCGATGCAGAGCGAAGAGTTAAAGCATAAAGTTATTCAAGACGTTATTTTACTCAAGATGATGGGGATGGAGCCGGTCCTGGTTCATGGCGGCGGCCCCGAGATCAACAAATATCTAAGAAAACAGAAAATCGAACCTAAATTTATCGGAGGGTATCGGGTTACAGACAAAGAGACGATGAAAGTCGTCCAAAAAGTCCTGGGAGAAAAGATTAACCAGCAAATAGTCTCATTAATTAAAAAAGCCGGCGGTAAAGCCAAAGGTTTTTTTGGCAAAAAAGGCCGGGTCATCAAAGCTTTCAAATATTGGAAAAAAGATGAGAATGGGGAAAAGATCGATCTGGGTTTTACCGGACAGGTCGGCGGCATCCGTTTCCGTTACCTGAAAAAATGGATGAAGCTCGGCTATATTCCGGTCCTAACGTCAATTGGTGTGGGAAAGCGGGGCGGGGTCTACAATATTAACGCCGATAAGGCGGCGGCGGCAATCGCAGCCTACCTCAAAGCGGAAAAGCTGATTATGATGACCGATGTTAAAGGGGTGCTCAATACCTCTGGAGAGCTGATTTCTCATGTTAATACCTATAAAGCCGGTAAGATGATCAAAGGCGGCTCGATTTCCGGCGGGATGATCCCCAAAGTCAAATCATGTCTCTATGCCCTCCGCAAAGGGGTTAAAACTGCCCATATTATCGACGGCAGGGTGCCTCATGCTATCCTCCTTGAGCTCTTCACTGACCATGGGATCGGCACCATGGTTAAAAAATAACCTGAAATTTTTGTCAAGAAGGGTAGATAACCTCTAGGGGGGGAGATGCAAGTTAATAGAGTTAAAACAACATTGGTCAGGACCGTTACTATGATGGCCGCATTGCTTGTGAACCAAGGCTGTAAACCCGATCAGCAGGCACATTCATTAGTGACTGGTGCGGCTCAAGAGCATTGGCCGATGACCGAAGCAGAGGCACGGGCGCATCCAGAAGATAATGCGGCGTATCAAATATATAGAAGTTTTGGCCGTAATCCCAATCTCCAAGAAAGAGTCCAACTTGGTTTATCATTAAAAGCTGCTACTGAAGCGGACGTCAATAGTATTCCTGATGGAAGAAGGGGCAGATGTTCTACTCCTCGTGACTGTGAGCACAGGACAGCTTTGAATCCCTGGGGGATTAGAGGAACAACCCAGGTAACATTAAGCGAAAGAGCCATTGCTCACATTTGCAGTGGTCCTTCCGGACAATTAGTTGTTGGTGCTGGTCGAGTAATTAGAATTGAGTCTGATGCCGCTGTCTTGCCGACGGCGACAGATGCCGCCCTGTCAGCGCCGGTTGATAGCGGGAGCAGGGATGTTATTCTTGAACCAGCGCCAACCCCAGCCGTCGTTGATAGCGGAGTAAGTCGTCTGCGGCCACCGCGACCGCGGCGTGATGCGGGAATTTCACATTGTATTCCAATTCCAGGGATAAGAACTTGCCCATAACAAATATTCCCAACGAGGAGCTAGCGTAATGACCATAGATGCCGTTTGTTCAGAATCAAGAGTAAATATTTCTTTGCCAGGTAGAGAGGGAATAACCTTATCTCCTGTCATGACAAATACCGCTAATCACATTGAAGTTTTAGGCGAAATTAGCTGGGCGCTTGACACGCTGCTGCAATTAGAAAATTTGCACAGTGCAATTTCTAATAATTTAAGCTCCGTTTTAGCTATGCCAGCCAGCAGACGGCTTCGACGACCAGCCATGGGTGAGGTTTGGTTGGGGGGAATGAGAACAATCAGCGCTCGAGAAAACATAGCTGCTGACCAACTGGCGCTTGACAGTATCATTAACGAAATTGTTAATTCAATAGGTATAAATAATGTTCCGTCGGAATTACAAAGCATTTTGACCAGGTTACAAAGTGTCTATGGTCCACTACGGGCACAAATGAGAACTGCCTCTTTTCCGAGAGCTCAAACTATCATTAATAACGGGAATAACCTTGCTTATCTCTCGCCGGTTGAAATATTGAAGCGAACGCTGGGTACAATTGCCAGAGGAAATTTTCTATCAGCTACCAATTTAACCCTTATCGGTCTGGATCAGGTACCTTGGGCGATCATTAGTAGTTCAGGGGATCATAGCGCTTATAGAAGGGCAATCGAAGCAATCATTGCCCGGACGATTCTTGTAACGCAAAACACCTGTAGAAATTATGCCGCTGCGATTGAAAGGGCCGGAATGACGGCAACAGTAATAACCCCGCCAATAACGCCGCCTGTAATTCCACCGCGGCCGATCCCTTCCTCATGGCGAGTCAGAGTTGCGGGCGGGCTGTTGGGAGGAATAACTTCTCAAGGACCTAACGGCCAGCTTGAGGCGGCCGCTGAAATTATTTCCGGACGATTTAATTTGCAAATTTCATATTTCACCCAAGGCGTGTATAACGCGAAAACAGAAGGGCTAATTCGCGTTCCGAACGTCCACGACGCCTTAGCCGCCAGATTATATTTGGGAGACGTCCATGCTTTGCTGGGCGCCGATTTTTTATTTAATAGGCTGTCTCAAACCAGCCGCATTGATAATTATTTCGGAGCGAGATTCGGTTATCGGCTGTTGAATTTATTAACACCATCTCTTGGCTTGGTTTACAGTCCAACCCGGGGAAGCGCTTTTTTGGTTAACGCAGATGCGGTTGGCCATGTTGGTCGATTAAATTTAGTCGCCCAGGTAGGGGGGAATATTTTTCTCGACGGGACGCAACGTGTTTATGTCCAGGTTGGCGGCTTATTTAATCTTGGTCAATTTAATATCGGTTTAAATGCGGGCGCAGCATACAATCAGAGTAGGATTAGTGGCGGAGCAGGTTTGCGGGCTTGTGTCGGGAATAGGGACCTGTGCGCCAGCTTGCCGCTTAATTCATTACTCGGAGGGCAATGATAAAATGATGATACCGCCTCTAACTACTGAAAAGACTGGAAAAAGATATAGCACGCTTCGCCCTTTTCATATTGCGTTAGAATTTGCCGACAAACACCCCGGGCTTAAGCAAAAGACTGCTTTACTGCAATTTTTGTCGTATCTCACTTCTGTTGCTGCTTTTGAATTAATTTATTTTACCTCTCCCGGATTTCAAAGCGCCACCGGAGCGCTTTTGTATCTTGCGGCGGGAATAGTGGTGGGTGGGGGGAGCGTGGGAGTTGCCAAAGCGGGATTAAGAAGGGCGAACGATGTAAAAGATGTTACGGAATTAACAAAGAAGGTCTCCCGCTATAGCGCTGAAAATAAAGATCTACGCAGTCGACTTGAAGACAGAAATTCAGGCGGAGATCCTTTGGTAAAAATTGGGAAAAAGAGAATTGAGCGTCTTTTAGGTGTGGGGGGGATGGCAGTTGTATATTCTTTTTTACACGAACGATTTAATAAGCGTTTTGCAATTAAATTTCCCCGTCCAGACGCATTAGAGAATCCAATAGTAATGGCTCGATTTGAAAAACAGGAAACTCAACGCATGGATAGATTGAGAGAGGTTTCTGGTGTTGTTAGAATTCACGAAGCGGGAGAAATCACGCGGGCTGAATATATCGCGTTAATGAAAAAGGTTCCGATTCCGGCTCTTGACGGACAAGGGGTTATTGATATTGATCGGGTTGTGCCCGAAGAGATAAAAGAGGTCCCGTACATAGTGCTTGATCTTATTCCTGGCGGCGGGCGAACATTAGACGATCTCATGATTGATTATAAGGATCATCAAGGCAGGCGTATGCCAATGCCTTGGACAGATGTCCTGAC
Organism: Candidatus Saganbacteria bacterium; assembly: GCA_016219705.1. Classification (GTDB taxonomy): domain Bacteria; phylum Margulisbacteria; class WOR-1; order O2-12-FULL-45-9; family O2-12-FULL-45-9; genus JACRKQ01. Next base: position 25,018 of record JACRKQ010000051.1, on the reverse strand, counting down.
GCTGGCCTTTGATATTGCTCAAACCATGTATCTAATTGATCAACAAGGAATTATCCATCGTGACATAAAACCGGCCAATGTTTTTGTTTTTGAGGTTGAAACGAAAGAGGGCAATCGACGTCGGGAGACGAGACTTGGTGATTTTGGCATTGCGACAGAAACTTCGCCAGAGACAGGAAGACAGACTACAGAAGGGACAATTTCCGGGACATGCGGGTACGGCCCGTTAGAGCAGATGATTTTAGGTGCAAAGTTGGATAGCCGTGCCGATCAACATGCCTTTGGCGCCATGTTATTTGAAATGCTGACGGCTGGACAATTGCCGTATGCCGGAGATGATAATACAACAATTTTAAATTCCATGATGAAAGATCCACCGCGTAGATTGAGCGCTTTTAGAAAATCAATAGGGATTGCGCTCCCTTCTGATTTTCAGCTCGCGATTATGAAGATGATAAATAAAGAAGCAAATGATCGATTTCCTGATAGCTTGGCTGTTGTTGCCAAATTATATGAGATAGCAGGCAAACATTCAATTCCTGTTTTTGTGCGCGATGAAGTTGCCTTAGCGCTTCATCGTCGAAAATCCAAATGACAAATAGTCTTCGCCCGCCAGAATTAAGAGGAACAAGCCCAGCCCCGAGTTGGTTAAGCGCGCACCAGACAGCACGAAAAATTCTCATGACAAAATTTCTTTTGCCGATGGCAATGTCGCTTGCCTCGCTCTTTATTTCTTATTTCGGCTCTACTGGCCTGCCTTCAGCGCTTAAATTGTTAGCCTGGGTATTAGGCGGGGCGGCGCTGGGCGAGCTGGCCAGGCGCAATGTTTCTCTAGTCGCCGCCAATGAGGAAGTTAAAAAAACAACTACGCCTGATATTATTTTCCAGCCGTTGGCTGGCATTGACGGCCGGCCTGATTCTGATCTGGCTCTCTATTTAATGACAGCGCGGGAGCAAGATAAAGGAAGAGAGGCAAATTTTTGGAAATTAAGAGCTGGCGGTGAATCAACTGTAACTATTTGCGGCAAGAGTTTTAATAATGATAATAGAAAGACCTATGATATTGTGCGAGAGATTGGAGCGGGAGGAATGGCCTTTGTGATGGGCGGCGTGGCCGCGTCAGGGAAAATTGTGGCCTTAAAAGTAGTCGGTGATGTGACAAACCAGGAGCTGATCGAAAGAATTATAAAGGGGGAATTTAGAAATCAAGATCGAAGCAGGGGTAATCCTGGAATTGTGAGCGTCTTTGATCTGGTCTTTATTCCGCGAGATGATTATCGTCAAATTATTATTTTGCGCGAACGGCAAAAACGGCAGGATTTAATTTTCAAACTCGCAGAATGTATCTCCATGATGTCACCTGGTGCGGAAAACACCAGGCAATACAGGCAAGCAAAACAGTGGTTGGAGACAGAGAACTTCCTAGCAGACTTATCAATCGAAAGTATTGATCAATGTAATAGAACTTGCGAGGGAAAATTATATGATTTGCGGCCGCTCTGGGATTTATGGTTGTCGCCCCGGCTTATCCCGGAAACTGTGCCGATTTTAGTGACAGAATATATTCCGGGAGCGATTACTCTAGCGGATTGTTTAGGTAAAGACCTCTTTACCCTTAGAATGATATTTGGACTCGTGAATCAGCTGATGAATACTCTCGATGAGCTCTGGAGGCAACACAGTATTATTCACCGCGATCTAAAACCGGATAATTTTTTTCTTTGCTTAATAGAAGATTATGAAGATCGAGTTTCAGCAGCTAGTGGAGATAATATAACCGTCACAAAATATATTGTTCGAAGTAAAATTGGCGATTTTGGAATTGCTAAACATCTCTCTAAGCCAGGCGCCCCTCCTGCTGCAACCGACTTAACTGGTGGACCCCGTATGTTGGGTTCACTAGAATATATGGCCGTAGAGCAATTAAGAAAAGGGGAAGCGACCGTCGCATCGGATGTTTTCGCGATGGGAATTATTTTATATCTATTGCTTACCGACGGAAAATATCTGCCCTTTGCACTGTATAAGAGAGAAAGAGAGGACTATCAGCCTTTAACTAAGGAAATCTTAGGGCAAAATTTACAGGGGCTAAGTGATGTTCAAATCGGATACTTAAATACCTTTTTTACCGCTATTTTATCGCCGGAGCCAAAGCAGCGATTTCAGGGACAAACTCCCGGATGGTGGGACGTGCGGATCGCATTCAGGAGCCTGGCGGTCTCTGTAGGCATTGCGCTTGATCCTGCGTCGGTTATTACAGCGTCGACAATTGTCAATAAATACACCTACTAATTCGCCAGGGGCGGGGTTTCTGGTTCGGGGACGTTGGCCAGGAAAATTTCGCTGGCTGGCGGGAGAGCCGGCCGCGGCAGTAATTCCATCATCAACCGTTCCAAATCTTCCTTCGAATAATAATTTATCTCGATCTTCCCGCGCTCTGTGCTTCCAAATATTTTAACTTTTGTCCCCAGGTGGGTGGTCAACTGTTCAACTAAATGATTAAGCTCGGTATTTTGAGTAAAACTTCTTTTGCGGCCGCCTTTATGCGCTTTGGCCGCAATTTCTGTATTGCCGGAGAGGACCTCGACATCACGCACGCTCAAGCGTTCGGATAATATTTTATGCCAGACGGCGAGTTGCTGTTCCGGATTTTCTATCGCCAGTAAGGCTCGGGCATGGCCCACGCTGATTTTGTCATGGCGCAGGCTCTCTTTGATTTTTTCCGACAAGGCTAAAAGGCGGAGCATGTTGGCGACGGTCGAGCGATCCTTGCCGACTTTTTTCGCCGCCTGCTCCTGGGTCAGATTGAATTCTTTGATCAGGCGCGCGTAGCCTTCGGCTTCATCCAGCGCATTTAAATCTTCACGCTGTAAATTTTCAATCAAAGCCAGCTCCAGCGACTGTTCGTCGGAAAAATCTTTCACAATGGAGGGAATGACCGTCAATCCAGCCGCCTTGGCGGCTCGCAAACGCCGTTCTCCGGCGATCAATTCATAACGGCCGCCTTTCTGGCGGACGAGAATCGGCTCAATCACTCCCTGCTCCTTGATGGAATTTGTCAGTTCCTGAAGTTTTTCTTTAGCGAAAACTGTGCGGGGCTGCCAAAGGTTTGCGACAATTTTATGGATATCCAGATTAATTATCGACCGGCCGGACGTTAAGACGGAACCCTGCGGGATCAACGCGCCCAAACCTCTGCCTAAACCTCTCTTAGTTTGTGACATCGCCTAACACCTCCCGGCATAAATTTTCATACGCTTCCGCGCCCTTTGAGCCTGGATCGTAAAAGATAATCGGCTGGCCAAAACTGGGCGCTTCGGCCAGGCGGATGTTCCTGGGGATCACCGTATTAAAAACTTTCTTGCCAAAATATTTCCTGGCTTCATCAGCGACCTGGTTTGATAATAACGTCCGCGGATCATACATTGTCAAAACAATGCCGCGGACTTTAAGATCCGGATTCAAACTCTCCCGCACCAATTCCAGCGTCTGGGTCAGCTGGCTGATCCCCTCCAGCGCGTAATATTCGCATTGGATCGGGACAATCACTTCATTGGCGGCGGTCAAAGCGTTGACGGTCAGGAGCGACAGGGAAGGGGGGCAATCGATAATAATATAGTCATAAATTTCGGGCAAGGTTGACAGCGCTTTTTTCAGCCGATGCTCGCGCATTTCCAGGGACACCAGTTCAACGTCAGCCCCCGAAAGCCGCGGAGTAGAAGGGAGGAGATCCAGATTAGTCAGGGAAGTTTTGACAATCGCTTCGGTGGCGGGGAGATCATCGATCATTACATTATATAAACATTTATCCAGGGTTTTGCAATCTATGCCAAAGCCGACGGAAGAATTGCTTTGCGGATCAAGATCTATTAAAAGTATTTTTTTGCCGAAAGAGGCGAGGTAAGCGGCCAAATTGACGGCGGTGGTGGTTTTCCCGACCCCGCCTTTCTGGTTAACAACCGCGTAAGCGACTGGCATGACGCTAGTATAGCACTTCACCGGAAGCAAGTCGATTTTTAACAAAATTTGTTTTCGCTAAAATTTCCGCCGCTTCAGCGCGGGACAAGGCGACGGCGGGACTAAATTTTTGATCGGCTAAATAGTCCAGCCAGCCGCCGGCTTTGGCCAGCGTGATCGCGCGGATAGCCCAATGTTTATTTGTAATGTCCGGGAAAGGGGCGGAGTCAGTCTCCCCCGTGCTGAAATTATCAAAACGAACAATCATGGAGACGGCTTCCGCCCGGGAGATGAGTTTTTTGGGGTAAAAAAAATTATTGGGGAAACCGGTCACTAATTCCGTTTCCCAGGCCCGGTCGATGTACGGCGCCGCCCAGTGTCGGGCCGATAAATCTTTGAATGAACGCAGCCCCTGGTTCTTCTGCTTGCCGAATTTAGCCCGGACCAATAAAGCGGTAAATTCCGCACGGCTGATTTTTTTATCGGGCAGGAAGGACCCGTCTTTATAACCGTTGATAATATCGAGCCGGGCCAGCGTTTCAATCGGCCTTTTGGCCCAGAAGCCCCAGGGGACGTCGGTAAACATATCCTGGGCGTAGCAAGGAACAATGACCAATGTCAAATTACAAATGACAAATGAAGGAATTATTATTTTAAATAATATATGCCGAAGGCATACCGACATTGGACATTTGTCATTGAACATTTGACATTACCTCAATGGCCTCTTCTTCGCTGTCCCTGTCCGCCGCGGGTATTGAGGCGGCGTTGGACTTATTTTTTCAACAATAACCAATGACCGCGCTAGATTTGAATTTAGCAGTTCGATTTTTTTAATATCACGGACCTTTCCGCCTAAAATTTTGACGGCTTTTTGCGCCCCGGCAACTTCTTCATCAACCGGCCATTCCTTATAAGCTATGAATAAGCCTCCAACTTTCACAAAGGGGAGACAATATTCAGCTAAAATATTTAATTTTGCCACCGCGCGGGCGACAGCGAGAGCAAATTTTTCCCGGTATTCTTGAACGGTTTCTTCCGCCCGCCCTTTGATGATGGTCACGTCGGTCAGGTTGAGTCGTGAGATTATGTGTTTGAGAAATTCAACTTTTTTTCCAGTCGCTTCCAGCAGGGTTAGTTTAATGCCCGGACAGGCGATTTTTAAGGGGAGACCAGGAAAACCAGCGCCTGCCCCGACGTCAATGACCGATTCATTTGTCAATTTGATGACGTCGAGGAGGGCTAACGAGTCGGCGAAATGCTTGAGGCGAATCTTTTCCGGTTCGGTAATGGCCGTTAAATTAAATTTCTTATTCCACTCAATCAGTTCATTTAAATAAAGATCAAACACCTAGAACGCTTGCCCAATGGAGAAGTGCATGACCCCTTCGCCGAAAGTCTTGCCCATCGGCACGCCCCAATCCAGGCGGATCGGCCCCAGCGGCGTATTGACGCGCACTCCCGGCCCCCAGCCGGTAATGAATTGATTGAAATCCGGCCCGCCGGCATTCCAGGTATTACCCCAATCGTAAAAGAAAACTCCCTGGAAGAGGTCCGAGAAATTCCAGCGGTATTCAACATTGGCTAATAATTTCCGGCGGCCCTTCCGCGATTCAGACGGCTGATAGCCGCGCACGGTATTGGCATTGCCAATCCAATATTCTTCGCCGATGGGAATATCGCCCAGGCCGATCCCCGTCCCCAGGTGAATCGCGAAAACCTGGGAATCGAATAAAGGATAATAATGATTTAAGTCGAGCCCGGTTTTAAAGAAATTTGACAGCGTCCCGCTGGTATTTTTCCAGCCATTTTTAAACGCCAGTGAATAATAGCGCCCTTCTTTGGGATTGAGCCAGAAATCGCGAGTATCATAAGACAAGGTTAACCCGATCGTGTCTGATTGATAAGATTCAAAACTGGATGTATTATGCGGCGTGACCAATTCGCTCCCCAGTGTCCAGGCGATATTAAAATAATCAGTCAAGGGTTTGCCCAGCGAAAGATCAAAGCCGTTATAAACTGCGTTTTGATCCGATAGATAAATATCCCGGCCGATGGTCAGCCAGCGGCGGAAAGTAAACGCGGCATGGTCGCCTAATCTTTCCGGAATGAACCAAGGGTTGGTATATTTAAATTGGTAAGTGGCCAGCGCCTGGCCGTTCTGGCCGCGGATCATCAAGCCCTGGGCGGTGCCGAGCAGATTATTGATTGACAGGTCGATAAAACCGAACCATCCGTCGCGCTCGCCGTAACCGCCGCCAAAATTAATAGTGCTGGTCCGTGTCTCCTTGATCTTCAACCCAAGGACAACTTTGTCAGGTTTTGTCCCCGGCTCAAAAGCCGGCGTCACCTCGGAGAAAAACCCCAAATTAAAGACGCGGCGCAGGTCGGCTTTAAGTTTTTTTTCGTTGAGGACGGCGCCGGGGCGAGTTTTTAATTCACGCAGGATAACATTATCATGAGTGATATCGTTGCCTTCCAAACCAATTGATTCAACCTGTCCTTCAATTATCTTGAAACGGAGCCGGCCAGATTTATCGTCGGTATTGACGTCGGCTACCCGGGCCAGAAGATAACCGTCAGTTTTATAGCGAGTGTTGATTTTTTCAATATCGCCCTGCATATCAGGATAATTAAGCAATTGGCCGGTTTTGGTCTTGAGCCAGGAAAGTATTTCCGCCGTCGCGTAAACCGTGTTGCCTTCAATAATAATATTATCAATGCGCGGGTTTTCCGCGACCACAAAAACCAGCCGCGTTCCTTTGTTAAAAGCCTCAAAAGAGAGCGACGTATCAGAGAAAAAACCAAGGCCATGGACAGCTTTTAAATCAGCGCGGAGTTTTTCCTGGTTAATCGCTTCTCCCGCCCGGCTAAAAATAACGTCGAGGATTTTTTTACTCTCAATTGTATTATTGCCGCGGACCGCAACCGCCGTAATTAATGACGCAACTTCCACCGTTCCCGGACTTTGGGCTTTAGTCTGCAAAATTTGGGCGGAGGCCTGGCCGGTGACGAGAAATGAAGAGACCATGAGCGTTATACTTAATAAAGCCTTTAAATTAAACATTTTTATTTTCCTTTCTTTACCCTGCCTGTGGCGGGCTTACCAGAACGATAAGCCGGCTTTTAACGTAACTTTTTGATAGCCGGAAGTCAGTTCCTGAAGGCTGATTGGCTCACGATAATATATTATAGACCAAATAGGGTTTAATTTATAGGTTACCTGGTAATTGAAAACCTGCTGGGTTGGATTTTGAGCTTGGTTGCGAAGTTGGGAAAACTGGGTGTAATTAACATTAATATAAAATTTATCAAAGAGACCTTTGGCAAAGCCGACTTTCAAGTCTGGTTTATCTCCTTCCAGGGATTTTTGGTCGTCAATACCCAGCGTCTGCCGGATGTTTTTGCCAAAATTATATTCCAAGGTCAAACTCTCCAGGCCAAGACGCTGTTCCAGTTGGCGTTCCAGGCCGCGAAAAACAGCCGTTTGTAATTGGCTGGTCAAATAATCAGCAATGACAACATTCGTGTTAACCCCGCCTTTGCCGGGACTGGCCAGGGACTTAATAAAATCAGGCAGCAGCATGGCTTTTATCTCCTGGTCGCTGTAGTGGGCCGGGCGCGGGTTGGGATCAGCGGCAAAACCGCTAAAATCAACTTTTAAGCCGGTCAGCTTATCGGTTGATCCCAGCCGGCCGCTTAAGCGGGAAAGGATGATAATTTTTTTTGTCACAGAAAGATTGTTCTCGGTTTCATTATTCTCCACATCAACTTTTGCGACCAGGGCTATTTCCGGCCGCAAGCCGGCTTCTCCCGGTTCGCCGGAAAAAGTCGCAGTATTATCAATGACCTTTTCGGGATTATAGGGATAATATTGTTTTTGCATCTCCGGGTTCAGTAGGGTAAATTCCCGATTGAAGATGGTGACCGTGCCGCGCTGCAGCCAGACTTGACCTTGCAGGGTTGGTGACTTCAAATCTCCCGCTACATGCAATTGCTGGGAGGTGATTCCCAGATTCATCAAAATATAATTGTCAAGGGAGCCGACATTGCCCATGGCAGCATAGACATTTTTATCCAATCTTAAATCCAGCGCCAGGCGCAAGGGAAAAGAGGTTTTTGTCGGATCGAAATTATTTGATAAGGAGATGATGAAATTATTAATTTCAGCCTGTCCTTCGAGCAACGGGCCCCGGCTTAAATCGAAAGCCAGGGGACCGGTTAAGGCCGCTCTCTCTATTTTAATCGAGCCGGAATAAGTCGGGAGATCGACGTAAAGCAGTGAAGGACTTAAGGCCAAATTGAGAAAAAAAGAATCAGAATAAATATCGACTGTCCCGGCCAGGCCTAAAAAGTTGGGATAATTTCTCGAGCTCTTTCCCTGCCAGAGGCCGGTCAAGCCGCTAATTTTTACCTGGCTCTTATCAATTACCGCTTCTCCGGAGAGGTTATTGATTTTCGCGTCAATCAAATGGGCATAGACTGCAGCATTGTTGACGGAAATTCGACCGTTGATGTCCGGCCGGTCTAAAGTCCCGATTATTTCCAGGGAAGCGGTCCCGCGACCGTCCAGCCAGCGGACATCCGGTGTGACAAAGTTAAACAGGCCCAAAGCATTATTGACTAACCTGGCTTGAAGGTTAATTTTGCCTTCGGGCGCTAAATTGATAGTTCCAGCCGCTTGTGAAAGTTGTTGGTGGTCAAAAAGGGTCAATTCCTTAATATTAATTTTATCAGCCTGCCTGGTCAATTGTATCGTTCCGCGATCAAAGGGGAGGCCGGCGAGAACAATCTTTTTGCTCGAGGCATTCACCCAGAGATCGGGGTTGGAGAGCTGTCCGGAGAGCCGGCCAGTAAGATTAAAATTACCGGTAAAATCATGATCAGAAACTAATCGTAAAACACTTAAGGGAAAGCTCTCGCAAGTAATTCCGACCGCGATAATATTATCAAAGCCGATCTCCCCCTGGCCGACAAGTTCCCCGCGGTCAGCTTTAATGGACAAACGACCAAGCCTTATTATTTTGTTATCGAAACTGCCGGCCAATTCCAATTGGTCAATAGCAAAATTTTGCCAGGCTCCCTGTTTCACTTTGGCAGAAAAGATTCCTGATAAATTTGCAATATTTCCGGAAACTGAAAGGTTCCCCTGAAGCTGGCCCCGGACTGGCAGACTAACATTAGTTGGCGACCCAACAATTGTTGGGAAGGGAATATTTTCCGCTTTTTGGAATGAAGAGAATGTTAAATCATCAAGATTAATCACTGTTTTGGCATTAGTTAAAGCCGTTTTGGAAGCGAACATCGTTCGGATTTGTTGGGCAAGCGCGACAGTCTTTCCGACATCAGCCGCGCTGGTTTTTACTTCCAAGTTGAGGTTGATGGCTTCAGGAGAGCCGGTGAGGAGCGGAGCGCAATTAATCTGGCCGGAAAGATCGTAAAAAAAAGAACCGTTAAGGAGTCTTAAGGGGGAAAGAATTGTCAGCCAATTATCCTGATAGATCAAATTACCGGAAGCGGCTTCAAAAGTTATCTGATTAAAACGCGGATGGTCCAGCCAAAAGCCGACATTGATGGCCGGAGATTTACTGGCGCCGGTCAGGGTCAAGCCTAATCCGAGTTGCCCGCTAATATTGCCATACCGGGCAGTTAAATAACGAAATTCATCGAGATCGATCATGCCGTTGGCTTCCCCCTGCAGCAGCTGATTTTTTCGGTTAAAGGAAAAATCAAATTTAGAGCCCGGTGTCGTGAGTCGGCCTTTTAAGAAATTCATCTCCTGGTCTTGCCATTGGCCAGCGATGGTCAAGATGGATTGGTCTTTAGCGATAAGGATATCTTCTATATCGAGCTTACCAGCTTCAAAAGAGAGCCGACCCTGGGCCAGATCGAAGGTTTGATCTCCCAGCTGGCCTGCGCTCAATTTGATCGCCCCGTTAGCGGATAAATTCTTCAGCGGCGCGGCAAAGAAGGCGTCATTAAACGTGCCGCCAATACGCCCCTGGAACTGGTCGACCTGGGCGAAAGATTGGCCAAACCAATTATTGCCGGAGAGATAAAAACCGCTGGACTCGGCTTGACACTCAAAAACCAGGTTGCGGCTGATTTTGCCGACAGCATTAAAAGCGGCGTTAGGCGAGGCGATGACCAATCGGTCCAAAAATAGTTCCTTGTTTTTGACGGCGAAAGCCGACTGCAGCCGGTTTACAGGCTGACCAAAAAATTGAGCTCCATTAAGGTCTGCCCACAAGTCGCCCTGCAAATCATGCAACGGGCCGGTCAGGCGTAATTTCCCTGTTGCCTGGCCGATAATGCCGGGGGAATTTTGAACCAGGTTGTTTAAGGGGAGCTGCTGAAAATCAGCGCTTAATTGCAAACGGCCGTGATCCAATTTAAAATTGACAGAAACATCTCCCTGGTTAATCAGAGCCAATATCTCCCCCTTCTGATCACCGATTAATTTACCAGAGAGAACCAATGGGAGATTGTTAGTTAGAAGTTTTATTGAATGTAAAGTAAGGGTTTCATTGACTAATATTAACCGGCCATTGGCCTGTTCAAAAGGAATATTCCAGAGTTTACCGTTAACCTGGCGGATAGTAGCGGTTAACGTTAGCCCGACCGGCCAGCCTTGAACCTTTGGCGGGCCTGCCCGCCGTGGCGGGCCGAGATTTAAAACGAGATCGGCTTCGCCGGAAGTTAAATTAATTTGCTCTAAAGGAATAATGTAATTGGCCCAGGGATTAATTGGCAGTTTATCGGCAATCAGTGTCAGTATTGATTGATTGTTTTTCAAGTTGGTTGCGCCGGTAAAATGAAAATCTTTGGCTCGGCTTGTCGGGGAGAGCCGGCCGGCCAGATCGTAAATAATTCTGTCTGTTTTGCGAAAATCAACCCGGCCATTGAACGGGCCGCTCGACCAGGAAAAACCGGTAAAATTCGGGCGAAAACCTGTTTTATCATGATAATCGGCCTGACAGTTTTGGAAATAAATGATGGAACGGAAAACTGGCGGCGGGGGGGCATTGGGCTGGATGGGGAGCAATAGAGATTCAACATTAAGTTTGCCGTTTTTCTCGCGGCTGATTTTAAAATTACCGTCAATGACCGTGATTTTGGTGATGGCCGGGACGATATCGCGGGACAGAGCAAAACGGATTAAGTCATAATTAATTTTAACCTGTTTGACTGCGGCATAGCCGGGAATTTGGACATCATCAAAAACTACCTGGCCGATGATCCGGCCGGAAGTCCTGCCAATTTTAACGTCGGCCTGAAAATTAGCTTTCAGGCCTTTGATCGTTTCCGTCTTGATCTGTTCATAAAGCGGACCAAACCAGTCTGCGGGTAAAAACGCCTGCCAGTTCGGCAGGCGAGCAGACGCCGCCGTCGCCAATAAGGCCAGGCAGATTAATATTAGGAAATTTTTAAAACGCGAGGCCAAAATCCACAACGGTTGAATTATTCTTGTTATTATTATTATCCGTAATCATTGCCACGTTCAAGATGCCTAATAAGCCCGCGCCGACAGTTGTTTGGGAGATGCCGCCGCCAGGGCCGCCGGAGACCATCCCGGCCCGCAGAGCGATCAATCCCATCATTGGATATTCAACTCCCAGGTGAGTGAGAGAATAAGAGCCGCCGGTGCCGGAAACAGAATCCAAATCAAGCGCGACTTTTACCCCGATGCCGGGAATAGTCGTTGAGAAGCCAAGGACCAGGGTTTGCGGCGATGTATAATCAGCCGCATCGGTTTCTGTCGAGATTTGTGAAGTTTGCGCGCCGCTGGAATCATAATTTGTCGACACAGTCTTAACTTTCCCTTTCAGTGTTTCACCAATATCTTTCAAAACAACTGCTACAGAGAGAGGGACAACAAAGGTATTAAGTTCCCCGCGCGCCCCAACGTCAAAACCGATGCCGGAGTAATTAGTTATTATGTCAGACGTTGCAAACGTGGTCCCGCTGGCAGTTCCAGCGCTTATGGCGGCGATGCTGTTAGCGGATTTAACATTCAATCCCACATCCAAGCTGGCAATCGGCAGCATAGGAAGTGACCAGTTATATCCCATGGTTAAAAGCGCTTCAGTGTTTAATCCCGCTGTGACGGTCCCGGCGATTGTATTGGCCGCTTTGCTGACGGAGAGTGAACCGATTGGCAGGATGCTCAAACCAATTTTACCTATATTAAGGCTGACCAGAGAACTAAGGCTCCCATTAATGGCTAAGCTTTTACTATAGTTATCAGACAGAAATTTAGCGGGACTGCTGGCCTTGGAAAGGAGGTTAATCATATCGGATAAGCCTTCGGCGGCGGCGCCCGCGCCAAGTTTCAATTCGAAATTACCCGTTTTCATAATCCCCGCCGGATTATAATAAACGCAGGAGAGATCGTCGGCAATGGCGGAGCCGGCGCCGCCCATGGCAGCATACTTGGCGCCAACACCATAAGGCGCGGAACCCGATGGCAAAGCGAGAGTCAGAGAAGCGCAAAGAGCCAACAATAACAAGCTGATAAGACCTTTTTTCATACAAACCTCCTATTGCATTACGCAACTCACAGAAATATACCGGCCGCGGATTGATTTGTCAAGTGATCCATGATAAAATTAAGCAGTCCTAATGACCAAGAAAACAAAGAGAAAGCACGGCTTGTTAGTTGTTGTTTCCGGCCCCTCCGGGGTGGGAAAATCAACGGTGGTCAGAAGGCTTTTGAAGCTTAATAAAGAATTACGGTTGTCGGTTTCAGCAACCACTCGTCCGCCGCGGCCGGGAGAGACGCACGGTGAACATTATTATTTCATTACGCAGGCGGAATTCGATAAAAAAGTCAAAAAGCATGAATTTTTGGAGTGGGCTAAAGTCCACGGTTATTATTACGGCACATTAGTTGATGAGTTAAAAGATCAGTTGGCCAAAGGCAAGGTCTTGGTTTGCGAGGTGGATGTCCAAGGGGCGGCGGCGCTAAAACAATTAGTCGAATCGGGTAAGATGAGCGCGGCGGCAGTTTTTATTTTTCTGATTCCGCCATCGGTGGATATCCTGGCTTTCCGGCTGAAAAAGAGAAAGACAGAGGAGGAGGAAGTGGTCAATTATCGCTTGCGAGCGGCCATTGCTGAACTGCAGGTCATGGAAAAATATGATTACATTGTCGTTAATGATAAAGTCGAATCGGCGGCCGAAAAAATCAAGGCCATTATAAATGTAGAAAAAGAAAGGACGTTGCTAAATTGAACGAATTAAATATTGACAATCTTCTGACCAAGGCAAAAAATAAATTTTTATTGACCAATGCCGCAGCCAGCCGGGCCAGACAGCTGGTTGATGGATCATTGCCCTATATCAATAATTTTGATCCCAATAATCCGGTCATCACGGCTCTGCGTGAGCTGGCCGCTGACAAGATCAAAATCAAGATTTTAAGCGGGCCTTCCCAAAAACCGCAGGAATTGCTCGTGCATGAAGAAGAAGCGCCGTCGGCGACCACCCGCCTGGCCAAAGAGAAAAAGAGCAAACCCGCTGGCGCGGTTAAAGCGAAAAAAGAGAAAAAATAGCTGCCATGCTGGCTGGCAAGACTATAATTTTGGGAGTTTCCAGCAGTATCGCGGCTTACAAAGCCTGTGAGATCGTTTCTCGCTTAAAAAAATTAGGCGCTGATGTCTGGGTGGTAATGACCAGGTCGGCGACCCAATTAATTACGCCCCAAACTTTTCGCACCCTTTCCTGCAATCCTGTCCTGGTTGATCTCTTTGCCCCGGAGTTCTCTGCCATGCCTGTCCCGCATATTGCTCTGGCAAAAATGGCCGACTTGCTCATTATTGCTCCCGCCACAGCCAATGTTATTGGAAAACTGGCCCACGGGATTGGCGACGACGCTTTAACAACACTGGCCTTGTCAATAACGGCGCCAAAATTGATCGCCCCGGCGATGAATTGTGAAATGTGGCGCAATCCTATAGTAAGAAAAAATGTTTCCGCCATAGGCGGATCCGCCTCCGGCGGAAAAAAGTTAAAAGAGTTAAAATGGCGGATAATTGGGCCAGAAGCAGGTCATTTAGCCTGCGGCGATGATGATATTGGCCGGATGTCGGAGCCGGAGGAAATTATTGAAGCAACGATAAAATTGTTCGCCGAGAAATTTGATCTCGAAGGAAAAAATATCTTAATCACGGCCGGTGGAACGCGCGAAGCGATCGATCCTGTTCGCTACATCAGTAATCGTTCGTCTGGAAAGATGGGCTATGCGTTAGCTCGAGCGGCACGGGCCCGGGGAGCAAAGGTTACGCTTGTAAGCGGGCCGACGTATTTGCCAGTACCGGCTGACGTTGAAATGATTAAAGTTGAATCGGCGGCGGAGATGATGGAGGCCGTATTAGCAAAGCAAAAAGATGCGGATGCAATCGTTATGGCGGCGGCGGTGGGGGATTTTACTCGTAATGACGAATTGCCAATTACGAATGACGAAATAAAATTAAAAAAAATAAAAAGGAACAACAATAAACTTAGTTTAACATTAAAATCAACCCAAGATATATTGCAAATTATTGCCCAGCAAAAAGACCGAAAAAATAAAATTCTAGTCGGATTTGCGTTGGAGACAGACGATCTGATAAAAAATGCGAAGGCTAAACTGAAAGCGAAAGACTTAGACTTAATTGTGGCCAACGAACCTGCCACTTTTGATAGCGATGAGATTAAATTTTCTCTCATTAATCGGGCTGGTAAAATTGACAATCTGCCCAAGCAGACAAAAACTACAGCGGCTAATTTAATCCTCGATCGCGTTCAAGCGATGCTATAACCAAATGACTAATGACTAATGCCTAATGACTAATTAATGTATAATGCAATATAAAATATAATATGTATGCCGAAATCCTCCTCGATAAACCAACCCGCAATTTTACCCAGCCGCTGCACTATTCAATTCCTGCCGAATTGTCTGCGGAGCTGAAAATTGGCCAGCAGGTTCTGGTCCCTTTTGGCCGGCGCTTGACCTTTGGTTACGTCGTTGGTTTCTCGGAGACGACACCGGTTATTCTCACCAAACCGATTAATAAAATAACTTGGGATGAGCCGTTATTTACGGAAAAAGAAGTAATCTTGGCTAAGTGGTTAGCCGACTATTATGATTCTTTTTTAATCACGGCGTTAAAACTGACCTTGCCGCCTGGCGGAATCAAAGATGTGGCGCGAGCCGGGTTACCGCTAAAGAGAAAATCAAAAATCAAAGATGCCCTGGCTGATTTTGCCTCGTCAGAGCAGGCGGCTTGGCTGAAATTGAATAATGAACAAAGTAGCGCGTTAGAAAAAATAGAAGCGGCGATCGAGGCGGGAGAAAATAAAAAATTTCTGCTGTTTGGAGTGACAGGTTCCGGTAAGACAGAGGTGTATTTACGGGCCAGTCAAAAAGCTCTGGATTCTGGCCGGACCGCCATAATTCTGGTGCCGGAAATTGGCTTAACTTCACAATTAGTAACGCGTTTCTGTCAGCATTTTTCTGGCCGAGTTGCTTTACTGCACAGTGATTTGACGCCGAAACAACGGGCCCATCAGTGGCAGCGGATTGCGACCGATCAGGCCAAGCTGATTTTAGGTGCGCGATCGGCAATTTTTGCGCCGTTAAAAGATTTGGGTTTAATAATTATTGACGAAGAATATGAACAGACTTATAAATCAGAAAAAAATCCGCGTTATCATGTGCGCGAAGTGGCGGCTAAGCTGGCAGAACTTAATAAAGCTGTTGTTGTGTTGGGTTCAGCGACTCCCTCGATTGAAACTTATTACGCGGCGGAAAAAGGAGAATATGAAAAATTAAATTTACCCGATCGCATTGATTCCCGGCCGTTGCCACCGGTAACCATCGTTGATATGCGCCATGAAAAAGAGCGAGTTTTATCTCCTTTGCTGCGCGAAGAATTGAAAGCGACGTTTGAGCGTCACGAGCAAGCCATTTTGTTCATTAATCGTCGGGGATTTTTCACTTTCATCATGTGTCGCGATTGCGGGCAGACGGTTGAATGTGAACGCTGTGGGGTTCCGCTTGTTTATTATCAAGACGAGAAAATCTTACGTTGTAATCACTGTGGACGGGGAGTCCCGGCGCCAACGTCATGTTCGCGCTGTAATGCGGTCGCTATTAATTACTTTGGCCTTGGGACGCAACGGATTGAACAGGAAGTGGCGGAGCTCTGGCCCGCAGTCAGAATTCTCCGCTACGACCGCGATAGTGTGACGAAGCGCGGCGATCACACCGCGTTACTGGATACGTTTGCCGCCGGGAAAGCCGACGTTTTGATTGGGACGCAGATGGTGACTAAAGGGATGGACGTTGCTAACGTTACTTTAGTTGGCGTGGTCGCGGCTGATACAGCGTTAAATTTGCCGGAGTTTAGAGCGGCGGAACGGACGTTTCAATTATTGACGCAAGTGGCAGGGCGAGCCGGGCGGCATCATCTTCCCGGTAAGGTTATTATCCAAACCTATAATCCTAATCATTACGCGATACAGACGGCGGCCCAACATGATTACGAAGCGTTTTATCGTCAGGAAATTAAACATCGAGAAGAATTAGCTTATCCGCCTTTCACTCATTTAATAAATATTGTTTTGAGCGGGATAGTTTCGTCGCAGGTTGATAATATTGCCAATAGTCTAGCGCAATTTTTAAATAAAAGGCTGGCTCCCGGGCAGGTTTTGGGGCCGGTCCCGGCGACGTTTGCGAAACTGCGGGGATCTTACCGTTTTCAGATAATGTTAAAAGGGAGAAAAGTAGAGACGATTCGGCAAGCGTTAAAAGAGAGTTTAATGCGGTTGGTTTTGCCAATGACGCTTAAAGTTACTGTCGATGTTGATCCAATTAGTTTGCTGTAGGAAAAGGGCCCATAAAGGCCCATAATGAGCAAAAGGGCAAAGGGCTAAAAAGGCTAAAAGGACTTTCAGCCTTTTTAACGTTTCAACGTTTTAACTTTTTTAGCCTTTCTAAAAGCGCTGCCACTTGCTCCGCCGCCCGGACCACTCCAATCCACTTTGCCCCCGCTTTAACAACCTCATCAACATTAGTTAAATCAATCCCGCCAATAACGACGAAGAGGATTTTAATATTGGCAGCGGCAAGTTGCACATATTCGAGGCCAACGGCCGGCCGGCCTGGTTTGGTTGGCGTCGGAAAAACCGGTCCAACCGAAATGTAATTTGCTCCTTCAGCTTGGGCGGCGAGGCCTTGCTCCAGCGAGTGGGTCGATTTGCCCAGAATTCGATCAGGGCCGATGATTTTTCTGGCTTTTTGCGTCGGAAAATCCTGGCCGATATGGACGCCATCGGCCCCGACTTCAACTGCCAGGGCAGGGTCGTCATTGAGAATAAAAGTGAAATCTTTTTTGACTTTGTAATTAACCAGTTCTTTGGCTTTTTGACTGATTGTTTCTTGATCACTAGATTTATCACGAAGTTGGATGGTTGCGGCCCCATCATTGACGGCTTTGATTAAAACTTTAACAGAATCAGAGACAACATAGACTTGATGAGCAGTTTGCATTTTTCCCTCCGCAGGTCATGCCTTCGGCAGACAAGTATTACCCTGATCAGGTTCATAAGCTCATCCGGTTCCTTCCGGAGTTCTCAGTATCGACTTGTCGAGATGCTCCCCTTATCATTATATTTTAGCATATAAAATGGGTTATGGTTATGAAGCCGGTATGGTTAAGTGGTTAGGGTTAGGTGGTCACAAATTTGTGACCAGTTCTTACTTTATGATCTTGGGGCAGATAAACTAAAATCAATTACCTTAGAAATCCAATTTTCTCTTTCTTTTGTGCAGGCATTTCCATTAGGGCTTTAATAGCGTCAAAGACGACTTTGAACTGATGGTCATAGTTGCTTTCCCTTTCTTCGATTTTTCTTTTAAGTTTTTCATTGGAAAACAGCATTTTTCGCAGTTTGGTAAAAGTTCTCATAATTTGAATATTTACTTGTATCGCTCTTTCTGAATTTAACACCGAAGAAAGCATCGCTATGCCTTGTTCTGTAAAAACCATTGGCAAATGGCGTCGACCACCGTAACTTGAGGTGCCAAAATGGCACCTCAGGATTTCTTGCTTAGTGAGTTGAAACATAAAATCGGTAGGAAATCTTTTTATGTTTCTTTTAACCTGTCTTTTTAGTTGTTTTGTTTCAATGTTATATAAAAATGCTAGGTCGTAATCAAACATAACTTTTTGTCCGCGGATAAGATAGATTTTACTGTCAATTTTTTCTAATAGAACTAAATTTCTCATAATGGTCTGATAGCAATTTTATTGCCAGGGCTGCGGGGTACAACTACGGTTACTCGCTTTTCAACAAAAAATATATCCGCTATAATGCTTATATGAAGCGCAAAATTGTCCGTTTTCCCAGTCCTCTTCTGCGTAAGAAAGCCAAGGCGATCAAGCGAGTAACGCCAGAAATTCGCAAACTAGCCAATGACATGATGGAAACCATGCACGCGGTGCCGGGGGTGGGTTTGGCGGGGCCGCAGGTGGGGGAATTGCTGCGTCTCATTGTTGCCGATATTGGCGCCGGCGAAATTATTTTAGCCAACCCAAAACTGGTCAATAAAAAAGGTAAGCGGGAATATGTAGAAGGTTGCTTATCTCTGCCTGGAGTTGAAGCTCCTGTTACCCGCGCTGATTGCGTGGTTGTTAAAGGGCTTGATCTTGATAATCAGCCAGTAGAAATTGCGGCGGAAGGTCTAATGGCGACGGTATTACAGCACGAAATTGATCATCTGGACGGCTTTGTTTTTATCGATCGGGTTGAGGACCCAAGCACAATTAAGCACGTGGCGGCGAATAAAGAGCCCAAAGAAACGTTGATTTAGAAAATCAATGAGCCAAACCCAATCTCTTTCTTAATATGGGTCGAGTCTGCTTTCATATAAAACTTTACCGCGACCGATTACTTCTTTTACAAAAGGATCGAAACCTGCCAAACGTTTTTTGATTTCTTCTGGGGTTCTGACAATAAAATCCATGGGAATCAAACGCGGATAAAGAGCATCACTAACGACACCAAATCTTTTGCTTACCGATAATTTTGTTTTTTTTATGATTAATAAATCTAGATCGCTGTCTGAGTTTGGGTGGCCGTAAGCGTGCGATCCAAACAAAATTATTTTTTCGGGATTGATTTTTGCCACGATACGGCGAACAATTTCCCGAAGAAGTTTGGCTGTTACCGGCGGCTTAATGGTTGTTTGTTTGTTTTCTTTTAACATCTGCTATGATTATAACAAGAAAGGATCGTATTAGTCGAGGGCATCAAACACGTCGCGGCCAGTAAAGAACCCAGAGAGACGTTGATTTAAAGAAACTATAGCCAGGCAGCAGCAGTCCTTTTTTCATAAGCGCTTTCCTGATCGGTTTGTTGAAAATAATTAATACTAGGTGACAAGGAAACATTGGCTCTTTCAGCCGCTTTAAGCCAGGTTGGAGCCAAGCTCCTTCTTGCTTTACCGTGCCATTTTTTATAAGTGGCAAAAAATTGATCTTTAAACGCAAAATAGTCTTGCAAATCCCCCCCCGTCAAAGCAATAAAATGAATAAAAGTTCCAGCCGATGGAAAAAAAGTGCGACGGGGTTTATTCCAAAAGAGCAAGCCTAAATCAGCTTGTTGCTTTGACTTTAAATAAAAATATCTTAAAATATTTTTTCTTTTTGTTGAATTAGTAAGTACGTTGGAATGGAGAGGAATTAGTGTCTCAATTTCCGGATCCTCTCCCTGCAGGCAGAGGGTATCGAAATCGGCTAGCCCTGCAATACTGACGTTATCCTGACGAGTTGACCCGCCGCCGTTTGGGCCAAGATTTATTGTTCCGCCCCCTTCATTAGCTATTCTTATCAATGTAAGCTTAGCTCCTGGTGGAGGGGCTTCTTCCAACCATTTATCACCATCTTTTTTGTGCCATTTATCAGTATTATGTATGCAGCTGGAAAACTCGTTCTTCATTATGTAATATAGACCGCCCGCGTCAGTAAAGCTAAAGTGTAGGCAGCCTGTTTCCACTAAATGAGCGGCTCCTCCCGCATGACCCCCGCTGCCATGAATTGTTCCCAGTTGAGTGGCAGCCCGTTCGCAGAATATCTGACTCAAAATTCTCGCCGCTTCTGAATTTAGCGCTCTTATTTCTTTGAGATATTTGAGCCGGCCTTTCGTTGTAGATAAATCTTGTGAGGTTTTTGGGGGAGGAACAATATCTAAACCAGCCGACCGATATAATTCTGTAATCATTTTATCGAGCACTTCTTTTATGTCATGGTTATTAACCTGTTCCAGGCCGCGCCCCGGTTCGATATGCATAGTTGGCTCGTAAATTTCAAAAGATATGCCTTGGCCTGACCGCACTCTTGTTCCAGCTAAATATACCGCTGATTCCGGGATTTTTCCTTGTTCAATTAATGTGTCTCGTAACGTTCCCCCATCATTAAAAATGATTTCGGCCAGTTGTCCTATGCGAGGAGCAGTGCTGCCCGCGTATTCATAAACAACCGGCTTGTATAATTCTGCAAATAAGCGCGCCGCTCGGCGATTATTTTTATCAAGGTGTTTTTTGGTTTGAGCCGCGATTCTCTGACATTCTGCGGATGCCTGGGTTGAAAGATAATTTAATATTGCTAGCTTTTGTTGAGAGGTGAAATATTTTGGATTCATAAAATAGCTTTCTGTTGGAATATATTCAATTTTGCCATCTGGATGAATCACCGGGAATCTGGTTAGGGTGTAAATTGCTATTGGTGTGGGGAGGTTTTTGGGGGAAGCGCCAATTCTTCTAAGCATTCTTAGCAAGCTTTGATTTTGACAAAATTCCAATTTAATGGAATTATAGTCAGCTCCACCTATAAGAAGGTGAGTGGTGGCGATTGGATTTATGTTTATGCCAAAAGGTTTTAGGATTTCTCCGCGGTCTGTTATTTCGGCAGCGCCACTTCTGCTAAAACATGTGTTCAGTTCATCTCTTTGTCCCGCCCCTTTATATGAATGGGGAATCTGATCTCGGTCCATAATTAAGACTCTTTCAAAGCCAAGTGGTTGCCGAGCCGTTTCTTTGGTAACACCGGGGAAACGTAAAGAGAGAGAAACAGGGACGCTAGTCCTTTTCCCTGTTCTTGCGTCTCGGGCAAAAACTCTGACGACAGGAATCTTATTCGGATGTCTAATTGGAAACAGATCAAGCATCGATGTCATGCGCCCCTCCATTTTTTTGGGCAATATTTTTCAATGAATAGACGGTTGCCTTGCCCATACTATAATATCGTCACTTTTTGCCTAAAATTTCACTTTTCAGCCAGTACCCACTAAAAAACGCAGTTGGAACAGTAGTATTGACTTTTATCTTGTTATTGCTATAATCTATATAAAATATATGCGATAAATGTATATAAAATATTAAAAGGATGATTATGGGAAAAACGCCAAAAATTATCAGCAAAACATTAAAATTCTGGAAAGGTAAAATACAAAACAACCAGCGAGTGTTAAAAGGCAAGGATTTTCCTAATGAATATGTGCGCAAGCTCTTGCATAAAGAGCAGCTAATTTTTCCCATTTTAAGGGGTCTATACCTGCTGAAAAATAGCAAAGGAGAAGACGCAGAAACATTATTTTATCAATCGTATTGGGTGATAATCCGAAGGATTATGGCACCGCATGACCTTTGGTCCATTGAAAAAGAGTCGGCGCTGGCGCTTTATCTGGGGGAAGAAACCATCCCGCGGCAAATAAAAATCAGAACTGCAAGGAAAATTAACTACATAATTACCTTATCCTTCGGCCTTAAAGTGCAGATTCGGCCAGATCCTGATTTCAAGGAAAAAACCAGGCAGGATTGGAAAATTACGGATAAATTAGTTTATATAGATATTCCTGAAAAAATCATTTTTAGCATACATAAAAGGAAGGCGTTGAGTTTTTTATCTTTTATCAAAGGAATGAAGTTTGACAAAAGAATTTTGGAAATATTATATGCAGACGCTCCGAAGCCGATAATTGCCAAAGAATTAATTAAGATTGCCAAAACAGCGGGACGAAATGATCTTGTATTGGCGTTGCAAAAAATAATTAAAGAGAATACTATCTACAGATAATGAAAAATAATCCTTGGATTATTAAGCAGGAAGAGGAGATGGCCTCCTTTATGCGGCGAATAGAAAAAGGACTTGATAGTAAGATTGCCACCTTAAAAAAGCATTCTTTAGACAATGTCCTGAAAATTGCCGTTGATCGAAAAAAATATGATGTTTACCATTCTACGACCATCGAGGGCTACAATATAACTCCAAAGGAAGTAGAAGCGGTTATTTTGGGTAAAAAATTAAAAGACAAAAGTTTTGAAAAAATCCGCAATGAAATGGCGATTCTGGGGCATTATTATTTTGTCACGATACATCCTTATACTGACGGTAATGGCCGTTGCGGCCGCCTGATAATGAATTATTGCTTGGCGGCTGCCGGTTATCCATGGATAACAATTATCGCTGATACAAGAGACGCTTACTTCCAGGCTTTACAGATGGGGCAATTGGAAGGAGACATTATTCCCTTCGCGAAATTTATTATTTCCTTGATTGAGGCGGCGTGAAACTCATCTTCTTCGGCACTCCTCAACCAGCAGCAGATATGCTTGGTGTTCTGATCAAAGCGGGACACAAAATTCTTGGCGTTGTTACCCAGCCTGATCGACCCCAAGGACGCGGTAGGCAAATTGATTTTTCTCCAGTGAAACAATTAGCGCTCGAACATAAATTATCATTTGAACAGCCAGAGAGAATTAAAAATAATCAGGAATTTTTTGATTGGCTGAAAGCGTTGCAGCCGGAAGTAATTGTGGTTGTGGCTTACGGGAATATTCTTCCCACGGAATTATTGGATATCCCTAAATATGGCTGTTTAAATCTGCATGCCTCTCTTTTGCCAAAATACCGTGGAGCAGCCCCCATCCAATATGCGCTGTTAAAGGGTGAGAAAGAGACGGGGATGACCGTCATGAAAATGAACCAGGGTTTAGATACCGGCGACATTTTATTACAGCAAAAAGTTAAAATTGACGAAGATGATAATTCTATAACTTTGAGCAGTAAATTATTTGAGGCGGGCGGACTACTTTTGTTGGCGGCGCTGGAAAAGATTACAGACGGGATCGCAACTTATCAGCCGCAAGACGAACAGCAGGCGACGTATGCGCCGACGATTGAAAAAGAGAACGGTTTAATCGATTGGCATAAATCGGCGACGGCGATAAATAATCAAATCCGGGCCTTTAATCCCTGGCCAGCTGCCTATACGACTTACAAAAATCAGCCGCTCAAAATCTTCTGCGCCAAAGTCTTGTCTTTTAACTTGTCCGGCCAACATTATCCGGCCGGGACGGTTGTGACAGTTATGAAAGATGAAGGGATTGTGGTGACGACCGGGGAGGGGCAGCTTCTCCTTTGCGAGGTCCAACAAGCCGGCAGTAAACGCCTGTCGGCCTACGCTTTTGCTTTAGGGCACGACGTGAAATGCGGGGAAGTTCTGCCCTCCTAAATCAAATTTTTAAGTGTTTCGCCTACCGCTAATTTAGACACCCAATTATTTAAATAAACAAAATCAAGCTTGTCCTTTTGTATAGTTATTATTCTTTTAACATCATTCAGGTGTTTTTCAACTTCGGAGGCTTTATACCATTGTAATTTACTTAAAATCAGATCTTCCGCTGACAAGATAAATAAATCCAAATCTAAAACAGAGGTTTTAATTCTTCGAGCAAAGGCTGTCCGGTTATATTCATCTTCTTTCATTATCCATAGATCAATCTTAAGGCTGGTCTCGTGGCTGATAATATTAAACATGGTCCTATGAAGCAGGGCATCGATAATGCCTTCTTCACTAATATAAAAATCTTGGGCGAAGTTGGCGAGTAGTTTTTTGACAATTCCCCCACCAGCAGCAATTTGAATTACCAGGTCAAAATCGTGAGTGCTTCTGGGTTCGCCGTAAAAGCTAACTGCTAGCCCGCCAGTCAGCGCGTAAGGGATTTGCAGTTTGTTTAATTTCGCAATAATCGCTTTTAAGACGGCTTCATCAGTCATGTCTGATTCTCAAAGCCAATTGTTTATTAAGTTCTGTTTGTGAGATGTTGGGCCGTTGATAACGGATCCCGTCGGCGGCAATCTTTTTGACCAATTCATTTAGATCAAGGGCCATTTTCAGGCGTTCTTGACCTGTTTTATTCCTCAATAGTTCAAAATGAATTTTTTCCCCTTCAGCTGGTCGCATGTAAAAATCATAGCATAAAGGATTAAATTTGTCGCTATACACGACGTAAAATTTGTGAATGGAGCTGACATTTACCCATAATTATAAAAGGACAAGGCTTCCTGGGTTGTTGGCGAGGGAATAGGGAGAGGCGTTCTTGTTCCAATTGATGGTAACGTGTTTTTTAGGGTTTCATCCAGTCTTTATATTTGCGTTTTTTCTGCTGATTAGGCCGGCTGTGGTCCCACATTTCCGGTGGCCCAAACCACCGCTTTAATTTTTCCGGATCTATTTTATTGGCTGCCAACCACTCTCCAACAGCGTAATAGCTCAATAATTTCTCTATTCCCCAGCTAAAGACCTTTTTGCCTTTAGGATATCTGGGGCCCAGCCACCCCCCAAGTGTCAATATCCAAATGGCGACGGGTTCAGCATCGTCATAATAAAATTCCTTGTGAATAAACTGTCCCTTCCCACATTAAATACCCCTCTAATCCCTGCTTTTATCTCACAATAAAATACCTCTTGTTTTTTGATGGGGTTGATGGTGGGCATTTTCTGGCAAATAAAATTACCTAAAATAAACGGTTCTTCCGGGATCATTGTGGGTAAAGGGATAGTTTCCCGCAATGGAAAAGAATAGCTACCCTGTAATTTTCAAAGCTTCTAAACCCTCTGGCAACTGATTTGATTTGCTGGATTTTACTATTGATACCTTCGGCTACTGCGTTTGTAATGTGATGCTTTAGATAGGTGAATATATTGGCCATATGATTCTTTATCATCTTGG